>JBIQJK010000019.1:0-41530 GCA_044507535.1 Planctomycetaceae bacterium | reverse complement strand
CCTTCCCCCCCTTCCTCCTCCGCCATCGCCTCTCCCCAGAACCCCTCGCCGCCCGTCGCCGGGCGCTCCGGAACCTGACGCCACATGGACCGAGCCCGCGCCGCCCAGACTCGATCTCACGCAACGCCCGACGCCCGGGGCAACGGTGCGCCGCACGCCCCCGCGGCCCCCGCCCCGGCCCGCGCGACGCAGCGCCCCGATCTGGGCGAGAACTCCCGCATCTTCAACCGCGATCTCTCCTGGCTGGAGTTCAACCGCCGCGTCCTCCAGCTCGCATTGGATGAAAAGCGAGCCCTGCTGGAGCGCGTCAAGTTCCTCGCCATCTTCTCCAGCAACCTCGACGAGTTCGTCATGAAGCGCGTCGGCCTCCTAGAGCAGCGCATCGAGGAGGGCTTCGCCCCCAACCTCTACGAGCCGTGGGACACCGCCGTCCTGCTCCAGTCCATCCGCGACCTCATCACCGAGCTCCAGCACACGCAGACCCGCTGCTTCCTCGACACCATCCGCCCCGCGCTGGCCGCGGAGGGGATCCACCTGCTCGCCTACACCGAGCTGGACGAGGACGCCCGCCGGCGCATCGACGCCTGGTTCGCCCGCGAGGTCTTCCCCATCCTCACCCCCCTGGCGGTGGACCCCGGGCACCGCTTCCCCTTCATCTCCAACCAGTCGGAGAACATCGGCGTCCTGGTCGCGGAGGAGGACCACGCCGAGCCGCTCTTCGCCCGGATCAAGGTGCCCACGGTGCTGCCGCAGTGGGTCCGCGTCCCGCCCGGCGACGGCGAGGCGCCCGAGGGGAAGGGTCGAGGCCGCTTCGTTCACCTGCAGGACCTCATCCGCAACAACCTCGACGACCTCTTCCCCGGCATGAAGATCGCGGAGGTCTGCCACTTCCGCGTCATCCGCAACGCGGAGGTCGAGGCCGAGGACGACGACGCCGACAACCTCCTGGAGCTCGTCGAGGCCCAGCTCAAGCAGCGCCGCTTCGCCCAGGCCGTCCGCCTGGAGATCTCCATGAACCCCTCGCGCCGGCTGCTGAGCCACCTCATCGAGGAGCTGGGGATCTCGCCCGCGGCGGTCGCCCAGCGCGAGGGCCCGCTGGACTACAACGACCTGATGGAGATCGTGGACCTGGACCGCCCGGACCTGAAGGACCCGCCGTGGCGGCCGGTGGTCCCGCGCCGCCTGGCCGACACCGGGCGCGACATCTTCTCGATCATCCGCGACGGCGACCTGCTGCTGCACCACCCCTACGAGTCCTTCGAGGCCTCGGCGCAGCGCTTCATCACCGAGGCCGCCCGCGACCCCAACGTCCTGGCCATCAAGCAGACGATCTACCGCACCAGCCGCGACTCCCCCTTCATCCACTCCCTCATGCGCGCCGCCGAGCACGGCAAGCAGGTCGCGTGCCTGGTCGAGCTCCGCGCCCGGTTCGATGAGCAGTCCAACGTCCGCTTCGCCCAGATGCTCGAGAAGGCCGGCGTGCACGTCGCCTACGGCGTCGTCGGCCTCAAGACGCACTGCAAGGCCGCGCTGGTCGTGCGGCGCGAGGAGGACCCGGGCGGCGGCACCGTCCTGCGCGCCTACGCCCACCTCGGCACCGGCAACTACCACCCCCGTACCGCGTCGCTCTACACCGACCTCTCCCTGTTCACCTGCAACCCGCTGATCACCGACGACGTGGTGGACATGTTCAACTTCCTCACCGGGCGGTCGAAGAAGTCGCAGTACCGCTCCCTGCTGGTCGCCCCGCTGACGATGAAGCCGGGCCTCATGGCCCGCATCGACCGCGAGATGGAGATCGCCCAGGCCTTCCGCGAGGGGCGCTCGCCCGTCAACGGCCGCGTCGTCGCCAAGATGAACGCGCTGGAGGACCGCACCGTCACCGAGAAGCTCTACGACGCCTCCGCCGCGGGCGTGGACATCACCCTGTTCGTCCGGGGCTTCTGCTGCCTGCGCCCGCGACTCCCCGGCCTCTCCGACAACATCCGCGTCGTCTCCGTCGTCGGCCGCTTCCTCGAGCACTCGCGGATCTTCCACTTCGGCGCGGGGAAGCAGGACCCCCTCGAGGGGGAGTGGTTCATCTCCTCCGCCGACTGGATGTACCGCAACCTCAACAACCGCGTCGAGGCGGCCACCCCCATCCTCGACCCGCGCAACCGCGCCAAGCTCGCGGCCATCTTCGACGTCATGGGGCGCGACTGCCGCCGCGCCTGGGACCTCAACCCCGACGGCTCCTACACCCTCCGCACCCCGCCCGAAGACGCCGACCCGGACTCGCCGGAGGCCATCGGGACGTTCGAGACGCTCATGCGAGCCGCCGCCGCCGGCCAGCTCGACTGACCACCCTGTGGCACGGGTTTCTAAGCCTGTGCCCTTTCCTCCTTCCCGCCTCAACCGTTCCCATGGGCGGATACGCCGTCCGTGCCACCACCCCCTCTCCCAACCTCTTCCCCTCCATCTCCCCCTCCCCTCTCCCCTCGTACACTCCCGCCATGCACCCCGGCGCCCCCCCAGGAATCCCCCCGGAGCCTGATTCCGTCTACGCGCCTGTCCACCAGATCCCCCGCCCGGCTTTCCTGCGCCTCTTCGCCCTCCTCCTCGTCTCCGCCGCGGCCGTCTTCGCCTACGTCGCCGCCTCCCCGCGGCCGCTGGAGACCCACGAGGTCTTCGTCGCACAGACCACCCGCGAGATGCTCGCCTCCGGGGACCTGGTCTTCCCCACCTTCGGCGGCGAGCCCCGCCTGAAGAAGCCCCCGCTGATGTACTGGGCCGTCGCGGCGGTCGCCGGCGTCACGGGCCGTTATGACGTCCCCCCCTGGGTCGCCCGTCTCCCCTCCGTCCTCTCCGCGCTGGCGCTGCTGGCCATCACCGGGGCGATCGCCGCGGCCGTCTTCGACCGCCGCACCGCCCTCCTCTCGGCGGCCATCCTCGCCTTCTCCGTCGGCGTCTTCTCGTACACCGGCAACGCGCGGCCGGAGATGCTCTACGCCGCGTGCACGTGTCTTGCGCTGCTCGGATTTGTCCTGGCCTGGGAGCGCCGCCCTCGCCCGGCCGACGCCGACGCCCCCGCCTCGCTCCGCGCGCCCAGCCCCCTCCCCTGGGTCGTCACCGCCTGGGTCGGCGTCGGGCTTGCCATCCTCGCCAAGGGGCCGCAGCTCCCCGCGCTCCTCTTCCTCGGCCTGAGCTTCGCGGCCGTCCGCGCCGAGGGGTGGCGCGCCTGGGGGCGGGCCTTCCGACCGGCGTTGGGCCTGGTCATCGTTCTCGCCGTCACCCTCCCCTGGGTCGTCGCCGTCGCCGCGCGAACCGACGCCGCGGCGAGCACCTGGACGAACGAGCTCATCGGCCTGCGTTTCAATGCCGAGGGCCAGGCCGGCGACCCCGCCGCCGCCGTGCTCGACTACCTCCTCGAGGTCCTCACCCCGGAGTACCTCCTCTCCTGCGTCGAGATGCTCCTGCCCTGGGGCCTCCTGCTCCCCATCGCCGCCTTCGTCGTCTGGCAGCGCGGCCGGCCCGACCTCGCCCGCGGCCGCATGCTCTTCTTCGCCCTGCTCTTTGCTCTCGTCGGCCTCTCGCTGGCCACCCACACCCGCGACTACTACCTCCTTCCCGCGCTGCCCATCCTGGGCATCCTCCTCGCTCGCGCCCTGCTCGACCTCTTCGACAGGCTCGCCGCACGCCCGCGCGCCCGCCGCGCGGCGGTCGCCCTGACGTACCTCGGCGCCGCCGCGGCCCTCGCCGCCACGCTCGCCGTCGAGATCCTCTCCGGCTGGCGCGCCGTCGACGTCGCCATCTTCGCCGCCGCCTTCCCGGCGGCCTTCGTCGCGGCACGCCTGGCCGCGGCCCATCTCCGCGCCGGCCCGCTGGCCCGCCCCGCCGTCGCCTCCGTCGCCCTCTGGGCCGCCGCCTTCGGCACCATCGCCGACGACTCGGTCCTGTGGGGCGAGCGCCGCATCAATGTTGACCGACTCGCCCGTCACGTCGCCAGCGAGGCCGGGCCCGACACCCCCGTCGTCGCCGTCGGCTTCGACAAGAGCGACCTCATCTACCATCTCAACCGTCCCCCCGCCTCCCTTCCCGACGACGCTCCCCCCGCCGAGATCGCCGACCACGCCCCCGCCCTCATCGTCGCCCCCGTTCAGATCATCGACGCCCTCCAGGCCGCCGGGACGCCCGTCCGGCGCGGCCGACGCTTTCCGATCGGCTCCCGCACCATCGAGGCCGCCCACCTCCTCCGCTGACCCCCCCTCCCCCCTCCCTCCCTCCTTCCCCCGCACTTCGGCAGACGCGCATGTACTCCTCCGACGACCTGGACGTGTGGAACCTCACCGACGGCGGCGACGCCCGCTCGCACGCGGTCCACATCTTCAACGTCGTCGGCTCCCTCCGCTCGCCGCGGGAGGTGGACGAGCTGACGTACTCCATCAACGGCGCCCCCCCGCGCCCCGTCGCGTTCAACCGTGGCGACTGGTTCGGCTCCCGCCTCGCCGGCCCGGGCCACTTCAACATCGACACCCTCACCCTCGACGACCTCCGGGAGAGCAACGCCCTCCGCCTCCGCGTCCGCTACCGCTCCGGCCGCATCGCGGAGCACGCCATCGCGTTCCGCGTCCGCCCGTTTGACGGCCCGCCCGAGTTCACGCTCGACCTCGCCGGCTGCGAGCGCCCCGAGCAGGTCGGCCAGGTCATCGACGGCCGGTGGCGCATCGCCCGCTCGCCCTCCGGCCGGCCCTGCCTCGAGATCCCCCCGGACGCCCTCGGCTACGACCGGATCATCGCCTTCGGCAGCAGGGACTGGACGACCGGCTACGAGGTCACCGCCCGCCTCGAGGTCACCGACCTCCGCCCCACCCACAACGTCGGCATCCTCTTCAAGCTCAACCCCCACGAGATGGGCGACGGCCAGACCGTCCCCGAGACGTGGTCCTCCGGGCTGGCCAACTACCGCTCCTACCCGCCCCGCGGTTTGCGCCTGCGGTTCGGCGTCGGCGCCCGGCGCGACGAGCACAACCGCCCCATCGGCGACCACGTCCTCGCCTCCGGCAGCCTCTCCAACCCGCGCTACCTCCGGGCCTCGCTGCTGCGAATCGCCCGCGTGATCCCCGCGCGCTCCGACCTGGCGTACCGGCGCGAGTACCTCTTCCACGCCCGCATCGCCCCCGACCTCTACGCGCTGACCGTCTGGCCCGCCCGTCGCCCCCGGCCGCGGCCGCAGGTCGCCGTCGCCGATCCCCCCGAGCACCTGCTCCCGGCCGGCTGCGTGGGATTGCTCGCCCACCGCGCCGCCGTGCGGCTCTACGAGTTCTCCGTCCGCCCCGTCGCTAGCGGTACCCCGCGCTCGCCAGCGACTCCCACTCGCGCATCCGGTACCACGGCGGCAGCCGCCCCTGGCGGTACGCCTGCTTCCACCCCTCCTTGAACCCCTCGTCCAGCGGCACGCGGTCCAGCGCGCGGCACGTCGCCTCCGTGTCGTACGCCACCGCCCGCAGCGAGAACTCCCCTCCCTCCAGCACCGCGTACGCCGCCACCGGCTGACCCAGCCGCGGCTGGCCCACGCTCCCGGGGTTGATGAACACCCGCCCCGCCGCCCGCCGTTCGAACTGCACGTGCGAGTGTGCCAGCAGCATGAACGGCTCTGGGAACGCCCGCGCGATGTTGCGGAAGACGCTCTCGTGCGTGTCCGGCCAGATCCGGCTCGTCCAGCGCGGGTACACCGCCCGCCGGTACGCCGCCCCCACCTTCCGCAGCCTCCCGCCCAGGCGCGACGGCGCCGCCAGCAGGCCCATCGGCCGGCGGAACTGCCCGTGGTGCAGCCGCATCCGCGCCCCCTGCCGCTCCAGCGACGCCGTCGGCGCGAACGACGACAGGAACCGCAGGCTCTCTTCCGAGAGCTGCTCCCGCGTCCACCGCACGTACGCCAGGTCGTGGTTCGCCGGCTCCCCCGCGGCCGGGGTCGCCAGCACCTCCTCATCGTGGTTCCCCAGGATCCACACCCCCCCCTCGCCCTTTTCCGCCCCCAGTGCCATCAGCCGCCGGACGACCTCCTCCGGCTGCGGGCCGCCCCCCACGGCGTCCCCCAGGAAGATCACCTCGTCCCACGCCCTCTCGTGCGACAGCACCGCTTCCAGCGCGGCGAGGTTGGCGTGGATGTCCGCGATGATCAGCGTCTTCATGCGCCCGTCTCGACCATCGTATCTACAGCGTGGCCGCGGCGCTCATCGCCCGAGCCGCCGCACGGCTCACCTCCGCCCCCACGTTGAACTTCGCCTCCGACGACCCCTCCAGCTTCATCGTCGCCAGGAACGCGGTGTCCAGCAGCGCCCGCTCGAGCTTGCACCACCGGTACACCCGCTCGTGCTCCTCCATCGTCAGCCGGCTGCACGCCTCCGCGTACCGCCGCAGGCCCCGCGCCTCGCACTCCGGCGACGACGACTTCAGCAGCGACGCGAGGTCCGCGTGCCACACGTGCACCCCGCACCACTCCCAGTCCACGAACCGGACCGACCGCTGGTCCCGCCGGTGCAGGTGGACGTTGGATGTGTTCGGGTCGCCGTGGATCGGCCCCCGCACCCGGTCGTCCAGGTGCTCGTCGCTCCCGTACAGCCCCGCCACGCGGTCCCACTGGCCGAGCAGCCCCGTCACGCTGTCGTCCTTCGTCGCCTCGGCGTACCGCCGGATGCTCGCCTCGAAGTACCGCAGGAATGCCGCGGCGTTCCCGTCCCGGTACCGCAGCAGCCCCCCCGCCTCCCCCGCCCCCCCTGTCTCCTCCGTCCCGTCCTTCCACGCCGACGACAGCACGTGGTGCAGCTCCGCCAGCCGCTCCGCGATCACCTCCACGTCCTGCTCCAGCCTCGCCCGCCGGTGGTCCGGCATCAGGTCGCGCAGCAGGTACTGGTAGTGCCGCCCCGGCTCCAGCTCCTCGCACAGGATCGGCTCCGGCAGGAACCCGCTCAGCGCATCGCTCCCCCGCGCGTACACCGCGAACTCCGGCGGACCCGGCATGATCGGCAGCCCCCGCAGCGCGGGGATCGCGTCCTGGCAGTACACCTCGTTCTTGAAGATCAGCGTCCGCAGCGCGCCCCGGCGCGTGTGCACGTACAGCCGGAACGCCCCGGTCGGCTTCCACCCCGACAGGTGCAGGTGCGCCAGGTGGACCCGCCCCCCGAAGAGCCGGCGGCACTGCTCGTTGAACACCTCCGGCCCCAGCCCCCGCGGCAGCCCCCACACCGGCCACCGCTTCGCCAGTTCCCCGATCACCGGCACCTGCGGCATCAGGCTCGCCGCCAGCCGCGGCATCCCGTAGCTGGCGATCCGATGCTTCACGCCTTGGAGCGCATCCTGCATGCCCGACGCCCTCGTTCTTCCCTCGCCCTTCCTCTTCCCGCGGCCGAACCGATAGCCGGGCGGGCCGCGCGGCCCGAGGCGTTGCCCCTCTCCTTCGGCCGTCTCGCGCGGTCCGGTTGCCAATCAAAGGACTTTCGACCCGAACCTCTTCCCGCCCAAACACTGCCAACCGTCCCGCTTGCCCATCCCCCCGATCCCCACCCCAACGCACGGCCCGCCGGCCCCGAGCCGTCACGCCGGGGGTGAGCCCCCTCGCCGTCGTCCGGCCTTACTGTTTCCCACGGCGAAGCCTCGCGTCTCCGTCCGCGACAACACCTCCTCTTCCGTGTTCGGGTCCACCGCGACCACAATCTTGGTGTGGAGGGCTGCACCCCTCCCCGCCGTTGCCCGCGTCGCGGCGTGACGGGCCCGGCGGCCGCTTCACCGGCTCTCCGGGCACTCTCCGCCCGTATCCGATACCATCGCGCTCGACCATGTCCAAGCAGCCCCGCGCCAACCCGCTCAAGCCCAGCCGCACCGCCTGGTTCGTCGCCGCGGCCGGCGTCTACCTCTCCCACCACCCCACGTTCTACACCCTCGTCCCCGACGCCGCGGTCGGCCCGATGCGCGCGTGCATCCGCCGCGCCTCGCGCTTCCGCGCCGGCCTGATCGACCGCGCCTGGTTCCGCAAGCGCATCGCCTCGTGGGAGCGGCGGCACCTGCCGGGCATCACGCTCCACCTCGCGGCCCGCAAGCTCTACGTCGAGGCCGCGGTGCGGCGGGCCGCGGCGCAGGAGTTCGCGCAGGTGGTCGTCCTCGGCGCGGGCTACGACACCCTCGCGCTGCGGCTGCACACCGAGTTCCCGCGGATCACCTTCATCGAGGTGGACCACCCCGCCACGCAGCGGATCAAGGTCCAGGCCGCCCTCGCCCCGGTCCTCCCCGCTCCCAACCTCGCCGTCGTCGCGGCCGACCTCTCGCAGACCATCCTCCACGACGCCCTCGCCGCCTGCCCCATCTACAAGCCGCACGCCGACACGCTCGTCATCGCCGAGGGGCTGCTCATGTACCTCTCACCCGACGATGTGGACGGGCTGCTGAGGCAGGTCCACGACCTCGGCGTCCCCATCGCCATGCCCGGCGACGCGAAGTCGGCCGCGCCGCGGCCCCGCCCGCGCCAGCGGCTGGTCTTCTCCTTCCTCGAGCCCGTCGATGGAGGCCCGCCCGGCTTCCCGAAGGCCAGCCACCGCTTCGAGCGTTCCATCACCAAGAACGAGCCCTTCCGCTGGGGCATCGACCGGAACAAGCTCACCGCCTACCTCGCCGATCGCGGCTACCGGGTCGAGGAGATCGCCGGCACCCAGACCCTCCGCCAGCGCGTCCTCGCCGGCGCCGTCCCCGAGGGGGAGCCGATGGCCCAGGGCGAGTTTCTCTGCATCGCCGATCGCGTGTGAATGGAAGAGGAGGTTTCGCCACGGAGGGCACGGAGGGGCACGGAGCGGTTGGGAAGATCCCTGCGCGCTTGTTGCATGCTTGAGTTCAGCGGGATTAGGTTTGAAGAGATCGAGGGAGGGGGCGTGGGAGCGGTGGATCGCTACGGATCGTCGGCGCGGCGTTCCGGTCTTGAAACCCTGTCTCAGCTCCTCTCCGTGACCGCTCCGTGATCTCCCTGATCTCCATGGCTGCGTGGTGAAACTCTCCCTGTCCTGATCCGCCCGGCGATGACGGCGCACTCGACGAAGACCCACGCGGCCAGGAGCGGGATGATCCACCATGCGTGCCGGTCCGTCGCCGCGGCGACGCGCACCGCCAGTTCCTGCACGTTCCCCTTCCACAGCCCCTTCGCGAGGCCGACCAGCGGGTGCGGGCGCAGCAGCACGCGGGCGCTGGGCGTCCGCAGCCACGCCGCGCCGGGCGCGCCCTTTCTCGCCGCGGTCACCACCACCCGGTCCGCCGCTTGGGCCCCGGCGCTCCCGGCGGCCTTGAGCAGCCTCGCCCCCTCGGCCCCGGTCACGTGCAGCGCGAGCACCCCCGATCCCTTGCCCATCCCCTCGGCCCGCTCGACGAACCTCGCCAGCGTCGCGACGTCCTCCGGCGAGTCCGCCAGCCGCAGGATCCGCGCTGCGCCCCCGGGCGAGGCGCGGCGCGACAGCGAGCCGACGTTCTCCAGCAGCGGCCGCAGGTCCTCCATGCGCCCGGCCCGGACCGCGCGGACGATGTGCTCGCTCAGCCCCTTCGTCAGCGCGCCCATGCGTTTCGCGGCCTTGAGCACCGACGGCGCCCAGTCCACCTGCGGCGCGACCGTCGTCGCCAGGCCCACCGCCGAGAGCGCGAGGATCACCTCGTCCGTCTCCCCGTCGGCGACCCACTTCCCCCCTTGCAGCAGGATGTCGCGGACATCGCCGACGACGAGCATGTCCGCCGCGACGGCGCCGACGAGCGACTCGATCGAGTCCCCCTGCCCGGAGAGGGCGCCCATCCCCACGTCCCGCGCCCGGCGCAGCGCGCTGGACGCCTCCGCCGCGGCCAGGTCGCGCTCCCGCTCGATCGCGGCGCGGCGCTGCGGGTCGGCCTCGGCGGCGAGGGCGGCCTCGGCGATGGCCGCGGCCTCGCCGTAGCGGCGGGCCTCGCGCAGGTGCCGCACCTCGGCCGCGAAGTCCATCCCCGGCAGGGCGTCGAGCTGCATCCGCGCCAGCCGGCCGGCGGCGCCGGCGACGAAGGCCCACAGCAGCGCCAGCGCGACGGCCAGCCGCACCGCCCCCCATCGGCATCGCCACAGCGCCGCGATCGTCATTTGGCGGCCTCGCCGTCGAAGATGACCGTCACCGCCGCGCCGTCGCCGACCAGGCCGCGGACGAGGGCGCGGATCTGCTCGCGGGTCGCCTCCTCCACCTGTTCGGCGTCCTCGGGGGCCAGGACGATCCCGCGGGCCTCCTCGGAGAGGGAGCGCCGCGCCTGGCCGAGGTAGTACTCACCGGCGCGGGAGCGCAGGCGCAGCCACCCGGCGGTGACCTCGGCCTCGTCGCGCTCGGTGTAGACCTCGGCGGCGATCAGGCGCGGGCGGGGGACGCGGACGATGTAGCTGTTGAGCAGGCTGCTGGCGCGGACGGCGCCCTCGGGGATGCCGGCGAGGTCGGTGCCGTAGAAGAGCCGGGCGGGGGCGCGGACAGTGGCGTGGACGTCGCCGCGCCAGCTCTCGTGGCTGCGCGTCGCCGCGATGGTCGTGTCGATCTGGACGGTGACGAGCTTCATGGCGCGCACCAGGGCGGCGACCTCGGCGGCGGGGCGGAGGTTGCCGCGGGCGTCGAGGTGCGCGGCCAGCGCGGCGGGGGAGGCGACGCGGTCCTGCTGCCAGCGGAGGACGGCGGCGAGGGAGAGGAAGACGGCCGCGGCGAGGGCGGCCAGCAGCAGGGGGGGGGCGGCGGGGGGGGGGGGGGGGGTGGTGGGGCGGCTGGCGGGCACGGGTGATGGTAGAGATCGGCCGGAACCGGCGCGCACCGTGAGCCGGGCCGCGAGGGGTCGCGGTCCGGCTCGATGGTGCATCACACCTGCGCGTCGGCCGTGGCCGCCGCGCAGCTCGCCCCCAGCGGGGTCACTGGACGGGGTTGTTGTTGCGGCGGCGGCGGGCGGCGGCGAGGCCGGCGACGGCCAGGAGGGAGGCCGCGCCCGGGGCCGGGATCAGGGGGGTGAACTCCCAGCTGTGGATGAGGTGGCGCTGGGCGTCCAGGGCGTTGCCGGTCGCGGCGGTGATGCCGATGAAGGCCTCACCCTCGTCGAGGGCCAGCAGGGTCTCGAGGTTGAGGTTCTGCTCGAGGACCGGGTTGAGCATGTCGTTGAGGAAGACGGACATGGTGCCCAGGCCGCCGGCGGTCAGCGGGGGGGCGTAGGTGATGCGGACGGTGTGGGGGTCGCCGCTGGAGAGGTTGGTCTGGCTGGTGGGGATGGGGCGGGCGCCGAGGGTGCCCAGGCCGAAGACGGGGCTGTTGGGGAGGAGCCCGCGGGACTGGATCGAGATGTGGTTGCCGTCGATGTCGGCCCAGTCGGCGACGTTGTCCCACATGTCGAACTCGACGGCGAGGGAGTTGGAGATGCCGATGCCGCCGAACATGGGGTTGTCGCCGTAGCCCAGGGCGCCGCCGTCGCCGCCGATGGCGGTGTTGGAGACGTTCTGGATGACGAAGGCGAAGCCGTCGGCCCCGCCGCGGTTGATCTCGTCAACGCTCATCTGGAAGGTGGTGTCGAAGCCGCCGGCGACGTTGCGGCGGAACTCGTACCACACGGCGCCCTTCTGGCGGCCGGCGGAGGAGGTGAGGGCCAGGGCGGAGCCGATGCTGGTGGCGTTGCCGACCAGGGAGAGGTTGGGGGTGGTGTTGAAGTTGGAGTAGCTGAAGCTGCCCCCCTGGGCGAGCGCCGGGGCGCCGGCGGCGAGGAGTGCGGCGGCGCCGGCGATGGCCGCGGTGCGGGTGGGGGAGAGGACCTGGTTGCGAGTCGGCGTGACCATTGCACGAGCTCCTTCCGATCTGAACGGGCGCGTAGTAACAACGTCCCGCGCCGTGGGCCGGCGTTTGTTGCGTCGTTCGGGGTCTGCGCTCACTCACCGCCGGAAACGGGCGAGCCACAGGCCGCGGCGGGGGGCCTCCGGGAGGCCCCCGTCGCGGGGGGAGCTCGACCGCATCCGCCCGAACGACTCCGAGTTGTCAGCGGTTGCCTCAACCGCTCGAGAGAGAGAACAGCCCGGCGACCGCGCTTCCACGGGGCCGACTGCGAATCTCCGGCCGCGGCGGGCGCTGTGGCCACCGCGATCTCTGCGCCGGATCCGGACGGGGCAACGCGTCCGGCCCTCCTCCCCGATCTCTCTCACCCGGTGTGGCCGGTTTCATGAACCGGCCGCATTCATCAGAGCACAAGTTTGCTCAAAGTCCAGCCGGAGGGGCGCGGAAGGTGCAGATGGGGGCCGAAAGGCCCGCCGGACCGCCCAGTTTGCCGCGATTGTCCCGCGCCGGCCCCCCCGTGGCCGCCGGTGTGGGCGGGGATGGGGGGAGGACGTTGGGGTCCCGGGTCTCTCTCGCCTCAAGGGGGCAAGCCCCGGACCGGCCCGCGGCAGGGGCGATAACACGCGCCCGCCACGGGGTGGTTCTCTGCTCCGGGGGTGAGGATACCAGAGGGAGGGGCTTGCGCCAAGTGGGGAGGTGCAAGACGTTGTGAGAGGGGGGGTTAGGGGTGGGGAGGGGGGAGGGAGGGGAGATCGCGATGGCTGCACCGATGACCTGCCCGGCTGCGAAGGGGAAGGGGGCACTGGCAAGGAGCTGACCCTTCAAATAGAAGAGATAGGGTGGTGTGTCACCTCGACTGTGAATCTGTCTTACGGGATAGGAAGGTCCACAGCCGATCCGGCAGGTCTGGTCGATTTACCTGGCATTCCCATACAACTAACACCCGCCATCCGGCACGCTGGAGTGCAGCGCGAACGCGACGATCGCGCTTGCGATTGTTTGCGAGCTTTGTCGTCCAGTAGGTTCGGTTCGTACGAGGCGGCGGGCGGTGCTTTCGGCAGTGGTGTCCATGCCAGAAACACCCGTGAACGTAGACCACCGCACGCAGCCGGGGGAGAACGATGTCGGGGGAGCCAGGCAGGTTACGGACGTGCAGGCGAAAACGAAAACCAAGTCGATGGATGCACGAGCGGACGATGCGTTCGGGCGACGTGTCGCGGCTCTTGATCGCCGCCATCGTCTTGCGTCGTTGGGCTGGAGTGAGGTTGTCCGCCATGGTGCTGCGACGGCGGTTCTATTGGATCTCGATTTTCAGCGACAAATCGGCTTCGACTTCGACTAACCGCCGGTTGTACACCGCAACGATCTCTTTAAGCGTCTTTACAAACTCGGCGTCTCTGCCCTCAGACATCTCGACGATATTGAGCGCGACGAAGTCCTCGATGGCGACAATAGTGATTCGTCGTTCGAGGCGTCGCTCTTCTGCGAGGTGGACGGCTTTGGACATGGCAGCCCGGGGGACAAGCAGGACCGGGTGAAGCCCTGCTTCGAGGTTCTCGCCGCACTTGTCGATCACAGCCCAGCCTGGTGCCGCGGTGACATGATAAACTGTGGTGCCGAGCGAGAAGTCGCCTGCACGGCCGGTTTGGATGTCGCCGGCATGGCTGGGGTTGTTCGGAATACTTGCGTGCGGAAATCGCTTCGCTAGCTTTGCGCCGACCAGGTGCTGTTCCACCTTTCCGCCAGAACGGTCGCGGGCCTGCGCCAGAATGGAATCAATCCAGGCGACCGGCGAGCTTTGGCGGTCACACCGAATTTTGAGGTGCTGTCTGTTCAACCATTTGTGGGCGAGTGCGGCGAGCTTGTCGATGCCAAGTAGAAGCTCATTGTCCCTTTGTTCCGGGGCCAATGCTGCAAGCGCCTCGCCCCACTGAAGGGCCGCAAAGAGCTTGCGGGCAAAGTGCGAGGCTTGCCTGTTTGTGGCTTCCTTTAAGAAGTGCGTTGGAATGCCGTATCCAGCGAGCGTCTGTCGCAGCGAACTTCGGGCGCCGACCAGCTCGCCCCCCTTGCTGAAAACATCTGATTCTGAAACCGGACACCGTTGACGTAGATGATGCAAGACGACGATGCCGACCGCGATGGTATTCCGAGACACCTTTCCACGTTGCTCACATGAGGCGAGCCATTCATCCAGAATCTTTGAAATATTCGATATCGCCATGACCTCTTGGAGCCACATTCATAAAAATGGGAGAGAGCATGATTGCGCCGGAGTGGAGTTGTGATCGAGAATGGGCCGAATGCAGTGCTCCACGATCCAGGAGACAACCGGGACGCAGACAGCATCGCCGAAGCCGAACAGCGCTTGATTCAGTGGCACGTCGATCCGGAATGAATCTGGCGCCCCTTGAAGCCGGGCGCATTCGCGAGCCGTGAGGAGGCGCACCTGTCGGCGGCCCTTTCCTGCTTTAAAGAGGATCTGTCGACCGCTTCCGCCGCGTGGGGTGCGAAGGCAGCCGGCGATTCCGTCAGTTCGGAGTTCGGCCATTGATCTGCCATTCCGGACGCGACGGAATGCCGTCGCATACGTGTACTTCTGGCCGGCAATCATTTGGCGAGCGATCTCGGCGTGCCGGTCGCTAAGTTGATTCATGAAGTACTCGGTTCGCTCTTCATTCCACCAACTTGGGTCATCAGGCGCAAGATGCTCAAGGATACTGGTAAGCCGAGGGCCAGCTTGAGGTGGAGATGGAAGGCGCCTGATCGACCACCGAATCTCGCGTCGGCGGGCGAGAATGAAGTCGACGAGGGCTTTGGACCGCACCGCCGATGGCTCCAGCCCGAAAGGATCGATAGAGGGGGCGTCGAGTTGTGCGATCACGAACAGTCGCGCACGGCTCTGTGGTACGAATCTCGCGGCATCAATGAGCAGCAGATCGACAGCATAGCCGAGTTGGTTCAGGGCTTTGAGCGCCATGTCAAGGTCTCGGCCCTTCTGGGACATCAGAAAGCCCGGGACGTTCTCGAGCAGCACTATTCTGGGAAGTTCTCCCTGCTTGTGCCTTAAGATTCGGATGAATCCCCAGAATGCGCTGGACTCGCTGCCGCTGAGGCCGGCCATCGCGCCGGCGATCGAGAGATCATTGCAGGGGAAGGAGGCTGTGTAGACGTCGGCCGCGGGAACTTGATCGGGACTGAGTTGGTGAATATCGCCAAGCACAAAGTCGTGGGCACCGAAGTTGTTCTCATAGAGCTCTTGCTTCCGGGGATCAATGTCGTTGGCGAATACCACGGCGCAGCCATTCTGCTCGAATGCGAGACGCACCAAGCCAATGCCCGCGAAGAACTCGGCGACTCGTGGGATCGTGCGAGGAGCCGCTGGCCGCACCTCATACCGAAACGTGTCCTTCTTTTCAATGATTATGGTGTCGCCAGCTTGAATATTATGGGTGTCGAAGAACTTCTTGACCCATGCGCGGCGCCTGAAGATTCCTCTAGGGCGGCCGTTCTTGGCGTCTGCAGGAATGTCTGTAAAGACCGGCGAGTTCAGGCCGGCAACGTCAAGGTGGATTTCGCGTCCCGTTCCATGACGCGACGACGCAGGGCCGATCGCTTCTTTGGGGAAAAAGTCCACGGCGCCGTTAAGATAGAGGTGGCTCTGGCGCAGGTTGGCTGCCGTTACTGTAATGATCCGCAGGTTGTCGGAAGCTTGGTACGCCATTCTCGTACTGCCCGTGGAGCTGCCGAAGTGTACGGTCGCACCAATCGGAAGACCGTATGGCGAGACTATATCGAGCGGAGCGGCCTGCTGCTGTCGGTTGCCTGACGGCCGTCGAGTGAGGGAGGCGGATTCGGCCGAGCGGGAGCATCAAGGACGTATTGAACGCATGGGCTGAGTGGCCGGCTGCCCCCTGTCCGATGGCAGGTACGCCGGTTAGCCCGCGGCAGGACTCTCGTCCTTGGTGGCGACGAAGGGGACCCCAGGGATTGCGCCATGGGCTGCAGGGTTGCGCGGCTCCGCGGCTGGGAGGGGGAAGAGGATGGGAGATGAGGAGCGGGGCCGGCGCCCCCGGAGCGGCCGGCCGTGGCGCCCGGAGGGAGAGGGCGCCGGAGGGGGAGCTGGAGAGTAGAGGGAGGGGGGAGACCCGAGGATTCGCCGTAGGTTGGGGAAGGAGGAGGGGAGAGGGGGAGGGGGCTCATCCTCGGCGTGACGGGCCCGTGCCGCGGGTGGGGTGGGTCAGGCGGGGGCGCCGTTGTGGTGGGGGTCCTGGGGGGTGAGGCGGTCGGGTTCGTCTTCGAGGGGGATGGTCATGCGGCAGGCGAAGCCGCGGGGGTGGAAGGTGATCTCGACGTCGCCGTGGAGCTCGTAGGCGATGCCGCCCTCGATGAGCTCGGTGCCGAAGCCGCGGCGGTGGGGCTCGGCGACGGGGGGGCCGCCGGACTCGGTCCACTGCAGGTCCACGCGCCGGGGGGCGTCGGGGGCGTCGGGGTCGGGGTCGGCGAGGGACCAGCGGACGTCCACGCGTCCGGAGGGGACGGAGAGGGCGCCGTACTTCGCGGCGTTGGTGGCGAGCTCGTGGAGGGCCATGCAGACGGGGGAGGCGGCGCGGGCGGGGAGGAGGACGTCGGGGCCGTCGATGAAGACGCGCCGGCCGTTGCCGACCATGTAGGCCTCGAGGGACTGGCGGGCGAGGTCGGCGAGGTTGGCGCCCTTCCAGCGGGACTGGGCCAGGGCGCCGTGCATGCGGGCCAGGGCGCGGATGCGTCCGGTGAAGGCCTCGCCGAAGTCGGCGAGGGAGCTGGCGGAGCGGAGGGTCTGGTCGGCGATGGAGAGGACGGCGGCGAGGTTGTTCTTCACGCGGTGGTCGAGCTCGGCCATCATGAGGGACTGGCGCTGCTCCCAGCGGATGCGGTCGGAGACGTCGCGGACGACGGCGAGGACGCCGGCGTGGCGGCCGCGGTCGTCGCGGAGGGTGCTCATGGCGGACTCGACGTAGATGCGGTCGCCGGAGGGCTTGACGTGGAGGGAGAGGCCCTCCCAGCGGCCGCGGGCGCGGAGCTCGGCGGCGGCGTTGGCCTCGTCGGAGGGGCGGAGCCACTGCTGGGTGAAGAGCTCGGAGATGTGGCGGCCGATCATGTCGGGCTGGTTGACGCCGTAGATGCGCGCGGCGGCGGCGTTGAGGTAGGTGATGCGCTTGGCGTCGTCGAGGGCGATGACGGCGTCGTCCACCTGGGAGAGGACGGAGGCCTGGAAGCGGAGGCGCGCCTCGGCGGCCTTGCGCTGGGTGATGTCGCGGGCGACGACCTGGACGGCGGGGCGGCCGCTGTACATGCAGGCGGAGGCGGCGATCTCGGCGTCGAGGGTGTCCTTGGAGAGGCGGACGAGGGTCTGGTCGAGCGGGGGGACGTTCTCGGCGCCCTCGCCGAGGCGGCGGAGGCGGGAGCGGACCTCGTCGATGACGCTGGGGTGGATGAACTCGGCGATGGGGGTGCCGATGAGCTCGGCTGGGGAGGGGGCGCCCAGGAGGCGGGCGGCGGCGGCGTTGGCGAAGACGACGCGGCCGTCCTGGTGGACGAAGATGCCGTCGGGGGAGGTCTCGACGAGTCGGCGGTAGCGCTCCTCGCTGTCGCGCAGGGCCTGCTCGGCGAGCTTGCGGTCGGTGATGTCCTCGAGGGCGCCGACGTGGCCGACGAGCTCGCCGGAGTCGGCGAACATGGGGCTGGTGGTGGCGCGGACCCAGCGGATGTCGCCGGTGCGGTGCTGGAAGCGGAACTCGGCGGAGAAGGAGCGGGCGTCCGCGGCGGCGCGTCGCCACCCCTGGCGGAGCCAGGGGGCGTCGTTGGGGTGGACGCGGGCGGCCCAGCCGTCGCCGAGGGCCTCGTCGTAGGCGAGGCCGGCGATCTCGAGCAGGCGGGGGTTGACCCAGGTGAGCGAGCCGCGGGAGGTGGACATGAAGATGCCGACGGGGGAGCAGGTGGAGAGGGAGCGGAAGCGCTCCTCGCTCTCGCGCAGGGCGCGGTCGGCGTTCATGCGTTCGGTGATGTCGCGGCTGACGGCGACGACCTCGCGGACGGCGCCGGTCCAGGGGTTGACGACGGCGCGGCTGGTGGTCTCGAGCCAGACGGTCTGGCCGTCCTTGCGGCGGACGCGGGTGCGAACGACGGAGGTGCCGCCGGGGGGCGCGTCGGCCGGGAGCTGGGGTCGTGGGTCGGGAGGGGGCGGGGGGGCGGGGGGGTCGGCGAGGTCGTGGATGGTGCGGCCGAGGAGCTCCTCGGGCTCGTAGCCGAGCAGGGCGCGGCAGGCGGGGGAGGCGTAGAGGAAGACCCCCTCGGGGGTGCGGCGGGAGATCATGTCGGTGGCGTTCTCGGCCAGGAGGCGGTAGCGCTCCTCGCTCTCGCGGAGGACCTCCTCGGCGGCGACGCGTTCGGTGATGTCCTGCATGGCGCCCAGGAGGCGCGGGTTGGGGGTGCCGGCGTCGATGAGGACGCCGTTGTCGAGGATGGTGGCGTAGCGGCCGTCGGCGCAGCGGAAGCGGTACTCCATGCGGAAGTGGCCGCCCATGCGCAGGACGCGGTCGAGCTCGGCGGTGACGGCGGGGCGGTCCTCGGGGTGGAGCAGGTCGGCCCAGCCGTCCACGTTGAGGCGGGCGAAGTCCTCGGCGGAGAAGCCGGTGACGGCCTGGATGGCGCCGGCCCAGACGATGGCGCCGGTGGCGACGGCGTAGTCGTAGATGACCTGGCCGGTCTGCTCGGCGATGATGCGGTAGCGCTCCTCGTTCGTGCGCAGGGCCTCCTCGGCGTGCTTGCGGTCGGTGATGTCGAGGAAGGTGACGACGGCCCCCTCGGGCTCGCCGGCGGGGCTGAGCAGGGGGACGGCGGTGAAGATGCCCCAGCGGACGGAGCCGTCGGGGCGGCGGACGCCGATGGTGGCGGGGGGCTGGGACCGGCCGGTGCGGAGGCAGCGGGTGACGGGGTAGTCGTCCACGGGGAAGAGGGAGCCGTCCTCGCGGATGGTCTCGGGCTCGAAGTCGGCGACGAATCGGCGGCTGAGGCGGTCCCAGGTCAGGCCGAGGAAGGCCTCGGCCTCGGAGTTGGCCTGGTGGATGGAGCCGTTGGGGCCGACCATGACCAGGCCGCCGGGGAGGGCCTCGATGATGCGGCGGTTGAGCTCCTCGCTGCGGCGGAGCTCCTCCTCGGCCTGCTGGCGGCCGGTGATGTCGGTGACCATGGCCAGGGCGCCGAGGAAGCGGCCCTGGTCGTCGAGGAGGGGGCTGGTGGAGAGCATGGTCCAGACGGGGACGCCGTCGGCGCGGACGAAGCGGAAGTCGTGCTCCTCGCGGATGCCCATGCGCCGCCGCTCCATGTTCTGCTCGGCGATGGCGCGGCCGGCGTCGTCCATGAAGTCGTACATGGTCTTGCCGAGCATGTCCTCGACGGTGGTGCCGAGCATCTCGGCCATGCGGGCGTTGACGAAGGTGGTGCGGCCGTCGGCGTCGATGGTCCAGATGCCCTCGTGGGCGGTCTCGACGATGAGGCGGTAGCGGGCCTCGCTGGCGCGGAGGGCCTCCTGGGCGCGCCGCTGCTCGGAGACGTCGCGGACGATGGCGAGGACCTCGTCCTCGCCGCAGGGGATGACGCGGACCTCCCAGCGGCGGGGGTTCTCGCCCGTGCCGGTGTACTCGAAGGTGTGGAGCTGGCCGGTGCGGAGGGCGCCCTCGATGGCCTGGAGGGTGGGGGCGTAGATGGAGAGGGGGAGGACGTCCTCGCACCGTCGGCCGAGGAACCGCTCGGGGGGGACGAGCAGGGGCATCCCCTCGGGGGCGTGGTAGTCGAGGTAGGTGCCGTCGCGGGCCATGCGGAACATGCAGTCGGGGATGGCGGCCAGGACGGCGCGCTGCCGGGCCTCGCTGTCCTGGAGGGCCTGCTCGGCGCGCTTGCGGTCGGTGATGTCCTCGGCGATGCCGGCGGCGCGCGGGCCGGAGGGGCCCGGGGTGATGGGGACGCTGCGGTCGCGGATCCAGCGGATGGAGCCGTCGGGGCGGACGATGCGGTACTCGACGTCGAAGGGGGCCTTGCCCTGGACGGCGACGAGCCCCTCGACGGTGGTGCGGTCGTCGGGGTGGATGGAGGCGAAGTAGCGGCCGCGGTCGCGGAGGAGCTCCGCGGCGGGCTGGCCCCAGATGCGGTCGAAGGCGGGGCTGATGTACTCGATGCGCGGGGGCGTGCCGGAGACCATCCAGAAGACGGCGTCGATGTTGTCGGCGAGCTGGCGGAAGCGGAGCTCGCTCTCGGCGAGCCGGGCCTGGGCCTGCTCGTGCTGCTGGACGCGGTCGGCCAGGGCGGCGGTGCGCTCGCGGACGAGGCGTTCGGCGCCGTGCCGGCTGATGGTGGTGGCGACGTTCATGGCCGCGAGCGCGGTGAGCAGGAGCCCCGCGCCCAGGACGCCCCAGGCCTCCCAGGACCGGGAGCCCAGCGGGTGGTCGGGGACGGCGGTGAGGATCCAGGTGCGGCCGCCGACGTTCTGGGTGACGCTCACGATGTGCCGGCCGGTGGGGATGGGGTACTCGCCGGTTGAGGGGGCCGGCGTGGGCGGGGGGGCGCCGATGGGGTGGATGTAGAGGGGCGAGGCGGGGCCGCCGCGGGGATCGACGTCGTGGACGTGGAGCTCGACGCCGCCGCCGCCGAGGGCGCCGACGGCGGCGTGGATGACCTCGTGGGCGGTGACCGCGGCGGTGACGGCGCCGTAGACCTCGCCGCGGGCGCCGTCGGGGAGGCGCTCGTAGAGGGGGAGGAGGGCGACGATGCCGGAGCGGAACTCGGGGAAGACCATGATCCGCACGGGGCCGGTGAGCTCGATCTCGCCGGAGCGGATGGCGCGCTCGAGGGCGGCGGCGCGGTTGGGCTCGGCGGCGAGGTCCACGCTGTGCGGGGGGGCGAGGTCGTCGGCGGTGTGGGCGAACCAGAAGGGGTAGTAGACGTCGCGCTCGCCGGCGGGGCGGAAGGCGCCCTCGGTGGTCTGCTCCATGATGGGCTGGCCGAGCTCGAGCTCGGCCAGCTCGCGCTGGGCGGCGGGGATGCGCCGGACGAAGGCCAGGCCGGAGAGGCCGGGGTTGCGGCGCAGGGTGGCGGAGGCGAAGACCTTGAACTCGTCCTCGTCCACCTCGGTGGAGGAGTCGAAGAGGGACCCCAGGGCGTAGAGGGCCTCGAAGTGGACGCCGATCTCGCGCCGGACGGCGGCGATGCGCTCCTGGGCGGCGAGGTGGAAGTCGGCCTCGGCGCGTTCGGTGGACCAGCGGTTGACGAAGATGAAGCCGGCGATGGAGGCGGCCAGGCCGGCGAGGGTGAGGAGGGCGACGACGATCCACGTGCGGAGCGGGCGTCCGCCGCGGGCGGCGCCGTCATCCCCGGAGTGTCCCTGGTTCATGGTTCGGGCATCCTTCCGCGCCTCCCCTGGGTTCCCCGTGGCCGACAGGGGCGCCGGGTCGGGCGGCCCGGGGCCGAACCGGCGGCTCTGTCGGGTATTGTCGCGCGGGTCGGCGGGGGTGCAAGCGGGTGCGGGGGATTGGGGGGGCGGGGCGGCGGGCCGCGGCCGGGGCGACGGGGCGGGCCGGGAGGGGCGGGGGGGACCCTAGAATGGGCCGGCGACGGTGAGTCGGCCCTCTTTTTTAGGCAAATGTCCCCTGGAAACCGGAGTCCCGCCATGACGACCGATGTCCGCTCCATCCTCGGCCCGGAGGCCGATTCGCTGCTGAACTACGAGTCCCGGACGGTGCCGCGGACGAGCCTGCACCTGCCGGGCCCGGACTTCGTTGACCGGGTGGTGTCGCTGAGCGACCGGCCGGTGTCGGTGCTGCGGAACTACCAGACGATGATGAACCACGGGCGGCTGGGGGGGACGGGGTACGTGTCGATCCTGCCGGTGGACCAGGGGGTGGAGCACTCGGCGGGGGCGAGCTTCGCGCCCAACCCGCAGTACTTCGATCCCGAGAACATCGTGAAGCTGGCGATCGAGGGAGGGTGCAACGCGGTGGCGAGCACGTTCGGCGTGCTGGGGATGGTGGCGCGGAAGTACGCGCACAAGATCCCGTTCCTGGTGAAGTTCAACCACAACGAGATCCTGAGCTACCCGAACATCTACGACCAGACGCTGTACGGGTCGATCCGGCTGGCGTACGAGATGGGTGCGGTGGCGGTGGGGGCGACGATCTACTTCGGGTCGCACGAGAGCCGGCGGCAGATCCAGGAGGTGGCCGCGATGTTCGAGGAGGCGCACTCGCTGGGGATGGTGACGGTGCTGTGGTGCTACACGCGCAACAGCGCGTTCAAGGTCAAGGGCGCCGACGGCAAGAGCACGGACTACCACGACGCGGCGGACCTCTCCGGGCAGGCGAACCACCTGGGCGCGACGATCCAGGCGGACATCATCAAGCAGAAGCTGCCGACCAAGAACGGCGGCTACGCCGCGCTGAACGCCGGCTCGAGCGGGTACGGCAAGTGGGACAAGCGGGTGTACACCGAGCTGTCCGGGAGCGACGAGCAGGGCAAGGGCGGGCACCCGATCGACCTGTGCCGGTACCAGCTGATCAACAACTACATGGGCCGCGTGCCGCTGATCAACTCCGGCGGGGAGAGCAAGGGGGCCAGCGACCTGCAGGAGGCGGTGCGGACGGCGGTGATCAACAAGCGCGCCGGGGGCATGGGCCTGATCAGCGGCCGCAAGGCGTTCCAGCGGCCGATGAAGGACGGGGTGGCGCTGCTGAACGCGATCCAGGATGTGTACCTGGATAAGAGCATCACGGTGGCGTGAGGACGGGGGGAGGGGGGTGATCGCTGGCAGCATCCGAGACCGGGCCCGCCGCGTCCGCGGCGGGCCCGTTTGCTGCGCCGGGTGGGGTGGCGAGCCAGAACTTGTCGAGCGTGTAGGTGACCTCGCCGTCCCAGTAGGAGGTCGCGTTGAGATGGCGAGCGGGAGCGGTCGTGGAAGAGGGCCCGGAGGGCGACGGCGAGGCCGGCGACGGCGACGAGGGCGCCGAGGGTCCACAGGGCCCAGTCGTGCCAGGTGGCGGCGGGCATGAGGGGGAGTGTACCGAACGGCGCGAGCGGCGGATGCCACGGATTTGTAACAACGACGCGGGAGCACCCCTTCCGGGTGCGGCGAAGATGGCGCGTCGCACCCGTGGTGTTGCTCGCCGCGCTCGCTCCACCTCGTGCAACTTACGATCAGCCCTGCGGGCTGGCGAGGGTGGAGTGGGGCGTGGGGGAATGCTCGCTGTTGGGAGCGATGAGCGGCGGGGCGATGCGGGACTCCAGGCCGTCGTCGGCGCGGATCGTGATCTGCCCCCGCGGCAGGAGGAACGACCCGCCCCAGCAGCGGTCGGAGCGGAGGTCGCGGAGGGCCATGACCGGGTCGGCGGCGATCTCGACTTGCCAGTCGGGGTCGTTGGCGAGGTCGGCGGCGAGGGCGGCCGCGGCGTCGCCGTCGATGGGGACGCCCATGGCGACGGGCTGGGGGTCGGGGCCCTCGATGTAGGCGCGGGTCCAGAAGGATGCGTGGGCGACCTCCTCGCCGCGATGGAGGAAGCGGATGCGCAGGCCGAGGGTGAGGGTGGAGGTGTCGATCTCGGGGGTGGCGGTCATCCAGAGGTGGGCTTGGCCGTCCTGGAGGACCAGGTGCATGGCGCGGGCGAGCACGGCGTCGGTCGCGCCGTCGCGGACGATGGCGATGGCGTCGTCGATGGTGGGGACGAGGGTGGTGGGGATGCGGGTGGCGCCGGTCCAGAGAGTGTCGGCTTCCGCGCTGTCGGGGAGCTGCTCGAGGGTGACGCGGGCGCTCAAGGGGTGCTCACCGGGGCCGAGGGCGACGGTGTTATCGTCCCAGATGAGCGGGCCGGCGCCGCAGCCGATCACGTAGGACTGGGGGGTGAGGGTCGCCTCGTAGCGGGCATGGGGGTCGGCGGTGCGCTCGAAGGTGATCCGGCGCCTGGGGGCGGGGGATGTGCGGGAGGGGAATGGGGCGCGGAACCACGAGGGTGTATGGATGGTGACGCGGATGGGGACGCCGCGGGGCCAGCGGTCGCGGCACCAGATGGAGGTGTCGGCGGTGCGCTGCCAGATGATGGGCCAGGCGCGGCTGGGGAGGGCGTCGGCCGCGGCGAGAGAGCCGAGGGTCGCGGCGTAGAGGTCCTGGTTCCAGGTGAGGCGTTCGGGGTCGCCCAGGGTGAGGCAGAGCCAGGCGAGGATGTGGCGGTCCACGAGGCTGAAGCGGTGCTCGGACCGCGGGATGTGCGGGCCGACGGGGCGGCCGAGGCGGGCGTTGATCTCGTGGTGGAGGTCGTAGCCCAGGCCGTCGCCGCTGTAGGACTTCCGCCAGGTGGACTCGCGGGCGCCCAGGGGCATGAGGGCGAAGAGGGCGGGGTCGGGGAGGGCGGCGGGCCAGCCGCGGCGCTGCACGTCGCGGAGGCGCGTCGGGACGCAGGAGGCGAGCAGGAGGAGGACGCCCAGGGCGATGATCCGGCGTTTGCGGCGGGTGCGGCGGAGGCGGCGCTCGCTGCGGGCGGTTCTTCCGCACTCGGGGCAGGTGAGCCCTGGGAGGCCGGTCATGTCGTACCAGCACCTCGGGCAGCGGCGGCGGCCGCGGGGGCGGTCCCAGTAGACGCCCAGGGCGAGGGTGACGGCGCCGAGGAGAGCGAGGGCCGCGGCGATGGTCCACATGGGCCAGTCGTGCCAGCCGGGGATGGGCATGCAGTGAGTGTACCGCGGCGCGGGGCTCGGCGGTACGCGTCGGGATGATCCGCTCTCCAAACACGATGCTGTGTGAACGATCGCAGAGGCTTCATGAGCGTCCTCATAACGGCGAGCGGAGCGGGCCGGGGGTTCTCCCGGCGATCGGAGGCGGCGCGGGGAGACGGCCGATGAGGGGGCGTCCGGGGGCGGCGGCGTAAGAAGATGAGGAAAGGGCCGGGGCGGCTAGCGAGCGGCGGCGGCCTCGTACTCGGCGAGGCGCTGGAGCATCTGGGCGCGGTAGGGCTCGCCGGCGGGGGGGATGCCGTCGATGGCCTCGCGCTGGGCGCGGGCGGCCGCGGCGGAGTCGCCGGTGCGGTGCAGGGCGAGGGCGAGGGTGTCGAGGTACTCCCAGAGGGAGGGGCCGGAGCGGGCGCGTTCGGCGTCGCAGGCGCGCTGCGCGAGGGGGAGGGCCGCGGCGGGGTCCTGGAGGGCGCCGGGCTCGACGGTGAGCAGGATCCACGCGCAGGCGTTGAGGACGTTGGGCGGGGCGGTCTGGCTCTCGGCGGCGCGGCGGAGATTGGCGATCAGGCCGGGCATGAGTCGGGCGGAGCGCTCGGGCCAGTCGTGCCGCTCGTAGAGGGCGGTGAGGTTGAGGGCGGTGGCGAGGACGTCGGGGTGGCCCTCGCCGAGGGTGGCGGCGCCGCGCTCCCACGCGGCGATGAGGGCGGGCTCGGCCTCGTCGTCGCGCCGCAGGACGGAGAGGATGAGCCCGTGGTTGCTCAGCGCGGCGATGGTTTCGGGGTGGTTGATCCCGAGGGTGCGGGTGCGGAGGTCGAGGACGCGGCGCATGAGCGCCTCGGCCTGCGGCCCGCGGCCGGTCTCGCTGTAGAGCAGCGCGAGGGAGCTGGCGGCCAGGAGCGCGCCGGGCTTGTCCTCGCCGTGCGCTGTGCGCCACCCCTCGACGGCGGCGAGGAGGAGGGACTCGGCGCCCTGGACGTCGCCGCGGGCCTCGAGCATGCCGGCGAGGTTGGTCATGGCGCCCAGGGTGTGCGGGTGCGCATCGCCCAGGGCGGCGCGGTAGCCGTCCAGGGCGCGGCGCTGGAGGGCCTCGGCCTCGTCCATGCGGCCCCGGCGGCGGTAGAGCTGGGCGAGGTTGTTCATCACGCCGAGGGCGTCGACGTTCGAGGCGTCGGCGGCGAGGGCGTCGATGGCCTGGAGGCTGACGGCCTCGGCCTCGTCGTAGCGGCCGCGGGCGAAGTGGACGGAGGCGAGGTTGGCGAGGACCTTGAGCGTGAGAGGGTGGTTCTCGCCGAGGAGGCGTCGGCGGATGTCGAGGGCGGCGTTGAGGTGGGGGTGGGCGTCGGCGGGGCGGCCCAGGCCGAGGTAGGTGCTGGCGATGGTGTGGCGGAGGCGGGCCTCGACCAGGGGCTGGTCGGCGAAGCGGCCGGGGATGGAGCGGGCGGCCTCGTCGAGGATCTCGCGGACGGTGACGTCGTGCCCGGAGACGCCGGGGTCGGCGGAGTCGAGCATGCCCTCCAGGAAGGCGACGACGGCCTCGGCCTCGGCGCGGGCGGCATCGGCGATGCGGGCGTGCTCGTCCGCCGCGGCCCGCTCGCGCAGGGCCCAGGCCATGCCGGCGGAGGTGCCGACGGCGGCGAGCAGCAGCGCGGCGGCGATCGCGCCGGACGCGGCGACGGCGCCGCGGTGGCGCTTGACGAACTTCATGGCGCGGTAGGCGGCGCTGGGGGGGCCGGCGTCCACCGGCTCATCATTGAGGAAGCGCTGCAGGTCGCGGGCGAGGGCGGAGGCGGAGTCGTACCGGCGGGCGCGCTCCTTCTCGAGGCAGCGCATGACGATCCAGTCGAGCTCGCCGCGGAGCCGCCGGGAGAGGGTCGCGGGGTCCTGCCGCGTGGGGGAGGCGGGCGGGCGCGAGTCGTCGCCCGCGCCGGTGGTTGCGGCGGCGGCGGCCGTGAGCCGGCTGACGCGCTCGCTGGGGGGCGCGGGGGTCTCCTCCTCGATCTTGCGCTGGAGCTCGGCGTAGCCGCCGGCGCGGAGGGAGGCGGAGTCCAGCGGCGGGGCGCCGGTGAGCAGCTCATAGAGGATGGCGCCCAGGGAGTAGACGTCGGCGCGGGTGTCCACGTCCACCGCGGAGCCGCGGGCCTGCTCGGGGGCCATGTACTCGGGGGTGCCGATCATCTGCCCCTGCTCGGTGAGGAGGGTCGAGTCGCTGAGGCGCTGGGTGAGGGCCTTGGCGACGCCGAAGTCGATGACCTTGGCCAGGGGCCGCTGGTCCACGAGCTCGACGAGGATGTTGGAGGGCTTGAGGTCGCGGTGGATGACGCCCTTCATGTGGGCGTGCTGGACGGCCTCGCAGACCTGGATCATCAGGCGGACGCGGTCGTCGATGGAGAGCCGCTCGGAGTCGCAGAAGCGGGTGATGGACTCGCCGCGGACGAGCTCCATGGCGAAGTAGGGGCGCGCGCCGTCGGCGGCGGGGGTGACGCCGGCGTCGAAGACGCGGGCGACGCCGGGGTGGTCCATCAGGGCCAGGGCCTGCCGCTCGGCCTCGAAGCGGGCGACGACGGCGCGGGAGTCCATCCCGGGCTTGATGATCTTGAGCGCGACGCGCCGGCGGACCGGGGAGGTCTGCTCCGCGAGGTAGACGCTGCCGAAGCCCCCCTCGCCGAGAAGGGAGAGGACGCGGTAGGGGCCGATGGTCTGCGCGGGCGAGGGAACGGCGGGCGCGCGGAGGGGCTCTGTGGGTCCGGAGGGGAGGTCGAGGGTGGGGTCCTCGGGAGGGGGCATCGGCTCAAGTGTATGGCGGTGCGCCCCGCACCCATAGACATGTTGCAAGCAATAGCAGACAAGTTTCAGTTGACGCGGCTACCGCTCGCGTCCCTCGTCCAGATCCCGCATCCGCGCTTCCTCTGCTTCGTCCGGGCCGGCGCCGAAGCCGACGTCTTCCTCCGAGACGATCCGCGGGCCCAGGCCCAGGTCCTCCTCGGGGACGCGGACCTCGGGGAGCTCGTCCTCGCCGAGGAGGTCGTCGCGGAGCTTGTCGGCCTCGGAGGCCGCGCCCGCGGCGCCGGCGCGGCCGGCGCGGCCGAGGCGGCCGAGGTCGTCGCGGAGCTGGGCCGCGGCGATGCGCAGCGCTTCGCGCGAGAGGCGCAGGTCGATGTGGGTGGCCTCGTCGGTGGGGGTGTCCACCTCGAACTCCTCGGGGCGGTTCTCGAGGTGGAAGTTGATGCGGAGGACGACGTCCTCGCCCATGTCCTGGACGACGGCGAAGTTGAGCTCGGGCTCGAGCAGGTCGATCTCGGCGACCTCCCCCTGGTCCGGCATGTCGCGGGCGATGATGGTGCGGTCGCTGACGGCCTCGAGCCACTCGGCGAGGTTCTCGACCTCGTAGAGGTTGAAGCAGGGGGAGGTCTCCTCCCAGGAGTCGTCGGGGGTGGCGACGCGGAAGCTGATGGTGACGGCGGCGCTGTCGCCGAAGCCGTCCTGGATCTCCGCGAGCCGTTCCTCGATGAGCCCGAGCTCGAACTCGGAGCCGTTCTTGCCGCTCAGGAGCATCACCATGGGCACCCCCTTTGGTTCGTCCTGAGCGATGCTAGTGCGCGGGATGAGCGGGTTGGGCGCGTAAGTTCTCGTGAACCGGGCGAAGAGCGCGCGGGGCGCACCGAGCGGGAGGGCGAGGTGCGGCTCACAACTCGCAAAGCGAGAAGATGGACGCCGCCGGGGAGGCGGTCAGCCTTCGCCGGCCCGCGCGCCCCCCTCGTCCGCGGGCTCGATGTGGATCAGCACGTTCGCCACGCTCGGCACGGCCTCGCGGACCGCGGCCTTGACGCGGCCGCTGAGGGCGTGGGCGTCGTGGACGCTCATGTCCGGGGGGACGTGCAGGTGCATGTCGACGAAGACGTCGCTGCCGCTGCGCCGGGAGTGGAGCTTCTCGACGCCCGCCACGCCGGGGACGCGCTCGGCCGCGGCTCGGACCTGGGCGAGCAGCACGGGGCTCTGGCGGTCCATCAGGTCGTGCCAGGAAGCCAGCAGGAGCGTGAAGGCGTTGTACAGGACGATCCCCGCCGCGGCGAGGGCGGCCCAGTCGTCCGCGGCCTCGTACCCCTCGCCGCCGAGGAGGGCGATCGAGATGCCGATGGCCGCGGCGGCGGAGGTGACGGCGTCGGCGCGGTGGTGCCAGGCGTCGGCGGCGACGGCGGGGCTGCCCGTGTCGCGGGCGACGCGGCGCATGCCGCGGTAGACCCCCTCCTTGATCGCGACGACCGCGATGAGGACCCAGAGGGTGAACGGCGCGGGGCCGGGGCCGGGGCTGCGGATCTCCCGGATCGCCTGCACGGCGATGAGGACGCCCGCGGCGAAGAGCATGGCGCTGACGACCAGGGCGGCGATCGACTCGGCGCGGCCGTGGCCGTAGGGGTGCTCCTCATCCGGCGGGCGGGCGGCGTAGCGGAGGCCGGCGGAGGTGATCAGGCTCGCGGCGACGTCGGTGAACGACTCCAGGGCGTCGGCGACGAGGGCGTAGGAGTTGCCGGCGATGCCCGCGGCGAGCTTGGCGGCCGCCAAGACGGTGTTGACCAGCAGCCCCAGCAGGGCGGTGCGGAGGCTCCGCGCGGGGTCGGGGCGGGTGCTCGCCGGGGCTGGTGAGGGGGGCTGGTCCATGACGCGGAGCGCGAAAACAAGGATAGCGACGCGGGCTGGGGGCCCGTCAGGGGCGTATACCCTTGGTGCCCATGCCCCAACGCCCCGCCCCCGGTACGAAGAGGACGCCCGCGAAGCCGGCGACGCCGAAGACCGCCCCGCCCCCGCCAAGCCCCGGCCGGGGCGCATCGTTCTCGGAGCGGCGGCTGCACCTGATCATGGCGGTGACGGCGACGCTGCTGGCCGCGGCGGTCTTCAGCGGGACGCTCCACGGCGACTGGGTCTACGACGACGAGCCCCTGATCCTGGCCAACCCGATGATCCAGGATCCGCACCACTTCTGGACCAGCCTGGGCTCGGACCTCTTCGCGTACCGCAGCGCGCAGGGCGAAGCGGGGAGCCCGTACTGGCGGCCGGTGACGACGCTGTGGTTCATCATCAACCACCGGCTCTACGGGATGGAGAGCACGCTGGGGTGGCACGCGGGGTCGATCGCGCTGCACACGCTGGCGACGCTGCTGGCGTTCCTGGTGATGCGGCGATTGGGCATGGGGCCGCTGGTGGCGGGGGCCGCGGCGTGGATCTTCGCGGTGCACCCGACGCGGACGGAGAACGTCGCGTGGATCTCGGGTGTGCCGGACCTGCTGGTGGCGGTGGGGCTGCTGGGGTCGCTTTGGTTCGTGCTGGGGATCCTGGAGCGGCGCGACGACGCCGCGGCCGCGGACGGGCCGCGTCGGCCGGCGTGGGGGCTGTGGGCCGCGGCGGCGGGGCTGTACGCCGTCGCGCTGGGGGCCAAGGAGCTCTCGGTCGTCTTCCCTCTGATCGTCTTCGCGGCCGCGCTGCGCTGGCGGAAGGCGGAGCGTGGGGGCGGCGGCGAGGGCGGGGACGCGGAGCGTCTGCGGCCGGACCTGTCGAGCTGGCGGAGCGCGGCGGCGCACGCCGCGCCCTTCGCGGCCATGGCCGTGGTGTACCTGGTGGTCCGCGCGCCCATCGTCGAGGGGGCGGCGGAGCACTCCGAGGGGCCGGGGCCGTCGGGGGCGATCCTCTCGCTCCCCCTGACGGGGGCGTTCTACCTGCGGCAGATCATCTTCCCGTACTGGATCGGGCCGACGTACCCGCTGCGCCCCGTCACGGAGATCGGGGTGACGAACTTCCTGCTCCCCGCGGCGGTGGTGGCCCTGGTGGGGGCGGGGATGCTGTGGCTGTCGCTGGGGCGGCACGCGAGCCGCGCGGCGCTGGTGGGGACGCTGCTGTTCGTGCTGACGATCGCGCCGGCGGGGATGGCCGCGGGGATGGCGCCGGAGCTGATGGTGCAGGACCGCTACCTGTACCTGCCGCTGCTGGGGTTCGCGGCGGTCGCGCTGGTGGGGGCGCAGCGGCTGCTGGGGGCGAGGCTCGGGGCCCGAGAGGGAATGAGCGGCGATCAGCGGGCGGCCGCGGCGCTGGCCGTGGCCGCGGCGGCGGTGTGCATCCCGCTGGCCGCGCAGACGTTCCGCTACAGCGCGGCGTGGATGAACAGCATCGACCTGTGGGCGTGGGGCGTGCGGAACGATCCGGGCTCGCGCTTCCCGTGGGGGCAGTACGGGACGGCCCTGGTGCGCGCGGGCGAGTACGAGGAGGCCAAGGCCGCGCTCCAGCGGGCCATCGAGCTGCGGCAGACGGTCTCGAACACCCTGGCCCTGATCGACCTGCACCTCCGCACCCAGCAGTACGACGAGGCGGAGCGGATCCTGCTGGAGCTGATCAGGGACATGGACACGCGCCCCCCCGCCTTCGAGCGCTTCCTCGCGACGGAGCAGCTCGTCCGGGTGGCGCTGCTGCGCGACGAGGACGCGGAGCGGGCCCTGGCCCTCTACCGCGACATCCGCCAGAAGCTGCCGAACTTCCGGGCGATGATCACCGACCGGATCGCGGAGATCCTCATGGTCGAGGGGCGGCGGGACGAGGCCCTGGCGGAGCTGGAGTCGGTGCGGGACGCCGTCGCGGCGGACCGGTCTCAGGAAGCGCGGTGGGTCTACTACCGCCTGGGGCAGCTCTACGCCGAGCGGGGGCGGCTCCCGGAGGCGGCCGCGGCCTTCGAGCAGTTCCTCCAGCAGACGGAGGGGACGGGGATCGAACGGATGATCAAGGCACGGGAGTTGGCGGCGCAGGCCCTGGAGGTGATCCGCCGGGGTCCGCCGCCGGAGCCGCCGCCAGCCCAGCCGGCCGGGCCCGGGCCGGACGCGGCGGAATCGCCGGCTGCCGTGCCGTCGGATGGATAAGAGTTATGTTTGGATATGGAGGACGTGGGGAGGCTGGTGGGGAGTGGTGGAGGGGGGGGCGGGGGTGCGGGCGTGCTTTGGTATGCTTGCGGCCCTGTTGGCGGGGAGGGTGGAGCCGCCGCGGCGGCGGGTGCGTATGAACCTGCCTCAGGGCCACGAGGCCCGGGGAGCAGATCGTCCGGTTTGAAGGGAGACGGTGTCCGATGGCCAAGTTGTTCTACTCGATCGATGAAGCGGCTTCGCGGCTTGGCATGACGGCGGACCAGGTCCGCGACCTGGTTTCTCAGGGCCGGCTCCAAGAGTTCCGGGACCGCGACAAGCTGATGTTCAAGGTCGATCAGGTCGAGCTGCTCGCCGGCGGCGACGACGCGGACATCCCACTGGCGTCGGACCAGAGCGGCAGCGGCATCCCGATCGTGCTGGACGAGAAGAGCGCCTCCGGCAGCGGGATCGCCATCGAGGAGGGCCCGAAGGAGCGCTCCGGGATCTCGATCTTCGACGCCGAGGAGCTCGAGCAGGCCGACCCCTCCGCGGTGACGCAGATCACCCAGAGCCACGGCGGGGAGCTGACGATGGAGGCGGTGGGCTCGGGCTCGGGCCTGCTGGACCTGACCCGCGAGGGGGACGACACCTCCCTGGGCGCCGACCTGCTCCAGGACGTCTACGGGAGCGAGGGGAGCCGCGCCGGCAGCGGGATCCACCACGAGACCGCCGGAACCAGCGGCCTGTTCGAGACCACCGGCGCGGTGTCGGACGTCTCCCCGGGGATCGCCGTCGGCGGGGGCGCGGTGATGGTCGCGGCCGAGCCGTTCGACGGCGCGGGCTCCGGCCTCACCGGCGGGATCGCCCTGGGCGTGCTGCTGGTGGCCGCCCTGTCGATGGTCGTGGTGATCTTCGGCATCGTCGGCGGCGCGCCGGACATCGCCGACGCCGTCACCGGCCTGCCCGCCTACCCGTGGGGCTTCATCGGCATCGGCGCCGTCGCCGTGCTGCTCTTCGGCCTCATCGGCTGGGCGATCGGGCGGAAGGGATAACGAAGAGAGTGCCGGGTGCTGAGCGCTGGGTGCCGCGTCGCCTGTGATGGGCGATGGCGGGGCGTGGTGCTGTGCGCGGGGAGTGGGAAGGGCTCGACGGCTTTCTGAGCGTGGAACGCGCGTGCGCACCGATTGGCGCGCTCGCTGTAGACGTTCACGTGCGACCCAGCACCCAGCACGCAGCACCGCGGACCTCACTTCGCCGCGGCTGGCTCGTAAGCTCCGTCATGCCCCGTGTGAAGGATCGTGCACCGCGGGGAATCGGCCCGGCCGCCGCGGGCGCCCAGGGCGGCGATGAGGGGGGTGCGGGCGTAGAGGACGGTCGTCGCGGCGTCCCCGCTCCCCCCGTTGCCGCCGCCGCCGCCGCCGCTGGCCGGGGCGCGGTGGAGGGTCAGCGAGAGCAGGCCGGGGATGTCGATGTGCTCCAGCCCCGCGCCGGGGTCGGCCGTTCGGAGCAGGGCGCGGGACTCGGGGGCCGCGACGGTGGCGACGATGTTCCCGCCGCCCCCGGGCGCGGCCGAGTCCACGTGCCAGATCGCCACCGCGGCGGGGACGCCGGCGCGGCGCGGGGCGGGGGCCGGGTCGTCGGCGATGCGCCACTCCAGCACGCCGCGGATCTCCCCGTCGCAGACGTCCCACCGCACCGCCAGCCAGCGCTGCGGCGGGGCGACGGCGATGCGGCGGACGGCGAGGGCGTGCTTGTGATCGGCAAGGGTCATGGCGGGGCTGGGGGGCGGGTGATGCGGAGCTGCAGGACTGGGGGTGTTCCGGGGTCGGGCGCGCGGGGTGGACGGCTGGAGGAGAGGAGATTACGGGATCTTGCTGAGGATGCTCGCGGCGAGCTGCAGGCTCTTGCCCTCGGAGCCGACGAACCGCTCCCCGAGCCTGTCCATCGTCTGGAGCAGGTCCAGCAGGGCGTCGAGCCGGGTGTTGTGGTCGCGGACGACCTCGGGGGGGACGGTGGGGTGCTCGGCCGCGCTGGGGGCGGCGGTCTGGGCGGTCGCGGCGGTGAGGTCGCGGATCTCGAACAGCGAGGTCAGCACGGGGTGGACCTCGCGGCGCAGCCGCTCGCGGATGACCTGCTTGAGCATCGTCCAGACGTCCTGCTCGGCCTGGAAGTACTCCTTGCGGTCGCCGCGCCGGTGGACCTTCGAGACGATGCCCCAGTCCACCAGGGCGCGGAGCGACATGGAGGCGTTGCCGCGGGAGATCTCCAGCCGCTCCATGACCTCGTCGGTGTTCAGCGGCTCGGAGGTGATGTAGAGGAGGGCGTGGATCTCGGCCATGGTGCGGGAGATCCCCCAGGTGGACCCCATCTGGCCCCACGCGGCGATGAACCGGTCCTGGGCCTCGGTCAGGGTCTTGGCCGAGATGGAGGGGGAGTCCCGGCGGGCCATGATGTGGGAAGGGTAACTGGAGGGGGGGTTGGGGGCAACAGGAGTTTCAGAAAAGAGTGAAAACTGGAACAACCTGCGTGGACGTTGTCGGTTGGAGGCTTAGCTGTGGGCACACGGCTATTGTGAGTACGCGGCTTGCCAAACGTGAGCCGAATCATGTAGATTGTTCGCACCAGGGACGGGTGCATCGCCGGAGGTCATGGAGGGCCGCCGCTATGTGAGGAGGCGGTCGTTGCCGACGATCCAGTTCAAGGGAAAGAGCGTCATCGAGACGTACCACCACTCGGTGCCCCACCACCGGCTGGAGTTCGTCCCGAAACTGTCCGTGCTGCCCAAGGGGGAGAAGCCGGGGCTCGATGGCAACCTGATCATCGAGGGCGACAACCTGCTGGCGCTCAAGGCGCTGCTGCCGACGCACGCGGGGAAGGTCAAGTGCGTCTACATCGACCCGCCGTACAACACGGGCAACGAGGGGTGGATCTACAACGACAAGCTTAATCAGCCTCAGTTCAAGGAGTGGATCGGGAAGGAAGTCGGCAAGGAGGGAGAGGACGCGACGCGGCACGACAAGTGGTGCTGCATGATGTATCCCAGGCTGATGCTCCTGCACGAGCTCTTGGCCGAAGACGGCATCATCATGGTCTCGATCGACGACAACGAGGTACACCACCTCCGATGCCTGATGGACGAGATCTTCGGTGGCGGCTCACCCGGTGACGACAATGCCAACTTTATGGGTGTCATTACTTGGAAGACGCGCAATACGGATAATCGGATCAAGACCAACCTATCGGTTGATCATGAGTACGTGCTTGTATACCGGAAGCGTACAGCGGGCCGGTGGCGGGGTCGGAAGATTGATCGCTCCGACTTTTCCAATCCCGACAACGACAAGCGCGGGCCATACGTCACCGATCCACTTACAGGCAAGGCGACTGCGGCGCAGCGACCCAATCTGCACTTTACCATCATCAATAAGGCCACTGGAGATCGGTACGATCCCGATCCGGCTCGCGGATGGATTACCGATCGTGAAGGAATCCAGAAGTTGATGGAGGAGGACCGGATCTGGTGGCCTCCGGATTCAAATACTGGCAAGCCGCGAAAGAAGCGATTTCTGTCAGAGACAGAAGAGCGCATGCCCGAGTCGAGTTTTTGGGGCGACATCAAGGGGCAGTCCGGTGCGGACGAAGTTGATCAGATTCTGGGCGCACGGCTGTTCGACTTCCCGAAGCTGACGGACTTTGTGGCTCGGCTGATCGACGTCGCGTGTCCGATTGATGGGCTGGTGCTGGACTGCACCGCGGGGTCGGGGACCACCGCGCACGCGGTGCTTGCGCTGAACAAGCGGGATGAAGGCAGTCGGACGTTCGTGCTGATCCAGCAGCCGCACGACAACCGGAAGCAGATCGAGGATGGGCTGAACATCTGTGAGAGCGTGACGGCTGAGCGGGTCCGCCGGGTGATCGCGGGATACACGTTCGACAAGCCCAAGCGAGGCGGCGGGAGCGAGCGCATTAAGGTGGAAGGGCTGCCAGGCTCCTTTTCATACATTCGCGTCGGCGATCCGCTGTTCACGGAGTACCGCGACCTCGGCAAGAAGCTGCCGCCCTTTGAAGACCTTGCGAGGTACATCTTCTACACCGAGACCAGCCGCGAGATTGATCTGTCCAGAGTCGATCCGGAGACCGGCTTCATCGGGCGGGTTGATGCCGCGGGCGGCACGGCGTATTACCTGCTGTACACGCCCAACCGGAAGGAGGACCGCGAACTGAGCCTGGTTGTGCTCAAAGCCATCGCCAAGCGGGAGAAGGGCAAGGCCAAACGGCTCGTCGTGTACTGCGAGAAGATCTGGGCGCACCCCGACGAGATGCGCAAACTGGTGCACGAGGCGGGTTTCAACGACATCCGGCCCATGCTGGTGCCGTACAACCTCAAGTGAGCGCGGCGTGAGCCTCAAGGACTTTCAGGAGCGGGTCGTACGGGAGGTCGAGGGGTTCTTCGTTGCGCTGAGAGAGGAGTGGGCGAGGGGGAACCGCGACTTCGGCTCCGCCGCGGCGTGGAAGAGGCTCGGCCTGGGCAGGTACGAGCCGCGGGAGAACGGCCTGGGGGAGGACTTGCCGACGGTGTGCATCAAGGTGCCGACGGGAGGCGGCAAGACGCTGCTGGCGACGCAGGCGTTGGGGTCGATCTACCGAAGCATCCTCAGCGACCGGGGCGGGGCGGGCCTGGCTCTCTGGGTGGTCCCCAGCAGCCAGATCTACCGCGACACGCTGCGGCGGCTCCGGGACCGCAACGACCTGTACCGGGTCATGCTCGAGCACGCAACGAGCAGGCGGCTGGAGGTGTGGGAGAAGCATGAGATTCCGCGACTCAGCCCGGCCAGGCTGCGAGATTGCCTGAACATCCTTGTGGTCCAGCTCGCGAGCACGAACCGTGAGACGCAGGAGCAACTGAAGTTCTTTAAGGACTGCGGCGGGAGCATCGTAGACCATTTTCCTCCGGAGGATGATCCCGGAGCGCACCGCGCGCTCAAGGAGAAGGTGCCGAACCTCGACATGATTGAGGACGACCCGAATACGGGCCGGCATCTAATCGCAACGTCGATCGGAAATCTCGTGCGCCTGTGCAAGCCGGCTGTGATTCTGGATGAGGGGCACAAGGCGACGAGCGAGCTGGCGAGGCGGACGATCGAGGGGTTCAACGCATCGGTCGTGGTGGAGCTGTCGGCCACGCCGCACAAAGGGGCGAACATTGTTTCGCGGGTCAGCGGCGAGGAACTGCTGGAGGCGGAAATGATCAAGCTCCCGCTGAACATCGCCACCAGCGGGCAGAAGAACTGGAAAGACGTGTTGACCCAGGCCCGTGACAAGCGCGTCGCGCTGGCGAAGCAGGCGGCGAAGTGGGCGGAGACGGCGGGGCTGGACCGGCTGATCCGCCCGATCGTGCTGGTGCAGGTGGAGCGGACGGGGAAGGACCAGCGCGAGGCGGGGTTGGTTCATGCGCTGGATGTTCAGGAGTACCTGACGCAGCGGCTCGGCGTGCCCGCGACGGCGGTGGCGATCAAGTCGGCCCAGAACGACGGGCTGGAGGACGTGGATCTGGAGGATCCCGGATGTCCGGTAGAGTGGATCATCACCAAGAGCGCGCTGCAGGAGGGGTGGGACTGCCCGTTTGCGTACATTCTGGTGTCGCTGCACAACACCGGGAGCGTGACGGCGATGACCCAGCTTGTGGGCCGGGTGCTGCGGCAGCCGTTCACGAAGAGGGCGCCGGAGGAGTTCGGCGAACTGAATGAGAGCTACGTGTACTGCGTCCACGCGCGGCCGGCGGAGCTTGTCGCGGGGATCAAGCGGGCCTTGGAGAAGGAAGGTTACGAAGGAGACCTCGAAGGGGCGGTGCGGGATGCTTCGAGTGGGAAGCGGCCGGGCGGCACAAAGACCCTCCGGATGCGGCAGGAGTTCCGCACCTTTTACCGAGAGTTCGAGGGGAAGGTGTACCTCCCAAGGTTCTGCGTGAAGGAGGGGAAGGGATACCAGCCGCTCGACTATTTCGATCACCTGCTGCGGCGCGTGGACGTCACACAATTTGAGTACGGCTCCATCGACTGGCCGCTGGCGGAGCGGATGAAGGAGGCCAAAGACCGTTTCTTTAAGGTAAACCTCGGGACGCCCCCTGAGAAGGTCGTCGAAATGGAAGCCGACCTGATCGAGGACGATGAGCGAGCGATGGCATGGATGGCGGCGACGGTTCGGTTCGACTCGCTCAGCCATAAGCAACTCAAGTACATCATCGAACGGGTGTACCAGCGGCTCTGCGCTGCCGAACTCTCCGGCATGGTGAAGGATCGGCTTTCACTCGTGAAGTTTCCCGTGCGGGAGCACATCGAGCGGTTTATCCAAGGGCAAGTGGACCGGCAGACGGAAGCGGCGTTCCGGGAGTTGTTCGAGGCGGGCAAGATCCAGTTCTACCTCGAATGCCGCGAATGCCGCTTCGAGATTCCGCCGGAAATCAAGATCGAAGTGAAAGGCACGTTGACGCCGCTAACCCATCCAGATAACGGCGATGGCGTGGCCAAATCGCTCTTTGATTTCGTCGAGCGAGAGGGCAAGAACGATTGGGAGCGCTCGATCGCTCTTTGTCTCGACCGGGATTCAAACGTTCTCTGGTGGTACCGCAACTGTGTGGGACAGGAGAACTTTGCAATCCAGGGGTATCGGAAGCAGAAGATCTACCCGGACTTCGTTGTGCAGAGTGGTCGCAATGGCAAGCCGCGGCACTGGGTGATGGTGCTTGAGAGCAAGGGCAAGCATCTGCAAGGCAACACGGACACAGGATACAAGCGGAGCATCGCCGACTTTTACGAGCGAGCAGGGAGAAAGGTGACGTGGCAGCGACTTGGAGAAGAGTTCAAGGACCACATGTTTCGATTCCAGATCCTGGACGAAGGGCAGCCGCTCGGCCGGGACTGGAATGATGAGTTGGCGTCCCTGCTCAGTCAGCCATAGCTGGGTTGGTCCGCGTCGGGTAGGGCCCCACACCTACAGCAGAGACACGTCGAGGATCCCCGCCGCGCCGAGGACGCAGGAGACGACTCCGTTGATCGTGAAGAACGCCATGTTGAGCCCGGCCTGGCCGCGTTTGGCGAGCACCGCGTGCTCGGTGATGAGCAGGATGCCGACGGCGGCCACCGCGGCGTAGAAGATGGGGCCGAAGCGGGGCTCGGCGCGGGCGGCGAGGACCAGGAGGGCGAAGGCCGCGGCGTGCATGAGGCGGCTGGTCCAGATGGCGCCGGTGGGGCCGAGCTTGGCGGGGATGCTGGAGAGGCCCGTCCGGCGGTCGAACTCGATGTCCTGCAGCGCGTAGATGACGTCGAAGCCGGCGACCCAGAGGAGGACCATGCCGGCGAGGAAGTAGAGCGCGGGCGTGGCGGCGAGGGAGGCGGGGTCGATCGCGATGGCCGCGGCCAGGGGGCTGGCGGCGAGGGCGCCGCCGAGGAAGACGTGGCACAGGGATGTGAAGCGCTTGGTGAAGGAGTAGAAGGCGATCCAGATCAGCACGGGGACGGAGAGGATCGGGGGCCACGGGTTCTTGAAGAAGACGTAGAAGAGCGCGGTGGCGGCGATGAACAGGGCCGCGCTGCCGGCGGCGACGGTCGCGGCGTCGCGCGGGGTCATCCTGCCCGAGGCGAGGATGCGGCGCTGGGTCCGCGGGTTCGCGGCGTCGTAGCGGCGGTCGGCAAGCCGGTTGACCAGCATCGCCCACGTCCGGGCCGCGACCATGCACAGGACGATCAGCAGCAGCTGGGCGGCGAAGGCCGCGCCGGAGGAGTCGGCCGGCCGGGCAAGGAAGGCGGCCAGCAAGGCGAAGGGGAGGGCGAAGACGGAGTGGGCGAGCTTGATGTCGGCCGCGGCGAGCTTGAGGCGGGTCAGGGGGGGGAGGGACGTTGGGGACGCGGCGGTGGACGACATGGTGCGGGAGGGTAGGGAACGCGGGGAGGGGTGAGGAGGAAGAGGAACCCGCCCCCAACCCCCGCCTTCAGGGCGGGGGCTTAGAGAGCGGAGGATGGGGAATAGGGAAGCCATGTAGGTTGGGGGGGGAGGCCAGGTAGCCCTCACCCCAGCCCTCTCCCGCCCCCCCAAGGGAGAGGGGGCGGAGGGGGAGAAGAGGTAGTGGGGGCGACGCGGGCTGGCCCCCCCAAAGCCCGTGCCACGGGGGAGGGAGCGGAGGGGAGGGTGGACTCAAAAATGGAAGAGGCCCGGCGCTGGGCCGGGCCTCCTTGGTGTGCGCGGCGGAAGGGGGGTTACCTGACGCCGAGGAGCTCGATCTCGAAAACGAGGTCGGCCTTCGGGGGGATGGCGGGGGGGCTGCCGCGCTCGCCGTAGGCGAACTGCCAGGGGATGGTGAGTTTGCGCTTGCCGCCGACCTTCATGCCGGGGATGCCGTACTGCCAGCCGGCGATCAGGCCGCGGAGGGGGAACTCGATCGGCTCGCCGCCGACGTTGGAGTCGAACTCCTGGCCGTTCTCGAAGAGCGTGCCGCGGTAGAAGACCTTGACGGTCTGGCCGGGCATGCACTCCGCGCCCTCGCCGACGGTGAGGTCCTCGATCTTCCAGTTGAGGACGTCAACGAGCTCGATCTCGAAGACGAGGTCGGCCTTGGGAGGGATGACCGGCGGACGGCCCTGCTCGCCGTAGGCGAGCTGCCAGGGGATGGTGAGCTTGCGCTTGCCGCCGACTTTCATGCCGGGGACGCCCTCGCCCCACCCCTGGATGACACCCTGGAGGGGGAAGGGGACGGGCTGCCCGCGGCGATAGGAGGAGTCGAACTCCTCGCCGGTCTCCCGGAGCGTGCCGCGGTAGTGCGCGACGACCGCGCCCCCCTGGGGGCACTCCTTCCCCTCGCCGATGACCAGGTCCTCGATGATCAAGCCGTTCTCCTTCACAATGCGGCTCAACGGCTTCTCGGCGTCGGCCTCGGTTGTCTCAGCGGGGGCAGCGGGGGCTTCCGGCGCGGTGGTCGTGGGCGGGGTCGCGGGCTTCTCGGGGGCTGGAGGGGGGGCCGGCGGGGGGGTGGCCCCAGCCAGGGCGACGATGCCCGCGAGGGTCCCGGTCATCAGCAACGCGTTGGCACGCTTCATCAGAGGCAATCTCCTGCTCGCCGAACCTGAGCGGCGACTCACCCCTCCGTCCCCGTTCCCGCCCGTCCCGTTCCCCATCCCCGAGTACCACGGTAAACCCCCCGCGTGAAAACCAGAGAGGTTCGTTATCGGACCCCCAGGAGTTCGATCTCAAAGACCAGGTCGGTGTCGGGGGGGATCACGTACGTGTCCGCGATCTTCAGGCCGCGGCCGCCGTAGGCGAGTTCGGCGGGGATGGTCAGCCGGCGCTTGCCGCCGACGCGCATCCCCGGGACGCCCTCCCTCCATCCATCAATGAGCCTGTTCAAGGGGAGGATCGCGGGCTGGGCGGGAGGGGTGGAGTCGAAGACGGTCCCATCGGGGAGGGTGCCGACGTAGCGGACGGTGATGGTCGAATCCGGCCCGCCGCAGAGCGAACCGTTGCCGAGGGCGAGGTCTTCCAGGATCAGGCCGTTCTCGAGGACGATCCGCGTGATGGGGCGCGATTCATCGCTCGATTGATCGGCTTGTGTCCGGGATTCCGGGGCCGTCGAGGGGGCGGGGCGGGAAGGAGGGGATGAGGAGGCTGGGGACGCCGCGGGTGCGGTGCACGCGCCCGGGATGGCCACCGCCAAGGCGAGGGCGAGCAGGGGAAGGAAAACGCGGTGCGGGCTGGGTCGGACGGCGGGCAACAAGTTCGCATGGTACGCGCCGGGGTCCGCCGGGTGGAACCAACCCAGGCGGGGAAAGACGGGGCGCGGCAGCGGGGATCCATAGCATCTGGGCGTGGAGCGGCCCGCTGAACAGTCCGAGTCGGGTGAGTCCGCCGCGTCGCGGCCGGTGGTGGTCGCGGTGTCGATGGGGGACCCGCTGGGGATCGGGCCGGAGATCGTCGCGAAGACCCTGATGGACCCGGAGATCCGGAATCTGGCCCGGTTCCGGATCTACGGGAGCGAGTGGGCGATGCGCCGGGGGGCGGAGGCGGCAGGGGTGGATAGGGGGATGCGGCTTTGGCGCGGGGAGGGGG
>JBIQJK010000163.1:0-6456 GCA_044507535.1 Planctomycetaceae bacterium | reverse complement strand
GCCCCGCGCCGCGGGCGGCTTTTTTTCCTTGTCCGCGTTGCCCGCGCTCCCCCCGCCCTCTCTACTCCTCAACCACCCGCAGCACGATCTTCCCCCGCGTGTGCCCCCCCTGGCTCTGCTCGTGCGCCCTGGCCGCCTCCGCCAGCGGGAAGACCTCGCTCACCACCGGCCGGACCGTCCCCGCCTCGATCATCCTCGCGACCTCCGCGAGCTGCCCCCCGTCCGGCCGCACCAGGAACCACTTCGCCCTCACCCCGCTCGCCGCGGCCTTCTCCTCCGCCGGCCGACCCGCGATCGTCACCACGATCCCCCCCTTCTTCACCACCGCGTACGACCGCTCCAGCGTCTCCCCGCCCACCGCGTCCAGCACCACGTCCACGTCCTTCACCACGTCCTCGAACCGCACCTTCCGGTAGTCGATCACCTCGTCCGCCCCGATCGACCGCAGGAACTCGTGGTTCCGCTCCGACGCCGTCCCGATCACCCGCGCCCCCTTCGCCTTGGCGAGCTGCACCGCAAACGTCCCCACGCCCCCCGCCGCGGCGTGGATCAGCACCGTCTGCCCCGGCCGCAAATCCGCGACCTCGAAGAGCGCCTGCCACGCCGTCAGCGCCGCCAGCGGCACACCCGCGGCCTCGACATGCCCCACATTCCCCGGCTTCCGCGCCACGTGCTCCGCGCGCACCGCCATGTACTCCGCGTACGCCCCGCCGCGGCCGAGCTCCTGGTACACGAACACCTCGTCCCCCACCTTCCACCCGCTGACCCCCTCCCCCACCGCCGCGATCACCCCCGACGCGTCGTACCCCGGGATGTACGGCAGCGGCCGCCCCAGGTCCCGCACCCCGCCCCGGACGACCTTCCAGTCCACCGGGTTGACCCCCGCCGCGTGCACCCGGACCAGCACCTCCCCCGCCGCGGCCGCGGGCCTGGGCGCCTCCTCGTACCGCAGCACCTCCGGCCCGCCGTGCTCGTGGATCCGGATCGCCCGCATCGTCTCCGGCGCCCGCCCGTCCTTCTCAGCCTGCCCGCCAAACCCAACCCCCGCCGCGGCCACCACGCACAGCATCGCGAGCAGACAGCACCGTCCGACCATGACAACTCCTCCAGGTGAAGCGCGCGGCGAACCGGACCGTCGAGCATCGATCCGAACAAGACGCAACGGACACGGATTATTCAGCTGCGCGCCGGATCGGTTGAGGGCCCGTCTACGACGCCCGCCGCGCCCGCGACGCCTTCCCCCCACCACGCCCCTCCCGGAACGCCCGCAGCCGCCCCTCCAACCCCGCGGCCCACCCCTCCGGCGGCACGTGCTCTCGCCGCCCCTGCACGATGCTCTCCACCGACAGTTGCAGGTCCAGCCCCGGCCACTCCACCGCCGTCCCCGGCCCGAGGAAGACCCACCTCCCCCGCTCCCGCGCCGTCGCCGCGGCCAGCGTCGGATAGAAGCTCAGCGGCGTCGTCACCCGCCGCCCGTCGGCCAGCTCCACCGCGATCCGCCCCCGCGGGAACCACACCCGCACCGCCCATGACGACGTGGAGGTGCGGCGGCTCATTTCAGCCTGTCGCGAATCACGAGAAGCGGAAGCCGTTCCCATCCAAGATGGTGGCACGCCGACCGCGGGATACAACCTCCGGAGAATCGATGGAGGGCAGTTTGCCTCCAGGAGTTGCGGAAGGAAGACACGAGGCGCCACGGCTGAGCGCTGCGCTCAGCCGCTAGCCCGACCCAGGGACCGCGCCTGTCTCGCCGCTCCGGCGGGTTCGTCAGGGACGAGGCAGTCGCGCAGCTTTCTGCGGATGCGCCGCCACCGCTGCCGTGCCGCGGGTTCAGCAAGTCCTAGCGTCCGGGCCACCACATCATTCGGGACTCCGCGCAGCTTCAGCGCCAGCATCTCCTGGTCCGCCGGATCAGGTATCACCCGGAAGATGCGCCGCATCAACCTCGCCGACTCTTCAACTCCGCGGGAGGTGTCATCCGCGCCAGCCATGGCACCAACCTCGCTGCATGCTCGACCCGCGGCGAAGGTCCGAAGGCGCTGCGACAACCGGAACCGCTCAAGAACCACCTGCCTCGTCATCATCGAAACAAGAAACCAGAGCTCCGCATCCGACCCTGCTCGCAGCATTGCGCGCGCACAGAGGCGGTCGATCTTTGCGATCACAACACTGAACACGTCGTCCGTATCCGTAACCCGTCGCGCCGACCACGTAAGCCTGCACCGGATGCGGCGTCGGATGAGGTCGCCATGGCGGATCATGAACTGGGCGACCTCTTCACGCGAATACGGCCCGGTGTGTGGCACTGGCACACAGGTCCCAGGCAAGCCGCTCACGAGAGGCGGAGGAGAGGGCATGGTCGGGTCGAACATCCGTTGCCCTTCTTTCAAGTTTCTTGTCACAACACGGCCGGATTGCGCATCCATGATATTGGAGGCACAACCCGGACGCAAGCGACTATCACCCGGTGGTCGCCGGGTGCTCCCGTCCCCTCGGAGTTGTAACCATGAGTACACGATCGCTGATTCACGCACTGGCCCTCGTTGCAACCATCACCCCCAGTGTGGCCATCGCGGCGGACCTAAAGCCCGATGTGACATTCGTGCGCCACCATTTCGACGGTTGGATGATGGCCCCTGCAACTCAGGCCGGGAGAATCGTCGGCTTCCTCGCATGGGAAATCGAGGGTGCCGCCCATGGCGAGAACATCGACCTGATCTGGCTGGAACGGGACGACACATCGAACTGGTCTGCATGGGGGTGGAGCAACGTTGATAAGGGTGCCGCTGTGAACTGGGTCCGCCAAGTCTACGCGGACACGACCCTTTTCGATCGTGACGGGACGCTTGTTGTGGCATCTCTGCACGGGATCACAATCGCGCCGACGGACAAGTTGGACGGCGCATTCTTCGAGAGCGATCCGCTCGCTGCTTCGGTGAACAGTTCGCCCGATGCCGCCGCGATCGCCGCCACCCTCGCCGGCACGGGCTATTCGGTCACCGCCGGTGAAATGGCGACCGCCATGAGTTCGCAACCTTGCGACGCCGCCATCTCGACGCTCGACAAGATGATGACCCCGATCCTGCGCCAGGTTGAAGATGCTCTCTTCACTGCCGAGTCACTGGCGACCGAGCGGGCCGCGGCCCCGCCTGACCCGTGCATCAGTTGGCCGTGCCCAGGCTGCACCGCGGCCTACGGCACCTGGACGACCACCGGCCCGACCGTTACCACGGTAACCGCGATGGGCAACCGTTGCAAGTGCGAATCCAGGACACCTGCTTCCGCTTCCGTAACGTATACAGGTGAGACCTGGTTCTGGTGTAACTCCTGCCCGGCGCCCGGCACGGCGACCGGTGAGGAGTATTGCGCCGAGGACGTCGAGTGTAGTGTTCCCATCACGGCGACACCTTGTCCCGGCGGTGGATGCGGGCTGTTCGTGCCATAAAGTTCAAGTCGATGAGCAACGCTCGCGGCTCCAGGGATGCTCGTCGGACCATCGCGGCCACGATGTTGGTCCTGGGAGTTCTTGTGGCGACTTCTGGCGCCGGAGCCGCGGCGTGGCTCTCCATGTGGTACTACCCAGGACGCACGGCCGCCGAGGCCGCGGCCCCTGTGTTGCACCAACTTCTGCCCAGGGGCCGGACCTCGAGCGGGCCGGCCTCGCCCACTCCCCCCTACCGCCGCCCGCAGGAGCGCTCCCTGCACGACGCCGGGGGCAACCCCGCCGAGAATCTCTCCGAGTTGACGGCCGCGATTGCCCTGGATCTTCCAGGCCGGGCGGCGGGCCTGCTGGCCTGGCACCTCGCGGCCACCGCGATCATTCTGACGCTGTACCTCGAGTTCGGCCGGCCCGAGCACGTCCGGCTGGCGGTCCGGGCGGACCGGCGACGCCTGGCGCTCTCCGCGGCCCCGCGGGCGCTCCTGATGTCCGGCTCGCTCGCAGCACTCCTCCCGGCGCTCGGGCAGTTCTGTTGGCTCACGTGGTGGAAGTTCGACCAGTTCGACAAGTTCGGGCCGTTCCAGAGCCCGGCGACCTTCGCGGCCATCAATGGGCAGCCTGTCGCCATGGGCCCCTTCGGGGTCGGCGGCATCTGGGCCGGCGTGCTGCTGGCCCACGCGCTCATCGTCGGGCGAACGGTCCGGAGTTCAATCTCAAGGATGCTCCGCCTGAGCGGTGCCACGGCCAACACGTGCCACAGGTGCGGCTACCCGCGGCAGGAGGCCCTCGACCGCTGCTCGGAATGCGGCGAACCGAAGGCCAAGGGGGCGCCCCCGTCCATCTCGCTCGTCCGCGCCGCCGCTCACCTGAGTGACCAACGATTCCGGGTCGCGCTCGGCCTTGCGGGAGCGACCGCCGTTCTCCTCCTGCTTTGCTGGCCGCTGGTCGCGGCATGGCCCGGCCGCATCCTGCCGGACCGATGGGTAGACCTGCTCCCCTACTGACGCCGCGAGAGCGATCCGACGCCCGGCCCGCACGGCGCGCTCACTCCACCGTCACGCTCTTGGCCAGGTTCCGCGGCTTGTCCACGTCATGCCCGCGCGCCAGCGCCGCGTAGTACGCCATCAGCTGCAGCGGCACCGCCGCCAGCATCGGGGAGAGCGGCTCGGCGATCTCCGGGATGTACAGCACGTCCTGCGCGTAGTCCGCGATGTGCTCGTCCCCCTCGGTCGCCACCGCGATCACGTGCCCGCCGCGGCTGCGGACCTCGTGGATGTTGCTCAGCACCTTCTCGTACTGCCGCCCCTTGTTGGCGATGAACACCGCCGGCATGCCCTCATTAATCAGCGCGATCGGCCCGTGCTTCATCTCCGCCGCGGGCATCCCCTCCGCGTGGATGTAGCTGATCTCCTTGAGCTTCAGCGCCCCCTCCAGCGCGGTCGGGTAGTTGTACCCGCGCCCCAGGAACAGCCAGTTCTCCCGGTCCACGTACCGCTCGGTCACCCGCTTGATCCGCGCCGCCTGCTCCAGGATCCGCTCGATCTTCGCCGGCACCTGCTCCAGCTCCGCGATCAGCTCCGCGCACTGGTCCGCCGACATCAGCCGCCGCCGCGCCAGGAACAGCGTGATCATCGTCAGCACCGCCACCTGCCCCGTGAACGCCTTGGTGCTCGCCACCCCGATCTCCGGCCCCACCCGCAGGTACACCCCCGCGTCCGTGTCCCGCGCGATCGTCGAGCCCACCACGTTCACCACCCCCAGCGACAGCGCGCCCCGCTCCGTCGCCTCGTGCAGCGCCGCGATCGTGTCCGCCGTCTCCCCCGACTGGCTCACCGCGACCACCACCGTCCCCTCCTCGATGATCGGGTTGCGGTAGCGGAACTCGCTGGCGTACTCCGTCTGCGTCGGCACCTTCGCCAGGTCCTCCAGCAGGTACCGCCCGATCATCGCCGCGTGCAGCGCCGTCCCCTGCGCCGTCAGGATGATCCGCCGCGCCCGCGTCAGCTCCTTCGCGTAGTTCGCCAGCCCGCCGAGCACGATCCGCCCCTCGTCCTTGTTGATCCGCCCCGTCGTGCAGTTGCGGATCGCGCTGGGCTGCTCGAAGATCTCCTTGAGCATGAAGTGCGGGAACCCCCCCAGCTCGATCTGCTGAAGGTCCAGCTCCAGCTGCGTGATCTTCGGCGTCACCGGCACGTTGTGGATCGTGCTCGTGCGGAACCCCTCCCGCGTGATCCGCACCACGTGGTAGTCGTCCAGCATGAACGCCTGCGTCGTGTGCGCCACGATCGCCGACGCGTCGCTGGCCACGATGTACTCCCCCGCCCCCACCCCCACGATCAGCGGCGAGCCCTTGCGCGCCACCACCAGCACGTCCGGCTCCTTCCTGCACGTCACCGCGATCGCGTACGCCCCCGTCACCTCCCGCAGCGCCCCCTGCACCGCGCTCTCCAGGTCCCCCTCGTACAGCTCCCCGATCAGCATCGCCAGCACCTCGGTGTCCGTCTCGCTGGCGAACGTGTGCCCCTTGTCCTTCAGGTAGGTCTTGAGCGCCGCGTAGTTCTCGATGATCCCGTTGTGCGCCACGCAGATCCCGTGACGGTCGTCCGGTTGCGGGTGCGCGTTCGCCTCCGTCACCCCACCGTGCGTCGCCCACCGCGTGTGCGCCATCCCCAGCGTCCCCTTGAACCCCCCGAGCTTCTCCAGCTTCTCCTCCAGCTGCGACACCCGCCCCACCGCCCGCGCCGTCCGGCACTCGCCCCCCTCGATGATCGCGATCCCCGCCGAGTCGTACCCCCGGTACTCCAGCCGCTTGAGCCCCTCGATCAGGATCGGCTGCGCCGCCTTCGACCCGATATACGCGACAATCCCGCACATGACGGCTTCTCCTGGTCGGCAAAAGATCGGGCGACAGTAGGCCCGCGCCAACCGACATCGGCCAACACCCCCGCGCCGGATCACCCGCCGCGACCCCTCCCGCCCCTCCAAGCCCCGCCCGCCCCCATCCGAGCGTAGTACGG
>JBIQJK010000162.1:0-6475 GCA_044507535.1 Planctomycetaceae bacterium | reverse complement strand
GAAGCCATGTCGGGGGGGGAGGGAGGCCATGGAGCCCTCACCCCAGCCCTCTCCCTACGGGGGAGGGGGCCGGAGGGGAGGTGTGTCATGGGGATGGGGCGCGGCATGACTACTCGCCCTCCATTTCGTCGCGGGCGCGCCGCTTGGCTTTGAGGAGGCGGGAGAGGTTCTCGTCTTTGGATCCCGCGGCGTCGGGTTTCTTCTGGCCGTCGCCGGCGCGGCCGGAGGGGGCGGCGTCGGGGTTGTCCAGGTCGGCGGCGCCGACGGGGCCGCCCTGCCTGGCCGCGGCGAGTTCTTCGGCGCTGGCCTCGAACTTGATCGAGCTGGTCGCCGGCGCGGCGGGTGCGGACGGGGGCGGGGGAGCGGCGGGGCCGTTGGCGTCCGCGCCGCCGCCGCGCTGGGCCATGGCCTGCTGGGCGCGCTCGCGTGCCTCGAGGAGGGAGCCCATCTGCTGGCCGGCTTGGGTGCGGCGGCGCTCCAGGCCGCGGCGGGCGGCGCGGGCGATGGCGTAGAGGTCGATGCGGACGCGGCGGACGGCGACGTCGGCGAGGAAGAGGCCGATGCCCGCCATGGCGACCCAGAGCCAGATCGGGCGCAGGGCGACGGGCATGGCCAGCCCCTCGCGGTCCCAGAGGTTGGCCTGCGCGGGGTCGGCGGGGAGGATGCGGCCGCCGGTGAGGTTGGCGACCTGGGTGAGCAGGGCGGAGTTGTCGTGCAGGGCGCGGAACTCGTCGGCGAAGGGGCGCGTGACCGCGGCCTGGACGTTCCCCTCCTGCGCGGAGCCCCCCTCCGGGGCGGGGGTGTCGTAGCGGAAGTTCATCACGTACGCGCCGGGGTCGGAGGAGTCGATCCAGCCTTCATAGAGGCCGGGGCCGACCTGGCGGAGCTCGACGCCCTCGGCCTTGCCGGAGGGGCCGATGACGCGGCCGCGGAAGCGGACGAAGTTGAGGCGGTCGCCGTTCTGGTCGAGGGCCTCGACGGTGACCTTGGTCCTGTCCCCCTGGTCGTCGGTGAGGACGCGGATGTCGGCGGAGCCGCCGGGGCGCATGGCCCAGCGGACGTGCTGCTCCCAGAACTGGCGGAAGCTCCCCCAGGCGATCCAGCTCCCGGCCCAGCGGGTGGAGGCGTCGCTGGTGAAGGCGATGGCGCGGCCCAGGCCGTACTGCCAGCTGGCGAGGATGGGGTCGGCGTCGGCGGTGGGTGCGCGGAGGGAGACCTGGCTGAGCCCCTCGCGCTCGGCGGTGACGACGTAGCCGCGGATGGGGGGGACGGGGGTGGGGATGCGCCGCATGGCGTCGGCGAGGCCGCTGGGGGCGGGGACGAAGGGGTCGCCCTCCCAGATCAGGGCGCGGCGGACGGTCTGCGCCTCTTTGATGAAGATCTCGGGGAGCCTGCTGAGCTGGTTGTTCTGCGTGACGGCGTAGGCGGTGCCGCCGGTGGCGTCCGCGATGTTCTTCATGGTCTGCCACTCGCCCCCGGTGGTGCCCATGTGGGGGAAGACCATGACGGTGCTGACGGAGACGCCGGCCCTCTGGAAGCGGGCGATGACGTCCTGCGCCGGGGGCGTGGGGTCGCCGTCGGAGATGATGATGCAGTGCTTCTGGCCGGCGTTGGCGTCCTCGAGTTCCTTGATGGCCATGCGCATCATGGAGTCGAAGCTGGGGGCGTCGCCGAAGGTGAGGTTGGCGATAGCCCGCTTGGCGGCGGCGCCGGAGCCGACCTCGGACATGGGGAGGACCCACGCCTCGCCGCCGGCCTGCCAGGAGTACTCGATGATGCCGACGAGGTCCTGCCTGGAGAGGTTGGCGACGGCGGCCTCGGCGGTCTTCTGGCCCCAGTAGTTCCCCTGCGGCATCTCGCAGGAGTGCATGATCAGCGCGAGGGCGCCGCGGGGCATCTGCCGCTTCTGGGGCGGGTCGAGCTTGACGGGGAGGGCGTCGGCGACGGGGGAGCCGATCCAGCCGCCGGCGCCGAAGCTGTCGGGGCCGCCGATCATGATGAGCCCGCCGCCCATGTCGTGGACGTAGGTGCGCAGGTCCTCCTGCTGCTGGAGGCTGAAGCGGTAGGCCGCGACGTTGACGAGCATGACCGCGTCGTAGACGCCGAGTTCGACCAGGGAGGCGAAGCCCTCGCTCGGGGCGCGGACGTCCACGGCGATGCGGGCGGTGGTGAGGACGTCAACCAGCGCGGCGGCGTCCTCGGTGGATTCGGTGAGCAGGAGGACCTTCCCCTCGCCGCTGACGAAGGTGACGGCCAGGGCGCGGTTGTTCTCGGGCATGGAGTCGCCGAGGGCGCCGTCGGGGCCCGGGAGGGGCTCGAAGACGGCGCTGAACTCCTGCGCGCCGGCGCGGGGGAGGGGGACGGGGACGACCAGCGGGTTCATCCCCGCCTCGAGCTCGACGAGCTGGCCGAGGGCGTCGGAGTCGGGGTCGAGGTCGAGGGGGTCGCCGTTGACGAGGATGCTCAGGCGGCCGGTGGTGGGGGCGGTGGCGGAGATGAGGACGCGGAGGTTGACGGTCTCGCCCATGCGCGCGGTGGCGGGGGCGATGAGGCGGTCCACGATGACCTCGTTGTCGTAGGCGTACTTCAGCGGGAGGACGTCCACGCGGATGCCCGCGGCCCGGGCGGCCTCGGCGATGGCGAGGATGCTCCCCTCGGTCTCGTTGCCGTCGGTGGCCAGGACGATGCGGTTGGCCTTCTGCTGGGGGGCGACGGCCATGGCCAGGCGCATCGCCTCTTCAAGGTTGGTGCCGTCGCGGTTGATGACCTGCTGGGTGTCGGGGCGGTCGGCGGGGGGGCCGGGGAGGGCCTGGACGTAGGCGTCGCGGGCGACGGTGACGCGGCCGAGGTCGTCGCCGGGCCTGGCCGCGGCAGCGGCGCCCTTGATGTAATCCTCTACGCGCGACTGGAGCTGCAGCGGGACGGACTTGCTCTGGTCCACGATGACGGTGACGGCGACGTTCTCGGCCTCGCGCCGCCAGCTGGGCTGGGCGAGGGCGGCGACGATCATCGCGATCACCAGCAGGCGAGCGGCGAGGGCGACGCGGCGGGTCGTCGCCCCCAGGCCCGAGAGGCTCGACCGCGCCATCCACAGCGTCAGCAGCGCCAGCGGCGGCAGGAGCCAGAGCCAGACGGGCCGGTCGAACTGCACGGGGCCGATGTGGATCGCGGCGAGAATCAAGGGTGTTGTGTCCATCCTGGGCGGGCGGCGGCGTCAGCCCCGCCTCCGGGGTGTTGGGAACGCCACGATCCGGCTGTTGCCGCTGTCCAATATAAAGGTTCGGCCGCTCATGGTGGTGACGGCCCAGGGGGCGGCGAGCTCGCCGTCGCCGCGGCCGGGCTGGCCCCAGGCGCCGAGGCCCTCGCCGGTGGTCAGGTCCACGCGCTGCACGCGGTTGTTGCCGTACTCGGCGATCATCGCGGTGCCGTCGCCGAGCAGCGAGATGCCGTAGGGGTACTTGAACGAGCCGGGCGCGCGCCCCGCGTCGCGCGGGGAGCCGATCCAGCCGAGGAGCTCGCCCTCGAGGGAGAATCGCCCGATGCGGTGGTTGCGCGAGTCCACGACGTAGAGGACGCCGGCCGCGGCGTCGAGGGCGATGGACTGCGGGCGCTGGAACTGCGCCTCCTCCGGCGCGTCGCCCATGCCGAAGCGGCCGAAGGAGAAGAGGAAGCGGTAGCTCGAATCGAAGACGGAGACCCGGTCGTTGCCGCCGTACTCGCTCACGTAGATGCGCTCCACGCGCGTGCCGTCGTCGCCGAGCAGGAGGGCCACATCCGTGGGGTAGATGAACTGCCCGTCACCTGTTCCATACTCCCCGAAGGAGGCGATCAGTTCCGGCGTGGCGGGAGAGAGCGCGCCGCCGGGGCTCTCCTTCGGCGGGCGCACGATGAGCACGCGGCTGTAGTGGGTGTCGGGGATGTAGAGGACCTCGTCGCCGTCGGGGCCGGGGCCGACGGTGACGCCGACGGGCTTGCCAATCTCCGACTCGGGCATCATGAACCAGGTGAGGCACTCACCTGTTTTGGGGTCGATTCTCTGGACGCGGGCGGACTTGTCCACGACCCAGAGTGCGTCGTCGTCGTGGTCGATCCCGCGCGGGTAGGCGAAGGCGCCCGGGGAGTTCCCGAGGCGGCCGAGGGTGCGGGCGCTGCGGATCGGCTGGGGCTCGGCGGAGGGGGTGTCGCCGCCGCCGCAGGCAACAAGGGCGGCGGCCGCGGCGGAGATCGCCGCGGTGCGGAGGGCGTGCACTGCGAAAGTCGTTTGCAGGCCGCGGATTACGGGCCGGGGCCGCCGGCAGGAATCCATACCAGCGCGCACGATCATGCCGAGCCATACCTCCTTACCTGCCACTACGTTGCATCGCGGCATCGGCAGTATGTTACCAAAGCCAGAACGAAGCACCCGTTTCGGGGGTCGCTGGAGAGGAACTGCGGCGCTCCCTGGCTCCGGCGCGGAGGATGAGCCACCCGGCCGTCCCTGAGAGAACGATGCCCGCGGCGAGAAGGTTCACCGCCGCGGCCCCGAGGCGGGCATCGCGGGCGAAGTGGAGGTCCTCGAGGACCTGCTGGGGGAAGCTGGCCAGGCCGGGGGGCTGGACCATGACCGCGGCCTCGATCTCGTGGAAACTCAGGGCGGCCGCGGCGACGCCGGCGCCGAGGACGGCGCCGACGCCGGCGGGGCCGACGCGGGCCAGGAGCCAGGCGCGTGCGCCGGTGGCGCCGTCGAGGAGGCGCATCTCGCGTTCTTCCCGCGGCTCCAGGGCCGCGAGCCACCAGCCGACGAGGGCCGCGACGATGCCGAAGCGGGCACCGTGGGCGAGGACGAGGATGGCGGGGGTGTCGCCGATGCGGCCGCCGAGGAGGGCGTCGAGTGGCGCGGCGATGCCGGAGGTCCACGCGCGGGCGAGGGCGGAGCCGACGAGGACGCCGGGGGTCAGGCCCGCGACGATCCAGAGCCCGACGCAGACGAGGGCGATGCGCGCCCCCGGGCGGCGGCGCCCGGGTGCGGAGAGGGCGCACCACGAGAGGGCGGCGATGAGTGCGGCGAGCAGGCCCGTCGCGGCCGCGGCGCCAGCGCTGGCGGCGACGGCGTCGCGCGCATCGCGCCAGAAGGCGGCGGACATGCCAAGGGCGGTGCGGAGCGACCAGGGCGCGCCGGGTTCGCGAAGGCTGGAGATGAACATTGCCAGCGGGAGGAGGACCGAGATGGCGAGGACGGCGCACGCGCCGACGGTTGACGGGAGGGCGCGGCGTGCAGGCGGGTGCGATGGGCCCTGGTTGCCCGTGTCGTGGGCGCCGCGGCCGAGACGGGAGCACGCGCCGGCCGCGGCAAGGGCGGCGATAACCAGGAGCGGCCAGGCGCCGATCCACGCGGCGGCGGGGTCGGTGGTGAGGCTCAGGCGGAGCCAGAGGCGCGTCGCGAAGGTGTCGATCTGCGCGACGTGCAGCGGGACGGCGGAGCCGAGCATGACGACGCCGACGGCGAGGATGGCCAGGGCGATGGGCCCGCGGAGCATGGACGCGAGCAGGAGCGTGCGGCGCAGCGGCCAGAGCCTCCCCGCGCCGTCGAGCTCGAGGGCGTCGAGCGTGTCGCGCGGCAGGCGCTGCACCGCGGGGGCGAGGGCGAGCAGGGCGATCGGCCATGCCCAGAGCGCGAGCCCGAGGAGGGCGATGGCCTTGCCGAAGGCGATGGAGGCCCACGGCTCCTGCTCGGCGAGGAAGTCGCCGATCGCGGTGCGCGGGGCGCGGAGGAGGTTGAGCGCGGCGTAGGCGAGGTAGTTGGGCAGCAGCAGCGGCACAGCGCATGCCGCGGCGATGGCGAGGCGACGCCCGGCGCGCCCTGCCCGGCCGACGGCCCAGGCGACGGGCCACGCGAGGGCCGTCGCGACGGCGGCGATCAGGGCGGGGTGGGCGATGGTCGTCGCCAGCAGAAGCGCTGCGCCCGCGCTGACGCCGGGGATCGGTTCCTGGGCCTGCGGCGAGAGGAGCCTGCGGGCGATCCCCGCGGCGACCTCGGCGCCCGGGAGGCCGACGGTGAGGGCGGCGAGCGCAAGAAGTGCTGCGGCGGCGACGAGGAGGCCGATGTCGCCACGTGGGGCGGCGTCGCGCCGGCTCCGAGGTGCAGCTGGATCGACCGAATCCATCCCTGACGGAGTGTACGGGATGCGGGGCGGCGGCGCGCACGGTGCGTCGGCACCGGTATCATCCGGGCTCAGATATGGCGACTCGTGCGACGACAACCAGGGCCCGGCGCAGCGCGGCACCCCGCACGCCGGCGGCATCGGCGTCGGCGTCGGCGGGGTCGCCCTATCCGGGGCGTCTGGAGCGGCTCGGCGTCGCCATCGGCGCGGTGGGGGCATCGCACCTGCTGGTCACGCACCCGAAGGACGTCGCGTACCTCACCGGCTTTCTCGGCGGGGACAGCTATCTGGTGGTACCCGGGGCGGCCGGCGGCGGGGGGAGCGGGCGGGCCAGG
>JBIQJK010000018.1:0-41700 GCA_044507535.1 Planctomycetaceae bacterium | reverse complement strand
CCCCTCCCCTCCACCCGGCCTCTTCCCGGGTTCCCCCCGGTTCTCGTGTCCACCCGGCGGGCGCGATACCATACCCCCCGATGCCCCAGATCCACCCGACGGCCGTGGTCTCCCCCGAGTGCGAACTGGCGGACGATGCCCAGGTCGGCCCGTACTGCCACCTCTCTGGCCGCGTGGCGCTCGGCCCCGGCGTCCGCCTGCTCGGCAACAACTACATCAGCGGCCCGATCGAGATCGGTGCGCGCACCATCGTCTACCCCTTCGCCTGCCTCGGCTTCGAGCCGCAGGACTCCAAGTTCAAGCCCGGGATGCCCACCGCCGGCGTCGTCATCGGCCGGGACTGCATCATCCGCGAGCACGCCACCGTCCACGCCGCCTCCAACGACCACACCCCGACGCGCCTGGGCGACCGCGTCTTCATGATGGTCAACTCGCACGTCGCCCACGACTGCACCATCGGCGACAACGTCGTCTTCGTCAACGGCGCCGGCATCGCCGGCCACGGCGTCATCGGCGACAACGTCACCCTCGGCGGCAACGCCGTCATCCACCAGTTCGTCCGCATCGGCCGCCTGGTGATGATGTCCGGCGACTGCGCCGTCTCCCTCGACGTCCCCCCCTTCTGCACCGTCAGCGAGCGCAACCGCATCGGCGGCCTCAACTTCGTCGGCCTCCGCCGCGCCGGGGTCCCCCGCGAGCACATCACCCTCCTGCGCCTGGCCTTCCGCGAGGTCCTCCGCGACCCCATGCCCCGCTCCGAGGTCGTCGCCGAGCTGCGGCGCCGCAGCGAGAACTGCCCCCCGCTGGCCGAGATGGCCGACTTCATCGCCGCGAGCAAACGCGGCATCACCCCCGGCCTCGGCCGCCGCCCCCGCGACGCCGCCCGCTGGCTCCAGAGCGTCGGCAACGGCGAGCCCGAAGCGCTGTAAACCCGCCGCCGACGCCGGTATCCTCCCTTCTCATGAGCATCACGGACGATGCCGCAACCGCCCTCTCTCCCCCCGCGGCCGCGGCCCTGACCGCCGAGCTGTGCGTCCTCGCCAGCGGCTCGGCCGGCAACTGCTCCGTCCTCACCCTCAACCGCTCGGGCGTCCGCCGGGCGTGCCTGATCGACATGGGCCTCTCCCCCCGCCGCACCACCCGCCTCCTCGGCGAGCTCGGCCTCGGCCTGCACCACGTGGACGACATCGTCCTCACCCACCTCGACACCGACCACTTCCACCCCGGCTGGGCCCGGGCCCTCCCCCGGCACACCACCCTCCACGTCCACGCCTCCCACGCCGACTCCTGCCCCCACTTCGGCCTCTTCGGCCTCCACGCCGCCCCCTTCGAGACCGCCTTCCGCCTCCGCGACGGCACCCCCGTCCGCTCGGTCCTCGCCGCCCACGACAACCGCGGCGTCGCCACGCTCCGCTTCCAGCTCCCCGGCGGGTGCCTCGGCTTCGCCACCGACCTCGGCCGCGTCACCGACCCCCTCGTCGAGCACCTCGCCGGGGTGGAGGTCCTCGCCATCGAGTCCAACTACTGCCCGGTGATGCAGGAGAACTCCGGCCGCCCCGCCTTCCTCAAGCGCCGCATCATGGGCGGCGCGGGCCACCTCAGCAACCACGAGGCGGTCGAGGCGATCGCCCGCATCGCCCCCAGGACCCACGTCGTCCTCCTCCACCTCTCCCGCCAGTGCAACGACCCCGCGCTCGTCGCCTCGCTCCACGAGGGCGTCGCCTACGGCCTCACCATCACCAGCCAGGACCGCCCCACCGACTGGGTCCGCATCGTCGGCTAGCCGCGGCGGCGAAACCAGCGCGGCCCGGAGTAGGGATAGACATCACGGAAGTCTCCGGCGTAGTGGCCGAGCGCCAGAAGCGTCTGCGAGAGCCCGCTCGGCGCCCGTGCGTCCCTCGCGGCCTCCCGGGCCGGGGCCAGCACGACCGCGAGCAACGCGACCAGCACGAGGAGGATCGCAAACCCGACCAGAAGTTCAATCAGCGTGAACCCGCCGCGATGCGCGGACGAGCAGCCCCCGTGAGCCGCGCCAACCTGCTGTGTCATACTCGGGGCATCGGGCATCGTCGGCTCCCCTCCGTATTCCAAGTGGAAGTTCGGACCACCCGGGAGCCCCGCGTAGCCGACCGAATCGAGCGTCCACCCGTGGGAGCGTGTCTCAACCATCCGGAGCCTGAAGGCCCGCCGCCCATGAGAGCCGAGCTCCAGCACCACGCCGACCTGGACGAACCGAAACGGAGAGCCGCTTGACAACAGTTCGCGATAGCTCCCCCCTGCTGGCGGCCGCCATCATGATGAAGCGCTGAGCGTGGCCGAGCCGATCCAGACCTCGCCGAATCGCGAAGCGTCGATCCGGGGCGATCCGGGCGAGGACGCCCGAACCTCGGCGGCCGCGAGCACGACCGCCCCGGTCCCGACGCGAGACGGATGCGCCCAACCGGCCGACCGTCGGCCGTGATCCCCCGATCGAACATCACCGGGCGCACCTCCTCAAATGATGCATCGTCCGCGAGCGCACGTCCGAGCTGGTACCGGCGCCGGTGCGGCAGGGCCTCATCGTCGATCTGCTCGCGCATCGTCGTCCGCCGGCCCGGGAGCCCGTCCCGCCACGCGACGTACTCCTCGGCACTCCCGGCAAACCGGCGCGACAGAAACTCGCGAACAATCGCCATGATCCGGCGCCGATCCTCACTGTCGAGCCAGACGCAGTCGACGCACTCGGGCTCCGAAAGCCACCGCTCGATCGCCGCCAAGTCCCCAAGTTCCACAGGCACGAGCCCGCCGAAGCATCGCTCCGCCTGCCCGCGCTGCAGCGCCTCAAACGCCCCCGCATCATCACCATCCGTGCCGCCCCACCCCCGCCACGCGAACCAGCCCGCGCCCAGCACGACCAGAAAAACAGCGGCGGCGCCCCACGCCCGCCGCCCACCCCGCACCAAGCCGTTCTCGCCGCTGAGCTCGGCCATGCTCCCCTCGCAGAAGTGCAACGTGCATCAGGGCCGCCACCCGGCTCGGATACCGCCCTTTATACCACCCGGCCCTGCTTCCGGTCCGCTCGGAGCGGGCTAGGCTTTCCTCGATGACCGCCGCGATCCAGGCCGGATCCTCGCTCGCCCTTGGCCCCGCCCCCCGCTCCCGGGTGGGGCGGCTGCTGTCGCGCTGGGGCCAGCAGCTCCGGCGGACGCTCGGCCTGCTCGGGAGCGTCCACGCCCCCGGCGGCGTCACCTACCGCGAGTTCACACCCGAGCCGCTCTCCCGGGCTCTGAGCCGTAAAGGCCGCGGTTACAAGGACTTCCGCGTCGTCTTCCCCGACGGCAGCAAGATGCTCATCCGGGCCACCAGCCGCCGCGTCTTCGCGGACCTCGCCCCCACCCCCCTCCTCGACCGCTACCGCCGAATCGAGGGGCTCCTCGCCCCGGGCATGCGCATTCTGGAGATGGGCTGCTCCACCGGGTACGGCGCCGTCTGGCTCGCCCAGCGGCTCGGCCCCTCCGGCGCGGTCGTCGCCCTTGATGACGACGATCAGGCCGTCTCCTTCGCCCAGCGCCGTTACCGCCTCCCCAACGTCAGCTTCGAGACCTCCCGCCCCGACTCACTCGCCGGCGAGACGGATGGGGCCTTCGACGCCGTCATCGCCCCGTGCGCCTTGGCTGGCAACCCCGGCGACGCCGCGGCCATCGCCGAGCTCTGGCGCGTCCTGGCCCCCGGCGGCTGGCTCTTCTTGGGCGTCTGCCCCCCGCCCGCCTCGAGCCTTGATGCGCGGACGGCCGCCCCCCTCCACCGCGATACCGTCGAGCAGATCCTCCGCCAGATCTGCGCCCCCGACCCCGCCCCCGAGCGCGACCAACGCCCCGCGCCACCCCGCCGCCGCGGCGGTCCGGGGGTCATCCAGTTCATCGGCGAGCCGATCGACGGGGCGCTGGACGTCCTCGTGGGCAAACCCGAAGCATGACCCCCGGCCGCCCGTTGAGCCGAGCCCACCCGAGCGCCCAACCCCGGCGCCGCCGCCCGGACCGCCGCATCGCCCGCTCGTAATGAACGAATACCCCGGAGATGACAAAGACTTACATGACCAGCCCCGACCAGCACGAAACGAACCCCGCCGGCCCCGGCGACGCCACCCCCGAAACCGCCGACACCCAGGCCGACTTCGAGACGCCCGTCGCCCCCAGGCCCCGCGGCGACATCGAGGCCGCCCGCGCGTTCGCCATCGAGGCCGCCCGCCTCCTCGGCGACGACCGCTGCGAGGACATCGCCGTCCTCGACGTCAGCAACGTCAGCCAGGTGACCGACTTCATCGTCATCGCCTCCGGCACCTCGGACCGCCAGATGCGAGGCAGCGCGGACGACGTCCGCAAGCTCGCCGAGGCCCGCGCCTTCCCCGTCTACCGCCACAGCGTGGACGCCCGCACCACCTGGTACATCCTCGACTGCGTGGACGTCGTGATTCACATCTTCGAGCCCAACACCCGATCCCACTACGACCTCGAGATGCTCTGGGGCGACGTCCCCCGCGTGGACTGGGAGCGCCCGGAATCGAAGCGGCGCGACCACGCCGGCCTCAACGACTGACCCCTCCCCCCGCCCCCCTCCCGGTCCCGGCGACCTACACTCCGCCCCCGGGCCAGGCCCGAGACACCATGCTCCGCAAAGTCCTGCACAGCAAGATCCACATGGCCCGCGTCACCGCGGCCCGCCCCGACTACGTCGGCTCCATCACCATCGACGCCGACCTCCTCGAGGCCTGCGGCATGCGCGTCTCCGACGCCGTCGAGATCGCCAACTGCCGCTCCGGCGCGCGGTTCGAGACCTACATCTTCCGCGGCGAGCCCGGCTCGGGCGCCATCGAGGTCAACGGCGCCGCCGCCCACCTCGTCGAGCCCGGCGACCGGCTCATCATCATGCACTACGCCCTGATGGACGACGCCGAGTACGCCCGCCACCGCCCCCGCGTCCTGGTCATGCGCGACGACAACTCCGTCGAGCGCACCGTCCGCTACGAGTCCGGCCCCTCCTGATCACCCTCCTCGCCCACCCAGATTCGAGCGAACGAACATGACCGCCCAGCGCCGAGCCACCCGCACCATCCGTGTCGGCCTCGATGCACGGTCCTACGACGCCGTCGTCGGCGCCGGCATCCTCCCCTCCCTCGGCCAGCGCACCTTCGAGACCCTCGGCCACGACGCCCCCGCTCGCGCCCACATGGCCCGCCGCGCCTTCGTCGTCTCCGACGCCGGCCTCCCCCCCGAAGCCGCCGCCGCCGCCCTCGCCTCCCTCTCCGAGGCCGGCTACCTCGCCGCCGGCGAGGCCGTCGCCGCTTCCGAGCGGGACAAGTCGATCGCCAGCGCCGAGCGGCTCCTGGTCGCCCTCGCCCGCACCCGGCACGAGCGGACCGACCCGGTCGTCGCCCTCGGCGGCGGCGTCACCGGCGACCTTGCCGGCTTCGTCGCCTCCATCTACCGCCGCGGCGTCCCGGTCATCCAGTGCCCAACCACCCTCCTCGCCATGGTGGACGCCGCCGTCGGCGGCAAGACCGCCGTCAACCTCGAACTCCCCGATTCCGGGGCCTCCGGGCCTCGGCTGCTCAAGAACCTCGTCGGCTCCTTCCACCAGCCCTCGCTCGTCATTTGCGACGTCCGCCTCCTCGCCTCGCTCCCCGACCTGCACCTCCGCGCCGGCCTGGCCGAGTGCATCAAGCACGGCCTGCTCGCCGCCGACTGGGGCGACCCCGACCTGCTCGACTGGACCGCCGCCAGCCTGTCCGCAATTCTCGACCGCAACGAGACTTACCTCATCGAGCTCGTCGCCCGCAACCTCGCCGTCAAGGCCGCGGTCGTCGCCTCGGACGAGCGTGAGGAGGGTGGCGGCCCCGGCGGCGGACGCTTGGCCCTCAACATGGGCCACACCGTCGCCCACGCCATTGAGACCCTGCCCCTACCCCAACTTGGCCGTCCCCTCCTCCACGGCGAGGCCGTCGCCCTGGGCCTGATCGCCGAGGCCGCCTGCGGCGAGCGCCTCGGCGCGACCGCCCGCGGCACCGCGGACCGCATCGCCGGCCTCACCCGCGCCGCCGGCCTCCCGGTCTCCATCCCCGGCCTCCCCCCAGCCGAGGAGATCCTCGCCGGCATGCTCGACGACAAAAAGACCGCCGGCGGCCGCCTCCGCCTGGCCCTCCCGACCGGCGGCGGCCGCTGCCGCATCGTCTTCGATCCCCCTGAAACGGCGATCCGGGCGGGGATCGACCGCATCCGCGGCTAGACCGGTTCGCACCTTCCCCTCCCCGATTCCTCAAAAAGACAATCCCGATCTCCCCCGCGCGCTTTCCCACATTCCTTACCCACAGCGTTTCAAGGGGATCGAAGCGCGCACCCGATAAGTCGGTGGTCTATCTCTCGGGCGGGGCCGCGGCCTTCTGTTCCCGGCTCGACGCGGCCATTGTGCCGTCCCGCTATCCATGTCTTCCGCATCTTCCACGACTCGAGGAGCGGCTGGTGCAGACGATCGCGGTCATCAATCAGAAGGGCGGTTGCGGCAAGACCACAACCGCGATCAGCCTCTCAGGGTTCTTCGCAGCCCGGGGCTGGCGGACCCTCCTGGTCGATATGGACCCCCAGTCCCACTGCGCCGCGGGGCTCGCCATCCCCGAGGCCCGCATCGATCTCTCCATCGGCGACGCCATGCTCGCCGCCGTCTCCGACGACCCGCTCCTCCCCCCCGTCGAGCCCGACCGCCTCCTCTGGCGCGTCAGCCGCAACCTCGACCTCGCACCCAGCAACATGCGACTGGCCGGGCTCGAGGCCCTCCGCGGAGGCCTCGCCACCGAGCCCGACCCCGAGAAGCGCCTCTCCCGCGTCCTCGCCTCACTCTCCAACCGCTACGACCTCGCCGTCATCGACTGCTCCCCCGCCATCGGCCTGCTCGCGTACAACGCGCTGGTCGCCGCGGGCCAGATCCTCGTCCCCGTGGAGACCGGCTTCTTCTCCCTCCAGGGCGCCACCAAGCAGGTCAGCACCATCAAGGCCCTCGCCAAGCGGCTGGAGATCTCCCTTTCCTACCGCCTCCTCCCGACCCTCCACGATCAGGAGAGCGTCCTCGCCCGCGACCTGCTCGACGAACTGCACCGCCGCTTCCCCGGCCAGGTCATCCCCATCCCCGTCCGCTACGACCCTGCCCTGAAAGAGGCCGCCTCCTTCGGCCAGCCCGTCGGCGAGTACGCCCCGGACTCCACCGGCGCCGCCGACTACGGCGCGGTCGCCGACTGGCTTATCGAGCACGCCCTGCGCCGCCCCTCGATCCGCGCCGGCCTCGCGCCGCTCCAGCCCGCGCAGCCGATCGTCATCACCGCCCCCAGCGAGAGCCCCGTCCCCAGCACAACAGACCGCCCGCTCGGGCCGCTCGCCGCCGCGACCGCCACCGCGGCCATGCCCGCGCCCCCGGCGCCGATCTCCCGCGCCCAGGAAATGGTGGAACGCACCCGCCGCACCCACGAGCAGGCCTCCCCGGCGCCGGCCACGGCCGAACGCCGGGCCCCCACGCTCCAGGCCCGGACCGGGAGCGTGCCCTCCCTGGGCGCCAACATCACCGCCGAGGGCGTGCTCTTTGTCCAGCCCGCCTCGCTCGGCGCGAGGATCGAGATCGCCGGCGACTTCAACGGCTGGTCCCCCGAGCGGTCGCCCATGGCCCTGAACCGCGCCCGCGGCGTCTTTGAGCTCTTCATCCCGCTCCCCCCCGCCGGCACCCGCTACCGCCTCGTCGTGGACGGCCGATGGATGGCCGACCCCTTCAACGCCGACACCGCCCGCACCGACCAGGGCGAGACCGCGAGCCTCCTCATCCCCCCCGAGGCCAACATCGCCTGACCCACATTCCTGTGGCCAACCCGCGACGCTCAACCTCTGCGGAGCAGAGCATGCCCAAGCCGACCGGCACCACGACCTTCGCCCCCCGCCCGGAACACCCCGCCCCGCCCCTGGTCACGGACGACCCCCGCGAGGCCTACGACTCCCTCGCCGAGCTCTTCCTCGGCGAGATCGGCCGCCGCCGGAACCCGCACGCCCAGCCCGGGGCCGCCGCCGCTGACGACCCCGACGACGCCCCAGCCCTCGACCTCGACACCGTCGAGGGGCTCATCCTCGGCCACCTCCCCGTCCTGGGCTCGGCGTGGGTCTCCCAGTACGCCCGCTGCGTGGCGCACGAGGAGGCGGTCACCGTCGGCCTCGTGCAGCTCCGCGCCGGCTACGCCACCGTCGAGGTCGTCCCCGCCGATGACGACGACCTGCCCCCCCAGCCCCTCCAGGCACGCGCCTCGCTCGCCGCGGCCATCAACGCCGCGGCCGCCGTCGCCGGCCGCTGGATCATCCGCGTCGAGGAGCCCGACGAGCCCCTGCTCGCCACCCACCCGCGCATCTCCGCCCTCACGCTCCTGACCAGCGCGGACGAGTTCGCCATCGTCGCCGCCTACCGCACGCTCAAGCGGCTCCTGACCGACCCCGGGGCCGACCGCGACGACCCCGACGACCGCCCCGAGGTCCGCGTCTCGGTGATGGGCGCGCCCGACGACGCCGCCGACGCGGTCTTCGCCAAGCTCTCCGAGGCGGCGCGGATGTTCGTCCAGCGCCCCATCGAGCGTGCCCCCGGCGTCCACCGCGTCTCCACCGCCGGCGGCCCATCGGTCGTCCTCTTCAGCGGTCCGGTGGAAGGGGCCGCGAGGCTCGCCATCGACGCCATCACCTCCGCGACCCGCCGCCGCCGTGCTCCGCGCCCGGCTGCGAGGCCGGAGCGCACCCTCCGCCTCACGCTTCCCGAAGAGCCTCCCCAGCCCGCCGCGCCCTCTTCGCCTCAGCCTGTTCCGGTCGACGCGGCCCCTCCCCAGGCCAGCCCCCCCGCTCACCGGGCCGGGCACCTCGCCGGGCACCTCAACGGCCTCACTCCGCTGGCGATCACCTGCCCCTACGCCCCGCAGGCTCAGTTCGCCGCGGGCGCCGACGGCCGGCTCCATATCCTCGCCTCCCAGCCCGACGCAGCGACCGCCGCCCTCGAGCCCCTCACCGTGGCCGCGGCGTGGGCGACCGCGCACGCCCCGCTGCTCCGCGCGGCCGTCGGCGGCGCCCCCCTTGAACTCCCCCCGACGCTGCACCTCTTCGTTGACCAGCCGCGCGACGTCCGCCGCCTCCTCGACGCGGACATCCGCATCCACCTCCTCGCCCCGGCCACCGTCGGCGGGCGCGTTCAGTGGCTCTGCCGCGACCTGAACTGACTTAGGCCGCTCCCGCTTCTCGGTCGATGCCGACAAAAAGAAGGCAGGCCCGCGCGAGCGGGCCCGCCGTGTAAGTTGGACGACCGGACCGGCCGGCTTACGCCGACTCCTTCCGCTTCACCCGCAGGTCCTCGAGCCGCCCGGGGCGCAGCACGTCCTCGCGGTCGATGACGTACTCGGCGCCCTGGTGGTTGGCGTCGGGGAGCTCGTACATCAGCGGGAGCATGATCTCCTCGATGACGCCGCGGAGGCCGCGGGCGCCCGTCTCCCGCTTGATCGCCTTCTCCGCGATCGCCTTCAGGGCGTCCATGGTGAAGGTGAGCTTGGCGTTCTCGAGGCTGAACAGGTGCTGGTACTGCCGCACCAGCGCGTTCTTCGGCTCGGTCAGGATGTTGATCATCGCGTCGAGCGTCAGCGGCATCAGCGGGGCGAGCACCGGCAGCCGGCCGACGAACTCCGGGATCATGCCGTACTCGATCAGGTCCTCGGGGGTGACCTGCGCCAGGATCTCGGCGCGGGTCTGCGCCTCGTCCTTGACCCGCGTCTCCCCGGTGAAGCCGATGCGGTTCTTGCCGATCCGCCGGCGGATGATGTCCTCAAGGCCGACGAACGTCCCGCCGCAGATGAACAGGATGTGCGTCGTGTCCATCTGGATGTACTGCTGCTCGGGGTGCTTGCGCCCGCCCTGCGGGGGGACGTTGCTGATCGTCCCCTCCAGCATCTTCAGCAGGCTCTGCTGCACGCCCTCGCCCGAGACGTCGCGCGTGATGCTGACGTTGTTGGAGGTCTTGCCGACCTTGTCGATCTCGTCGATGTAGATGATCCCGCGCTGCGCCGCCTCGATGTCGTAGTCCGCGTTCTGCAGCAGCTTCAGCAGCAGGTTCTCGACGTCCTCGCCGACGTACCCCGCCTCCGTCAGCGTCGTCGCGTCGCCGATGGCGAACGGCACGTTCAGGATCCGGGCCAGCGTCTTGGCCAGCAGCGTCTTGCCCGACCCCGTCGGCCCGACCATGAGGATGTTCGACTTGTCCAGCTCGACGTCGGTCTCTTCCTTCTCCGCGTGCAGCAGCCGCTTGTAGTGGCTGTGCACCGCCACCGACAGCGCCCGCTTGGCCGTGTCCTGGCCGACGATGTACTGGTCCAGGAACGCCTTGATCTGCCGCGGCGGGGGGATCTCCGTGAACAGAGCCCCCGACGAGCTCACCCGCCGGCGCTCCTGCTTGAAGATGTTCTGGCACAGGTCGGTGCAGTTGGCGCAGATGTAGACGCTCGGCCCCTCGACCATCGGCCCGACCTCGCGGCTGGTCTTGCCGCAGAACGAGCAGGTCGTCACCTTGCGCCCCTTGAAGCCGCCGTCGCCGCGCGAGCCGCCGCCGGAGGAGTTCTGGTTTCCGTCGTTGTCGTCTGATCGGTTCTTGGCCATGAAGCTCTCACGAATTCCCGTGTTATCCGGACGCTTGGCGACAGGTCCACCCGAGTGTATCGGCACCCCTGAAACCAGTCTCTACTCCCGGTTCCGCGACAGCGTCGCCGCCGGGCCGAAGTTTGTGACGGTACGCCCCGAGGCACCCGCCGTCTGCCTCCCGCCCCTCAAAAAGCCGCTCCCCCACACGCTGTCCCCGTCCTCCTCAGGTTATCTCGCCGCCTCACCCCCGCGATCCGGGGGCTCCGGCGTCGGCCGCGGCAGCGGCTGCCCCGTCAGGTCGAACCCCGGCGGCGCAACCAGTGCGCCGTCGGTCCTCCCCCCCGCCGGCCGGCGCGGCGCCGTCCCGGCGGGCCGCCCCGTCAGCGCCGAGGTCAGCGCATCCCGCGCCACCTCGTACTCCTCCTCGCTCAGCTCCCCCCGGCGGCGCATCGCGCGGAGCTGGTCCAGCGACATCCCCCCGACTCCCCCCACATCCCCGTCCTTCGCGAGCAGCCGCTGGCGCAGCGCCATCACCGCCAGCCCCCCCAGCACGACCACCGCGATCAGCACCATCGCCCAGATGGCCGCCGAGATCGCCGGCGTCGATCCCAGGGTCACCCCCGGCCCCCACCCCGCCGTGGTCGCTGCGAGCATCATCTGCTTGGCCATCATCCGCTGAGCACGCCCATCCACTCCCCCACCGCCCGGCGTGGAGAGGGTACCGCGCCCCGGCGCCGCCGTCCCCGCCCCCCTGGTATGGGGATGCGGCTCAGGTGCTGCCGGTCACGATGACGTTGCGGATCGGGACGAGCAGGTTCGGCACCAGGCGGGACTCCAGCAGCTCCTCCCCGTGCTTCAGGAGCGTCGAGAGGACGTTGGGCAGGTCCTTGACGTCCTGGATCGGGCCGTACTTGCGGATCGTCAGGTAGATGCTGATCGGCTCCTCGCGGAAGTCCCCGGTTCGGACCTGCTGCGGGCTCGTCCGCGTCTTGACCTCGAAGTTGGCCTGGACGTCGCACGACTCCGTCAGCGCCATGCCCAGGATCGGCTGGCAGTCGATCGGGATCGCGCCGTCGTGGTCGATCAGGCTCGCCAGCGGCGAGCCGGCGACGAGCGCCTCGTAGACGATCGCGTCGTGGTTCCCCGCCGCCATCAGGTCGAAGCCGTAGAGCAGCTCGAGGTAGTCCAGGTCCAGCGGGCTGATGTCGAGGTAGTACGGCGCGGTCTCCAGCACGAGCCGGTGCAGCCGGTAGGCGTCCCCCGCCGTCGCCGGGTTCACCGACCCGGAGCGGATCGACGTCTTCCGCAGGCCCAGCCACTGCTGCGCCTGGTCGCGCGACGCCGACTCCAGCGCCAGCTCGTTCTGGTACCGGCGGAACTTGTCCATCGACGAGTGCTCGCGGCGGATGCGGTCGAACAGCGTGAGGACCGTGTCCCGCCTCATCGGGAGGTCCATCTTGAGGTTGAGGCGCTGGTTGATGTAGAAGTCGGTGCACAGGGCCCGGTAGCTGGTCGGCATGGACGGCGGTCTCCCGGTAAATGCGTGGGCAAGTCTACGGTGCGAGGCACCGATCGAACGGGGCATTCAAAGCGGCTACGGATCGAGACGAGAAATATTTTACCTGTCGCGCAGATGAAAACCGCCGTTGCGAGATGAAGCCATGTGATGTTCTCCGAGCCACCGAGCGCAAAGCTCAGCTCCGTGGCCCGGCGCGCCCGGCGCCCCCACGCCCCGACGCTCGGCCGCTCACGCCCCCGCCGCCGCGCGCAGCGGTTGGACCCGCCCGTACGTCAGCGACCGCCACGCCCACTCCACCGGCCCGTACACCATCCCCGCCCGCAGCCACGCCACGCTCGCGGCAATCTGCACCGCCCAGATCGCCGCCGTCACGCCCATCAGCTGCACCCGGTCGAGCCGGCCGAACAGCCCCAGCCCGGAGAAGTGGGTCAGGCAGATCACGGTCTGCAGGAGGTAGTTGCTCAGCGCCGTCCTCCCCACCGCCGCCAGCCCTCGCCCGATCGCCCCCAGCCGTCCCGCGCGGCACAGCAGCATCACAACCGCCGTGTGCCCGAGCGCGACGCCCACCGAGCCGAAATAGTTGTAGCTCCACCCCGACCTGAAGATGTACACCGGGTCGAACCCCGACGCCTCCGTCCGCAGCGCCCCGACCCACACCAGCGGCACGCCGATCCCGTACCCGATCGCCCCCATGAGCAGGTAGAACCGCGCGGACCGGGCCGCGCCGAAGACTCCCACCTTCATCAGCCCCATCCCGATCAGCATCATCCCGGTGATCCGCCACAGGCCCCAGGTCGGGAACATGATCAGGTGCATCGCCGCGGCCGTCCCCGCGTTCCACGCCAGCAAGGCGAGCGACGGCTCCCCACGCCGCGCCGTCTCCTCCGCCACGTCCGCCGCCGTGGGCGCGAAGCTCCGCAGCATCCCCGCCCACACCTCGGGCATCTCCGCCCTCGCGTGCTCGAAGAACGCCCCGCTCGCCCGCGCGAAGAGCATCGCCACCGGCAGCGCGAGCGCCCCCAGCACGATCAGCCACCGGGCCCGCAGCCGCCGCAGCGGGTACAGCAGCATCCCGCACAGCGCGTACATCAACAGGATGTCCCCGAACCACAGCAGGTACGCGTGCACCCCCCCGATCAGCGCCAGCCACCCCAGCCGCCGGTAGTACCTCCCCGCCAGCGGCGTGCCCGCGGCGTCCGCCCGCTCGGTCATCACCACCAGCCCCGCCCCGAAGAGCATCGAGAAGATCGCCATCATCTTCATGTCGAAGAAGATGTGCGCCCCCAGCCACACCGCGCGGTTCAGCCCGTCGAACCCCCCATCCACCGCCGGGTTGAAGTACGCCGCGCTGACGAGCGCGAAGCCCGTCAGCAGGTTCATCGGCAGGATCCCCAGCAGCGCTACCCCCCGCAGCACGTCCATCGACGCGATGCGCTCCCCCGGCGCTACCGGCGCGAGCGCCGGCCGCTCCAGCGGCCCCCCCGGCGCGGCAGCCCACGCCCCAGCTCCCCCACCCTCACCCGCTCCGCCGCTTACGCCCGCCGCATCACCCATGACACGACCCTCTCCGTGTCGCCCAGGTCCGCCAGCACCAGGTCTGCGCCCGCGTCACGGAGGGCCTCCGCCGTGTACGACCCCGTCGCCACCCCGATCACCCGGCACCCGCTCGCCCTCGCGCACGCCACATCGTGCGGCGTGTCCCCCACCACCGTCACCGCCCCCGGCGCCACCTCGCGCCCCTCCCGCTCCCGGTACCGGCCGATCGCCACCGGCGGCAGGTGCTCGCGGCGGGGTGGGTCCTGCGGCGATTCGTCCCCCCAGACCCGGATTGGGAACCGCTCCGGCTCGATTCCGCACGCCCGCAGCTTCATCGCCCCCGTCTCCGGGAAGTTCCCCGTCAGCAGCCCCATCACCACCCCCATCCGCCCCGACAGGGCCGCGAGAAGGTCCATCACCCCCGGCAGCGCCCGCGGCGTCGGCCCCTCCCGCAGCCGCCGATCCAGGTACACCCGGTAGGTCGCCCGCATGGCCGCGAGCGCCCCCGCCGTCGGCTCGACGCCGTTGGTCTCCAGAAGGTCCCGCAGAATCAGCGGATCCAAACGTCCGGCAAACTCCGTCCGATCGGTCGTGAACCCATCCCCGTACAGCTCCCTCCCCGCGGCCTTCATGGCCCAGATCCCCGCCCTCGAAGTCGTAATCAGCGTCGCGTCCACATCGAAGAGCACCAGCACGCCCGACTCCTCTCCCGACCTCAGTACGCGACCCGGAAACCGCTCTCCCCCGCCGAATCGGGGATCAAAATGACGTCCATATCCTGAATGTGCCGGCCCATTGCCGCCCTCAAGCCTTCCAGGTACCGATCAACCGCCTCTTCGGTCCCCTGGACCTCAAGGAGCACCGTCCCGTCCGGCTCGTTCCGGACCCACCCCGTGACAGGGTGCGCCCGCGCCACCGATCTGGCCGTGGCCCGAAACCCCACGCCCTGGACCCGGCCCCGAAATGTCACCCGCTTCCGCATGTCGCCGGAAGCCTATCGCGCCCGCGTACGCCGCAGCGGCCACATGGCTGTGGTGGGATTTCTCGGTCGAGGCACGCGTAACCCGTTGCGGTATTTGACCCTGTCTGCCCCTGTGCTACCTTTGAGGTGCCGGTCGCTCACCCCTTGATCGCAGGACCCTGGCCCCCGCGGCCGTACGAGCCTGAACCGATCACCTCCCGACAGGAGCGGACCGTGCGGAACCGACCCGCCGCCGGCGCGAGTTCTCGCCGTCGGCACGGGGAGCCCTGCCGCTCCACGACCGGGCCGCGGACGCGTGCATTCCTCCGGTAGGTGATACGTTCCCCGTGGGCCGCCGTCTCGTGGGTTGCTCTCTCGTGGGGCCAGTTTTTCGTGGGCCGCTCGCTTGTGGCCGGCGCGTCACGCCGCCGATCGGCCGCACGTCTCTCGTGGATCGCGTGCCGCGGCGTGGCCGGGCACCGGACTTCCAGGCGCAGCAGACGACCTTGGCAACCGTCAGGTCACACTCCGATGATCGCCAGCGCGTGTTGGACGCGACGGACATCGTCCAGCTCATCGCCGAGCACGTCACGCTGCGCCCCAAGGGGCGCGAGTACGTCGGCCTCTGCCCCTTCCACGACGACCACAAGCCGTCGATGAACGTCGTGCCGCACAAGCAGATCTACCACTGCTTCTCCTGCGGCGCGGGGGGCGACGCCTTCGCCTTCGTGATGAACTACCACAAGATGGGCTTCCGCGAGGCCCTGGAGCACCTCGCCCAGCGCGCCGGCATCGAGCTGACGCCCTGGCGCGGCGGCAAGGCCGAGGGCGACGCCCCCGACGGCCGCCCCTCCCGCGCCTCCGTCCTGGCCGCGAATCTGACCGCCAACGACTTCTTCCGCGCCATCCTCGCCCACCCGGAGCACGGCCGCGCGGCCCGCGAGCTGATCTCCCGCCGCGGCCTCGCCCCGGACATGGTCCAGCACTTCGGCCTCGGCGCCGCCCCCGACCGCTGGGACGGCCTGATCCAGACCGTGCAGAAGAAGCGGCTCCCCCTGGAGCCCTTCTTCGCCGCGGGGCTCCTCAAGCGCCGCGAGGGGGACGCCTCCGGCGGCTACGACGCCTTCCGCAACCGGCTCATCTTCCCGATCACCGACCAGATCGGCCGCATCATCGGCTTCGGCGGCCGCCGGCTGAGCGAGGAGAAGCGACCCGACGGCTCCGAGGACGCCAAGTACCTCAACTCCGCCGAGTCGGTCGTCTTCGACAAGGGCTCGACCCTCTTCGGCCTCCACCAGGCCGCACCGGAGATCCGCCGCACCCGCACCGCGATCGTCACCGAGGGGTACATGGACACGATCGCCTGCCACCAGGCGGGGATCACCAACGCCGTCGCCACCCTCGGCACCGCCCTGACCGCCGCCAACGCCAAGATCCTCCGCCGCCAGTGCGAGACGGTCATCCTCCTCTTCGACGGCGACGAGGCGGGGCAGCGGGCCGCGGAGCGGGCCGTGGAGGTCTTCTTCGCCGAGCCGATCGACGTCAAGATCGCCATGCTCTCGCCGATCACCGACGCGAAGGACCCCGACGACCTGCTCAAGCGGGAGGACGGGCTGGAGGTCTTCCGCGCGGTGCTCGCCGCGGCCGTGGACCCGCTGTCGCTCCTGATGCGGCGCATCAGCGCCGAGCTCGACGGGCGCGGCGTCTCGGGCCGCTCCCGCGTCATCGAGGAGTTCATCGGCCGGCTGGTGGACCTGGGCCTGGGCCGCGTGGACGCGATCCGGTACCAGCTCATCGTCAAGCGTCTCGCCGCGGTGGCGGAGGTGGAGTGGGATGTGATCGTGCAGGCGGTGCAGAAGCGCCAGAGCGTCGCACGCCCGCCGCGCCCCATCCCCGAGCCCCGCGCTGAAAGGGGCGGCCCTCCCCGGCCGAGCGAGCCGGGGGACGAGCTCGACGAAGAACTCCCCGGCCGCCCCGCCCTCGTCGAGCGGCTGCTGGGGTGCATCCTGTGCGACCCGTCGCTGCTCTACTCGCTCCAGGGCGAGGAGTCGGCCCTCCTCCGCCCGGAGGCGCAGCGCAGCGGCACGCTCCGCGCGGTCGCGCAGGCGATGGCCGACCTGGACGAGGAGGGGACGCCCCCCGCGCTGCACGCCGTGCTCGCCGCGCTGGAGGACCCCGCGGCGCAGCAGGCCGCGACCGCGCTGGCCTCCGACGTCGACCGGCTCGCGGAGCGCACGCCCAGCCGCGTCCACGAGCTGTGGAACCACTGGCTCGCGGCCCTGCGGCGGGACATCGCCTACCGCAAGGCGACGGCCACGGCCCCGCCGCAGGCGACTTCCGACTGGGACGCCGTGCTCGCGCAGGTCGAGGCTCTGCGCGCCGTCGCCGCGACGGTCGGCAACGATCCCGCGGCCATGCCGACGCCGATCGGCCGCGCCGGGCCGCCGGGCGGCGGACGACTCGGCGCGCCCGACCCCGGCGGGTAGAGCCGGCGTGACCCGGGGGACCGAGGGACGGGAGGAGAACCAGCGAACGAGAGAGCGAGCCGAAGGAGATCGGGGAGGCGGGGCCGGGCGACCGTGCAGCCGGCGTGCTGGCACGGACGTATCCGGAGAACCCGGATGGATGATCGGCGGACGGCGGGCGCCAGCGGGCGCAGCCGGACCGGCGCCAGGAGGCACCCGTGATCTGCGACCTGCACCCCGCGATGGCCCAGTTGGTCGAGGTGAGCCGCGAGCGAGGCTGGCTGAGCTACGAGGAGCTCAACAACACGCTCCCGGACGAGATGGTCGACCCGGAGCGTCTGCACGAGCTGCTCGTGCTGCTGGATCAGACGGGGATCGAGCTGATCGACGAGATGGAGTACCGCGCGCGGCGGTACCGCGACTCGAAGCGGCGCGCCGAGAGCGAGGCCGCGCCCGGCGCGGCCCGCCCGGCCCGGGCGATGAGCGTCCCCGGCGGCGAGCGCACCTCCGAGCAGGGGTGGCTGCGCCTGAGCCTCGGGTCGGCCGCGCCGCTGGACGGCAAGTCCCGCGCCGTCAAGGAGCTCGCCGCGGGCCTCGCGCCCGACGACGGGGGCCTGGCCGACGGCGCCGACGCCGGCGCGGAGGCGGGCGCCGACGACGAGCAGTTCCGCAAGGACATCGCCGAGGCCCTCGCCGAGAGCCACGCCAAGCGGATCGACGACCCGGTGCGGATGTACCTCACGCAGATGGGCACCATCCCGCTGCTGACCCGCGAGGAGGAGATCCGCCTGGCGAAGAAGATCGAGACCACCCGGATGATCTTCCGCCGCCGCTGCCTCGAGAGCGACTACGCGCTCAACCAGGCGGTGGAGATGCTCCGGCAGGTGCACGCCGGCACGCTCCCGTTCGACCGGACGATGCGGATCTCCACCGCGGAGACCGACGCCAAGGCGAAGATCGCCCGCCGCATTCCCTACAACCTCAAGACCATCGAGCGGCTGCTGACGCTCAACCGCGCCGACTGGGACGCCCTCCAGGCCGCCCAGGAAGCGGAAGACGCCGACGCCGCCCAGGAGATCCGCGAGCGGATGGCGACCCGCCGTCGCAAGATGGCCGCGCTCACCGAGGAGCTCAGCCTCCGCACCGGCCGCATCATCCCGCTGATGAAGAAGCTCCGGTCGATCAACTCCAAGATGCGCGACCTCCAGAAGGAGCTCCGCCGCGCCGAGAAGTTCCCCCGCCGCTACGACGCCGAGGACGTCGCCGTCATCCGCGAGGAGCTCGCCGGCCTGCGCAACCTCGTCCTCGAGGAGCCCGACGAGCTCGCCCGGCGCGTCAAGGACCTGGAGACCGTCTTCTGGGAGTACGAGCAGGCCAAGCGCGACCTCGCCGGCGGCAACCTCCGCCTGGTCGTCTCCATCGCCAAGAAGTACCGCAACCGCGGCCTGCCGTTCCTCGACGTCATCCAGGAGGGCAACACCGGCCTGCTCCGCGCCGTGGACAAGTACGAGTACAAGCGCGGCTACAAGTTCTCCACCTACGCCACCTGGTGGATCCGCCAGGCCATCACCCGCGCCATCGCCGACCACGCCCGCACCATCCGCGTCCCGGTCCACATGATCGAGACCATGAGCCGCCTGCGGAACATCCAGAAGCTCATGCTCCAGGAGACCGGCGTCGAGCCGACGATGGAGGAGCTCGCCGAGCGCGCCGGCATGAACGTCTGGGAGGTCCGCCGCGTCATGAAGATCTCCCGTCACCCTGTCAGCCTCGACCGCCCCGTCGGCGAGAGCGAGGACTCCTACTTCGGCGACTTCATCGAGGACAACCGCCAGGGCTCCCCCGCCGAGACCGCCGCCCAGGACATGCTCCGTCAGCGCATCGAGCAGGTCCTCAAGGGCCTGACCTACCGCGAGCGCGAGATCATCAAGCTCCGCTACGGCATCGGCGACGGCTACACCTACACCCTCGAGGAGGTCGGCCGCATCTTCAAGGTCACGCGCGAGCGCGTCCGCCAGGTCGAGGCCAAGGCGATCCGCAAGCTCCAGCACCCCGTCCGCGCCCGCAAGCTCGACGGCTTCGTCGAGAGCGTCCTGGACCGCGACGGCGCGGACGAGTAGCCGCCCCCCTCCCCACGCCCCCCTCCCCACGCCCCTCTCCCCCCGCGCCCGGCGGCGGCCGCACGGCTCCGTGCACGCCCGCAGGCCCCCGCGCGGCTAGGCTTGCCCTTGCCGCGGCGCGAGTGACGGGCCGGGGGAGGCTGCGAGACCCATGGCAACGCTCTGGCTCTGGCTCGGGTTCATCGTCTTCGTCGTCGCCCTCATCACGTTCGACCTGCGCGTCGCCCGGCGACGCGCCCGCGACGCCTCGCCGGCCGCGGCGATCGGCTGGACCGCCGCGTGGATCGCCGTCAGCCTCGCCTGGGGCGGGCTGCTCTACCTTCTTTACGACAGGCACTGGGGCGGTCTCGGGCGCGACTTCACGGACCTCGCCGGCCAGCCGGGCGTCCTCAACGGCCACCAGGCGTTCCTCCGCTTCATCACCGCCTACATCCTCGAGGCGGCCCTGAACCTCGACAACCTCTTCGTCATCGCCCTGATCTTCGCGTACTTCCGCCTCCCCCGCTCCACCCGCCACACGGTCCTCTTCTGCGGCGCGCTGCCCATGATCGCCGTCCGCGGGCTGTGGATCGCCATCGGCGCCTCGCTCCTGGCGCTCGCCCCGTGGATGACCTACGTCTTCGGCGGCATCCTCCTCCTCGCCGCGGTGAAGATGCTCACCCTCCCCACCGACGACCCGAGCCCCGACTCCAACCCCGCCATCCGGATCGTCCGCCGCCTCTACCCCATCAGCGCCGCCCCTTCCGGCCGACGCTTCTTCACACGCATCCCGGATGAGGCCTTCCCTGCCCGCCCCGGCCGCCTCGCCATGACGCCCCTGCTGGTGGCGCTGCTGATGGTCGAGTCCGCCGACGCGGTCTACGCCCTGGGCTCGATCCCCGCCTCCCTCGCCATCGCCCGCGACCCGCTGCTTGCCTTCTCCAGCAACGTCCTCGCGGTCCTGACGGTCCGGTCGATGTACCACGCCCTGGCCCCGGTCCTCAACCGCTTCACCTACGTCAAGGCGAGCCTCGTCTTCGTCCTGCTCTACGTCGCCATCCTCATGCTCCTCGGCCGGCACTACGTCATCGCCCCGGAGGTCTCCATCTCGGTCATCGTGGGGATCCTCTGCATCGGGGCCGCGGCGTCGCTCATCTCCGACCCGGGCCGCGCTCCCCCGGAGCCTCCCCTCGGCCACGACGTCGAGCGCTACGCCCGCCTGACCGTGGCCCAGGCCCGCAAGCTCATCATCCTGGTGATCGGCCTCTCCACCCTCGCCATCAGCGTCCCCGTCGGCGTGCTCCTCCCCGGCCCGGGGGGGATCCCCATGGCCATCCTCGGCCTGATGATCCTCGCCACGGAGTTCGTCTGGGCCAGGCAGCTGCTCAAACGGGCGCGCCGCGGCGCCGACCTCGCCGCGGCGGAGGCCGAACGCAGGCTCGGGTTGATGACCAAGCTCCGCCGCCTGCGCGAGTGGGCGGCTCGCCGGCTCGGACGCTCGCCCTCCTCGCCCCGGAACGGCGCGTAGCCCCGGTCCCCGCTATCGCCGACCCGCCGGCAGCGTCTCCCGCACGCGCCCCTCCTCATCAAAGACGGCCACCACCCCGTCGCCGCCGGTCGAGCCCAGCAGCGCGGTGGGCCGCTCGTCGCGGAACGTCTGCACCACCCCGGCCCCCTGGCTCGCCAGCAGCGACACCGCCACGTGTCCGCCCTCGCCGAACGTGTTGACCACCCCGGCGCCCTCTCCGGGCTTCCCGGCCAGTTCGACCAGCCGGCGGCCGGCCCGATCGGCGAGGGCGATCACCCCCTCCCCGGTCGCCGTCGCCGTGACCGTCACGAGGATCTGGCCCGATGGGCTCTGCGTCGCGATGATGCCGCCCGAGTCGTTCTGGGTGAGAGTGAGGACGGGGTTGCCCGTGGCATTGACGATCTCGATCCGCCTGGCGCGGATGAGTTCCGGGACCGTTCCCTGCTGCTCCGACCCGCCGGCAGGGGCCAGGCCGATGAACGCCAGGCCGCATGCCAGGAGAAACGCGAGGATCGCCAGCACGCGCCACCGCGAGGCCGATCGCTCAAGGGCCTCGACGCGGGCTTCGAGTGTCGCTGTAGTCATCGCTGCCGCTCCAATCCCCCGCCGCCCGCGGAGTGTACCGGCGGCGGCGCGGACGGAGGAACGGACCGCTCAGCCCCGGCCGCGCAGCTCGCGCTCGGCCTGCAGCCAGTCGGACTCGGGGCTCCCGCCGCGCCCGCCTCGAGCGAGGTAGAGCTCGTACGCCCTGCGGCGGATCTCCTCGTCCGTCGGCTGACGGAGAGAAACAGCCTGCCCGTCGTGCGCCTGCGGAACCCCGGCGGCGGACGCCTTCCCCCGGCGGGTCCGGCGGGATGGTGCCTGAGCGGGTTCGGCGTTTCCGGGGACGGTGGTTCGACGAGCCATGACCATGCACTCCGTTGCCGGGGTTATCCCGGATGGGCGCGAAGCGGGGTCGCCGCGATCCGTGCGGCGGCCGATCGATCTCGGCGGCGCCCGATGGCCGGAGTTGAGTCTAGGCGACAGGCGGGTCGCGGCCGCACAACCCGGCCGCGGCCGACGGAGTGCTGCGCAACGAAAAGGAGCGACCCGCGGAAGGCGGCGGGTCGCTCCGGGCTTATGGAGTGCTCTCGCCGCGGGCTAATCCGCGGCGGGATCGTTCGCGCTCAGGCGAGGCGGCGGCGCCGGGCAACGGCGGCCAGGCCGACGAGGCCCATCACCGCGACGCTGGGCAGCGGGACCTCCGGGCCGTCCGGCGTGCCGTTGACGTAGCTGTCGCTGCCGCCGCCCGCGAGGCCCTGGACGTGGATGCCGATGCGAAGGCCGCCGGCGACGTCCACGCCGGGGTTGGCGAGCCCGAGCTCGAGCGCGGCGATCGTGTCCGCGAGCGTCTGGCCGTTGATAAGGTTGAACCGGACGGTGAGCAGCTCACCGGGGTTGATCCCGTTGGGCTGGACCGGGGGGTTCGAGTCCATGCTGAAGCCGGCGCTCGTGACGAAGTTGATGGTGTTGCCGCCGGGGAGGTTCCCCGGGCTCGCGTTCTGGGAGAAGCTGACGCCCGGGCCGCCGGAGAAGATCTGGGCGATGCCGAGGAGGGAGCCGTCGTCGAAGTAGATGTCGGCGATCGAGGACGCGAGGGGCCCGCTGTTGCGGAAGGTGAAGTCCACCTGGTTCGCGCCCCGGGGGCTGATGCCGAGCAACGAGACGTCGGCGTTGAGCTCGACGGTCATCTGCGAACTCACATCCGGCTCGCTGTTGGTCCGGAACTTGACGAAGGAGTACGTCGGCCCGGCCTGCGCCGCGCCCGCCGCGAGCCCGATCCCGGCCACAAGGACTGCTGCACCGACACGCACCTGTCGCATATTCGATCCCCTTAAGTAAGGCGATGCACCACAAGGGACACGACGCGCTCTGCGCGACAACTCCGCCACGGCCGGCACGGACCTGGCGCCCGCCGGGGACGGATCGCGGTGTCATACGGCGTGCCCAAGACTATGCACACCCGGCGATCGCATGCAACAGAATTGAGTGTGTATGTCTCGGAACTGGACGACGGATGGCGGCGGCCCTTGAAAACCCGCGACTGTGGGCGCACAAAAGAAGCGACCCGCGGATCAACCGCGGGTCGCTGAGATCGTGCGTCGAAACGTTGCCGCGGAGCAAACCCGCGGCGACTCCCCGAATCAGGCGAGGCGGCGGCGCCGCGCCACGGCGGCCAGGCCGACCAGGCCCATCGCCGCGACGCTGGGCAGCGGGACCTCGGGGCCATCGGGCGTGCCGGTGTTCACGAAGGACTCGCTGCCGGCGCCGTCGATGGAGATGACGTGGAGACCGAAACGCAGGGCGCCGGTGACCTGCTGGCCCCAGTTGGCCTCGCCCAGGGCGATGGCCGCGAGGGTGTCCGCGTAGGTCTGGCCGCCGATGAGGTTGAAGCGGATGGTCAGCGCCTCACCGGGGCTGATGCCGCGCTGCGGAGGCGGCGCGGAGGCGTTGGCGTAGAAGCCCGCGGTCGTCTCGAAGTTGACCGTGTTGCCGCTGGGGAGATCGGCCGGGCCGGGGCCGCCGCCGGCGACGAACTGCACGCCGGGGGGAGCGTTGATCACCGAAGAGATCCCCAGCAGGGTGCCGTCGTCGAAGTAGACGCCGGCGATCACACTGGCGATTGGGCCCGTGTTGCGGAAGGTGAAGTCCACCTGGTTCGGACCGGCGGGGTTCACCTCGACGCTCAGCTGCGACGCGACAGCCGCATTGCCGTTGTTGGTGATCTGCACGAAGTTGTAAATCGGCCCAGCGTAAGCGGCGCTCGCCGCGAGACCGACTGCGGCCGCTACGGCGGCCGCCCCGAAACGAACGGGAGTCATGAGACGTTTCCTTTCTAAACGAGCCACCAAAGGAGAAGAACCCGCGCGCTGCCGCGCACAATGCTCCTCACCGCCGGCACATACCTGGTGCTCGCCGGAGTCGGGACGCGGTGTCATACAGCGTGCCCAACACTATGCACGCTCGGTGAAAGAATGCAACAGAAATGTGTTTGGAATTTAAAGGCCGAACGCCGGATGACAGGCCGAACCGGAAGGTCCGAGAACTCAATCGATCAGACACTGCGGGAGTTGCAGGCGTAACCCTCTATATTTCAAGTACTTACGACTGACGCCCATTCCGGTCTCGACCTGCGGCTGAAGCATCGGCCCCCTTAAGAAGGTGTTCGGCCGCCTCCCACCATGTGCGCACTTTGTTCGGATTTTCCCCCACCGGTGGCCGCATTGTTCATCCAGGCAATCACACCCCCACCTTTTGGGGGTCGCAGGGCAGATCGATTTCGTTGTCAAATCGACGTGCTCGCCGCGCCGGTTACACCGCCGGCGCGGCGAGCACAGTGCAGGGAGCACGACCGAACTGCCGTCTCAGCAGCGGCGGCGGCGACGCAGGCCCATGAACAGCAACCCGGCGCCCGCCATCGCGGCCGGGCCGGGGAGCGGCATGGCGATGATCGCGGGCACCTTGTCGGAGCCGTCGTTCTCAAACCCGCGGAACCGAACGGCGAAGTTGAAGGGGTAGGGCCCCCCGGTCAGGAAGTCCTCGGAGGTCAGCTGCGCGGCGCCCGCGGAGGTCACCAAGAAGCTGAACACCCCGGTCTGGCCCACGGCCAGGCCCCGGCTGGGATTGCCGCTGCCCTGGAACTTGCCCTCGGTCGCCGCGGCGCCGGAGTCGAAGTTGCTGCCGAACGGCGCCGCGTTCACGTTGACGATCCCGAGGAACGGCGCGGGCCCGGAGATGAGCGTCGCGCCGGCGGCGGCGCCGGCGCCGCCGATGTTGAACGCGAACGCCGTGAGGAACCCCCCGTTGGCCGGATCAGAGGTATTGGTCAGGGAAATCCGCAGCCATCCCGTGTTGCCCGCGTCGTGGGCGTAGTCGATGCTCCCGACGAAGGACCCGAGCCCCCCCGTGCTGTTGGCGGTGTCGGACATGATCGGGACGGGTGCGGCGAAACAGCTCCCCGCGGCCAGGAGTGCGGCGGCGGTCGTGGCGATGCCGGATGCGGCGCTTCTCATGAGCGGGCCCCCTTCACGTGAGTTACCGGAAACAAACGGTCGCGCGATGCGGCACTACGTTACACGCGGAGGCTTGGTCCGCACGGTGAATAAGTGCTCAATTTTGTGTTCCTTGTGGATCCGCCCGCGGGCCGTCCGCACGCCGCGCGAACAGCCGCGGGTGTTCCGCCCGGCCGGCCCCGGGCATCACGCGGGCGCCCGAACGCGACGCCGCCGGGCGTCACCGGGAGGATCCCGGCGCGGGGCCGTGCTTCCTGCGGGTGCAGCCCGGGGGTCGGCGCGGGCGCAGAGCCGCTCGCGCGAGGGACCACGCGGGAAGGCCGGCCGCGGGCGAGAAGTGGGCCGCAGGTCGACTCCTGGATCAGATAGGCCGCTTGAACTCGTCGGGGTCGATGGCCTGACGGCGGATCGACCGGGGTGCGTGCGGGTCGCTGAGACCCTCGGCCCCCGCCGCCAGCCGAACGGGCGGCTCGTCGCGGGTGACGGCCGGGTCGCCGATGGCGCGGTGGAGGGCCCCCATGGCCCGCGGCACGCCGGCCTGGACGCCCCGGGCGCTGATGCTGGCCATCTCCTTGTCCATCGCCTCGTCGATCTCGCTGACGGACGTGTAGATCACGCCCCGCTCGACGCCCTCGTTGAACCAGATGCGGACCAGCGCCGAGCACGCCAGCGCGAGCGCCGGCAGCACGACGTACAGCCCCAGCAGCCCCCCCTCGCCGCGCCGGCCGGCCGAGGCCGCCTCGCTCGCCACGACCATGCTGTCGTACCCCGCGAGCACGCCGGGGAACGGGAGCGACGGGAGCGCATCGCGCAGCGGCATGCAGATCCCCGCGAGGATGCACGACCACGCGCACGCCGTCACCGCCTTCTCTACGCCCGGAACCGCCCCGCCGCCGGCGACGACGACGCCCAGGCAGGTCAGGACCACCAGCGAGATCACGGCGATGATGCCGAAGGTGGTGGCCAGCTCGCACCCGACGCGCATGACCCGGTCCACGCCGGTCAGCACGCGGTTGATGTCCATGTTCAGGTCCGCGGCGTGGCTCTCCCCCAGCGCCGCCTCCCGGACGGACTTGGCCCGGGCCTCCTGCGCCGAGACGCGCACCGGGCCGCCGCCCGACGCGGCCGCCTCCGCCGGCCCCTCGACCACCATCAGCGGGCGGTCCTTGGGCTCGGCCTTGATGGTCGTCCAACGGACGTCGGTGTAGTGGACGAACCCGAAGATCAGCAGCTGCGCCCCCAGGCACAGACACAGCACCGCCGCGGCCGCGCTGATCCAGCGCCGCAGTTGCACGATCGCCGCGGAGACGTGGGGCTTACCGGCCATCGCTCACTCCGTGCCGCTCCATGTGACCGACGCCCGCGCCACGGGGGCGCGGTGCTGTTCGTCACCTCCTCCATCGGACCGATACCCTCGCCACTGCACCCCCGCTCGACCGGAAACCGCGCCGCCGGGCTCGGCGCGCACGCCGCCCGCCCCCCTCGCCGGTATACTTTCACTGCTTCCTGAAAACTCCGAACAACTCCCGCCCCTCCCCCACCGCCCGTGCCGGCCCCACCGCGCCGGCAACGCCCGAGAACTCTCTTGAAGGATGGGCCCAGCCCATGAGCGCGATCTTCCGACCGCCCCCGGAACACCCGCACCTCGACGCGACCGACCGCGGCCTGCTCGCCGCCGTCGCCGCGGGAGAGGCGAGGCTGACGCCCGAGCAGGGGCTCGACCTGCTCCGCGCCGCCCCCCTGCCGACGCTGGGCCGCTACGCCGACGCCCGCTGCCGGCGCCTGCACGGCGACCGTCTCCGAACCTACATCATCGACCGGAACATCAACTACACGAACGTCTGCTCGGCCAAGTGCACCTTCTGCGCCTTCCGGCGCGACGGGGACGACCACGACGCCTACACCCTCGAGCCGGCGCAGATCCACGAGAAGATCGCCGAGCTGGTGGCCATCGGCGGGACGCAGATCCTGATGCAGGGGGGGATGAACCCGGCCCTGCCGCTGTCGTGGTACGAGGGCCTGCTGCGGGGGATCAAGGAGAAGTTCCCCGGCGTGCACGTGCACGCCTTCAGCCCGCCGGAGTTCATCGAGTTCGTCCGCTTCTTCGACCCGCCGGGGGCGACCCTGGAGGAGAAGATCCGCTGGGTGATGGTGCGGCTCCGCGACGCCGGGCTCGACTCGCTCCCCGGCGGCGGCGGGGAGATCTTCGCCCACCCGGTGCGCCGCAAGATCGGCCTGGGCAAGTGCGACGCCCAGGCGTGGCTGACGACGATGTACGTCGCGCACACGCTGGGGATGTTTACCAGCGCGACGATGATGTTCGGCCACATCGAGGGATACGCCGACCGCGTCCACCACCTGCACCTGGTTCGCCAGTGGCAGGACCGCGCCCTGCGCGAGGCCCGCGAGCGCGAAGGCCGGCCGACGGGGCATTACAAGGCGTTCATCACCTGGCCCTTCCAGCGCGAGAACACGCCGCTGGGACGCGTCAAGGACTGGGGCGCCATCCCCGAGGAGCTCGGCCGGGAGTTCCCCGGCGACGTGGTGGCCCGGCTCGACGGCTCCGGCGACCCCAGGGCGCACCCGGAGTTCGGCCGGCGCGTGCGCATGGCCGGCGCCAGCGAGTACCTGCGGACGCAGGCGGTGGCGAGGCTCTTCCTGGACAACATCTACTCCATCGGCGCCAGCTGGGTCACCATGGGCCCGCACATCGGCCAGGTCGCCCTCGCCTACGGCGCCAACGACATGGGCAGCGTGATGATGGAGGAGAACGTCGTCTCCAGCGCGGGGACGACGTACTGCCTCGACGAGGCCGTCCTCTGCCGGCTCATCCGCGGCGCGGGCTTCACCCCGGCGCAGCGGAACAACACCTACGACGTCATCCGCGTCCACGCGGGCGACCCGACCGACCCGGACCTGGCCGTCGCCGACTGGTCCACCCACCGGGCGCAGCGGCTGCACATCCAGGCCGAGGCCCCCGCGTCGAGGGCCGAGCTGACCGTCAGCATCGAGTAAGCCCCCCCTCCCCCGGCGCGACTCCAGCGGGGGCGAGGCGTCGGCCGCGGCGGCGTACGCTTCCCCGGTTCTCACCGGGAAGCCATCACATGATCACGCTGCGCGACCTCGCCCTCCGGCTGCTGCTGCTCGGGGCCGTCCTGCTCGCCCCGCCCGCCCTCGCCCAGTCCCTCCGGCACGAGAAGTACACGCTCGACAACGGGCTGACCGTGATCCTCCACGAGGACCACTCCATCCCCGTCGCGACGATCAACATCTGGTACCGCGTCGGCGCCCAGAACGAGCCCCCCGGCCGCTCCGGCTTCGCCCACCTCTACGAGCACCTCATGTTCATGGGCACCCGCCGCGTCCCCGGCGGCGGTTTCGACCAGATCATGGAGGCCGGCGGCGGGTCGAACAACGCCTCGACGAGCCTCGACCGGACCAACTACTACTCCTCCGGCCCGGCGTCGCTGCTGCCGACGCTCCTGTGGCTCGACGCCGACCGCCTCGAGGACATGGGCCCGGCGATGGACCAGGCCAAGCTCGATGCGCAGCGCGACGTGGTCCGCAACGAGATCCGGCAGAACGTCGAGAACACCCCCTACGGCCGCGCCTACGAGATGACCTACCGCTTCATGTACCCGGAGGACCACCCCTACCACAACGCCGTCTACGGCACGCACGAGGACCTCGAGGCCGCGACGGTGCACGACGTCAAGGACTTCTTCGCGACCTTCTACGTCCCCGCCAACGCCTCCCTCGTCGTCGCCGGCGACTTCGACCCGGCCGCCATCAAGCCGCTGATCGAGGACCTCTTCGGCGACCTTCCCGCCGGCTCCCCGCCGCCGCGCCGCCCGGCCGCCCCGCCCACCCCGCCGTCCGCCCCGGGGGCGGCCGGGGCCGTCCCGCGGCTCGGCTCGGTCGTCCGCTGGACGATGCTCGACAAGGTCCAGCTCCCGCAGCTCTCCTTCGTGTACCACAGCCCCGCCTTCTACGCCGACGGCGACGCCGAGATGGACCTGCTCGCGGCCATCCTCGCCGACGGCCCGAGCAGCCGGCTCGAGCGCCGCCTCGTTCTCGAGGACCAGACCGCCGTCGCGGTCGCGGCCTACCAGGCCTCGGCGCAGCTCTCCAGCCTCTTCTGGATCGTCGTGCACGCCAGGCCCGGCGCCGACCTCCGCGCCATCGAGGCCGCGGTGGATGAAGAACTCGCACGGCTCATCGAGGAGGGCCCGACGCCGGATGAACTGCGGCAGCGGCAGGCGACGCGGGAGATGGAGCTCGTCTCCTCCCTCCAGAGCATCGAGGCCCGCGCGGACAAGCTCAACGAGTACGAGTTCTACCTCGGCAACCCGAACTCCCTCCAGCGCGACCTGGAGCGCTACCGCGGCGTCACCCCCGAGCGGCTGCAGGACTGGACAAAGCGGGTCCTGACGCCCGACTCGCGCCTGATCACCACGGTCCTCCCCGAGGAGCCCGGCCGCGAGCCCTCCGCCCGCGACACGCGCCCCGCGGACCTCCCGACCGGCGAGTTCATCCCGCCCCAGCCGGAGACCTTCGAGCTCTCCAACGGCGTCACCGTCCACCTCTGGCGCGACGCCAACCTGCCCATCGTCAGCCTGGCCGCGGTCGTGACCGGCGGCGTGCCGGTGGACCCGCCGCAGCAGGCCGGCCGGGCCTCGCTGATGGCGGAGATGCTCAGCGAGGGGACGCAGGACCTCACGAACGTCGAGTTCAGCCAGGCCCTGCAATCGCTCGGCGCCGAGTTCGCAGCCTCCGCGGGGCACGACGCCATGACCGCGGGGCTCTCCGTGCTGGCGCGGAACTTCGATCCCGCGGCGAGGCTCGTCGCCGACGCCCTGCTGCGGCCTCGCTTCGCGCCGGAGGACTTCGAGCGGGTCAAGATGAACCGGCTCGAGGCCCTCGCGCAGCAGGACTATGAGCCATCCCTCGTCGCGGGGCGGGTCGCGATGCGGGCGCTCATGAGCGAGTCGAGCCCCTACGGCCTCCCCGCGACGGGCACGCCCGAGACCATCGCCGGCCTGAGCTTGGGCGACGTCCGCAATGCCCACTCCCTCCTGCTCCGCCCCGAGTTCACCACCCTCCTGATCGCCGGCGACATTACCGCCGAGGAAGCCAGGCCCGCGCTGGAGGCGGCCTTCGGCTCGTGGTCCGCGGCCTCCGGCGTCGCCCTCGGCAAGGCCGACGCCTCGACCCGGCCGGCGGACTCGATGCGGCTGCTGATCGTGGACCGGCCCGGGGCGGTGCAGACGGTGATCGCCCTCGCGGCCCCCGCCCCCACCGCCGCCTCGCCGCAGCGCGTCGCCCTGCGCCTGCTCAACACCATCCTGGGCGGGTCGTTCACCAGCCGCCTCAACCAGAACCTCCGCGAGGAGCGCGGCTACACCTACGGCGCCGGCTCCCGCTTCGGCCTCTCGCGGAACATCGGCGCCTTCACCGCCCGCACCTCGGTGCAGGCGGAGGTCACCGGCGAGGCGCTCAGAGAGTTCCTGCACGAGCTGACCCGCATCCGCACCGGCGACATCTCCGACGACGAGGCGGCCAAGGCCCGCGAGACGGTCCGCAACGACATGATGAGCGTCTACGGCACGCCCGGCGGCACGATCGCCCGCGCCGGCGGGCTCATCGCCGACGGGCTCCCGCTGGAGGCCGCCGCCTCGGACCTCGCCGCCGCGGCCGAAGCATCGGCCGCGGACCTCAACGCCCTCGCCGGGGCGGCGGTCCCACTCGAGCGGTCCGTGCTGGTGCTCGTCGGCGACCGGTCGCTGATCCTCGAGCAGATCAAGGGCCTCGACCTCCCGGCGCCGGAGTTCGTGGACGTGCGCGGCAACCCGATCAGCGAGTGACGGCCCCGGGCTCCGCGGCCTACGGCGCCGGCGTCGCGAGCCCCCGCCACTTCGCCTCCAGCTCCGGCTTCCCCCATGCCTTGTACACGTCCGCGAGCGAGCCCGCGGCCAGGTGCGCCCGCTGGTGCCCCTCGCCGAGCGAGGCCTTCAGCCCCTCGTACGCCTCCGTGATCACCCGCTCCGCCTCCTCGTACCGCCCGAGGTCCAGCAGGCAGTTCCCCAGGCTCGCCCTCGCGGCCGAGCGCATCCAGTGCCCCTCCGGCAGGAGCTGGTCGATCCCGGCGACCATGTCGCGGAACAGCGGCTCGGCCTCCTGCGGCTTGTTGCGGTCCAGCAGCAGCAGGCCGAGGTTGTTCTGCACGATGAGCGTCCCCTGCGCCGCGGGGCCGTGCAGCCGCCGGCGCATCTCGTAGACGCGCCGGATCATCGCCTCCGCCTCGTCGAGGTTGCCGCGGAGCTGCTCGGCGCGGCCCAGGTTCGCCGTGTAGGTGAGCGTCGCCTCGTGCTCCGGCCCCAGGGATCGCTCCGCCAGCTCGACCGCCCGCGCCAGCAGCGCGACCTCCTCGTCGTACGCCTTCACCGCCTGCAGCGCCAGAGCCAGCGAGTTGACGCTCTGGAACGTCTGGTAGTGGTCCTCGCCGTAGACCTTCGTCTTCAGCGCCAGCACCCGCCGCCCCACCTCCACCGCCTCCGCGAACTTGCCGCGGTTCTCTAGGATCGAGCCGAGGATGCTCATCCCCATCATCGCCGAGGCGCTCTCCTCCCCCAGCGACGCGGTTGCCGTCTCCACCAGCTCGCGCGCGACCGCCTCGGCCTCCTCGAGCCGACCGAGGTCCTGCAGCACGTCCGCCAAGCTCGCCATCGTCTCGAGGGTCGACTTCTCGCCGGGGCCGACGTGCTCGCGCTGCGCGGCGAGGGTCTCCCGGTAGATCGGCTCCGCCTCCTCCGGCCGCCCCATGAGCTGGATCGCGAATCCGGCGAGGCTCTGCGATTCGAGGGTCGCCGGGTCCGCCGGCCCGAGCACGGCCCGGCGGCCCTCCATCGCGCGTTTCAGGAACCCGGCCGCCTCGTCCGCTTTGTCGCCGCTCAGGAGCGTCGCCCCCAGCGCGTTGAGCGAATCGAGCGTCTCCACGTCCCGCTCGCCGAGCAGCGAGGTCCGGAGCCCCACCGCCCGCCGCAGGTGCGTCTCGGCCTCGCTGAACCGGCCGAGCTGGTGGTACGCCGCCCCCAGCGTCTGCCGGAGCGTCGCCTCCACGAGCGGCTGATCCCCCAGCGCGGAGCCGACCCGCTCCGCCGCGGCGTCGAGGATCTCCCGCACCGTCACCTCGCGCCCGCCGGCCTTCTCCGGATCGACCGATTCGAGCATGTCGCGCAGGAACCCCTGCACCGTCATCGACTCGTTGAGCCGCGCCGTCGCCGACCGCTCCGCGGCCTCGGCCCGCTCGCGCTGCTCATCCGCCGCGGCCCGGAGGCCGCGCTCCCGCACCAGCCCCCAGGAGATCCCCACCACACCCAGCACCAGCGACGCCGCGATCGCCGCGCCCGCCGCCGCGGGCGCGCGGTGGCGACGGACGAACTTCCGCACCCGGTACGCCGCCGACTCCGGCCCCGCCGCGAGCGGCCGGCCCGCCAGGTAGTTCCGGACGTCGTCGGCCAGCTCCATCGCGCTGCGGTACCGCTGGGCCCGGTCCTTGCGCATCGCCTTGAGCGGGATCCACTCCAGCTCCGACCTCAGCTCCCGCGCCAGCTCGTCCAGCCGCGTCCGCCGCCGGTCCGCCACCGCGGCACCCTCGGCCCCCAGGCTCGTCAGCCGCGTGCTCGGCCGCGGCGGCTCGACCTCGCGGATGATCTGCTGGATCCGCGCGTAGGCGGCGCGGCGCAGCTCCTGCGAGTCGAACGGCGCAGCGCCCGTCAGCAGCTCGTACAGCACCACCCCCAGCGAGTACACGTCGCTCCGCGTGTCGATGTCCGCCGAGCCCACCTCCGCCTGCTCCGGGCTCATGTACTCCGGCGTGCCGATCAGCACCCCGTGCTCCGTGAAGACCGTCCGCTCCGTCAGGCGCGACGAGACCGCCTTGGCGATCCCGAAGTCGATCACCTTCGGCACCGGCCGGTCGTCCACCACGGTCACGAGGATGTTGCTGGGCTTGAGGTCCCGGTGGATGATCCCCTTCATGTGCGAGTGCTGCACCGCCTCGCACACCGGGATGAACAGCTCCAGCCGCTGCCGCAGCGTCAGCATGTGCCGGTCGCAGTAGGCCGTGATCGGCTCCCCCTGCACGTACTCCATCACGAAGTACGGCCGCCCCGCCTCCGTGCTCCCCGCGTCGAAGACCTTGGCGACGTTGGGATGGTCCATCACCGCCAGCGCCTGCCGCTCCGCCTCGAATCGGGCGATGACCGCGCGGGTGTCCATCCCCGGCTTGATGATCTTCACCGCCACCCGCCGGCGCACCGGCCGCTCCTGCTCCGCCAGGTGCACCTCCCCGAATCCGCCCTCGCCGAGCATCTGCAGCAGCCGGTACGGCCCCACGTACGCCCCCGGCCCGACCCGCCGCCCCGCCGCGCCGGCCGCCGTCTCCCGCTCCGACTCCCCCGGCGCGAGCGACGCCGTGGGCGCGCCCGCCCCCGCCCCATCCCCCCCGCTGCTCACCTCCCGCAGCCCCGCCTCCACCGCCGCGCGCAGCGCAGCATCTCCCCCGCACACGCGGTCGAGCAGCGCCCCCCGCTCGCTCTCCGGCGCCGCCGCGGCCTCACGAACAATCCGATGCACACGCGACGCCGCTGCACCCGCCTCGTCCATCTGGCGATTCCTCTCCCCGCCGTCCCTCCGCCGCGGGCCCGCGCCTCCGCGCAGACCATCACCCCACCCCCGCTTCCGCCGCCGCACGCACACGCCCGAGGAGGCTACTCGGCGTCCTCGCTGGTGATCTCGTCGTACACCGCGCGCAGGGCCATCCCGCGCCGGCGGTCCTCACCGTAGCCCTTGAACTCCGACATGGGCAACCGCGTGATCTCTTCGCGGCCGGCCCCCCGGCGGATCGCCTCCCCGACCGCCTCCCGCATCGCGCGGAGGACCTTGATCTGCTCCCGCAGGCCGGAAACGTCCGTTACCTCCCCATGTCCGGGGACGACGATCGTCTTCCGGTCGCACAGCCCGATCACCCCTTCCAGCGACCGCACCCACCCCTGCGTCGTCGCCCCCGCCCCGCGGTCGATGAACGGCCACACCTTGTGGAAGAGCAAATCTCCCGCGTGCACCACGTTGTACCGCGGCAAACGGACGACAAGGTCGTTATCCGTGTGCCCCGCGCCGAAGTGGTGCACCTCGACCTCGATCTCCCCCACGTTGAAGCTCTCGAACGGCTTCGACACCGTCCGGGTCGGCTCGAAGTCCGCCGCGGTCAGCGTCTCGGCCCGCTCCAGGTACTCCCTGGCCGCCTCCAGCCCCAGCAACTTGTCCCGCGGACTCTCGCTCGCCTCCAGCCGCCGCACCGTCGCCGGCCCGATGTCGATGTACCGCTGCAGCTGCGCCCGGACCCGGTCCCTGGCCGCCTCGTGGGCCAGCACCGGCACCCGGCCCGTGAACGCCCAGTTCCCGCCGGTGTGGTCGGCGTGGTGGTGGGTGTTGATCACCAGGCGGTTGAGGTCGCGGCTGAAGTCCGCCCCGACCGCCCCGGGCTCCTGGGTCGCAAGGATCCGGCCGAACGGGGCGTTCTTGGTGTCCACGAGGAGCGAGGCGCCGTTCTTCGCCGCCACCAGCGAGTTGCCCCCCTCCCCGATGGCGGCGTTGACGTCGCTCCACGTTCCCCCCGGCGGCGGCGTTCGCTTGGGCGGTTCGCCGAGCGGGATCCACCGGAAATACGTCAGCGGGACCCGCCCGCCGGCCCCGAGCGCCCGCCCCGGCACGGCCGCGACCAGCGCGCCAGCCGCCCCCAGCGCCAGGAACTCCCGCCTGGAAAGACCAAACGCCACCCGTCCGTTGCCGTCCGTACTCTGGGGCATACGATTGTCCCCCTTATCCCGAACGTAAATCCGGCCTCCGTGGCTCCCCGAGAACCCGGCCGCGATCCCCGCGGCCCCGACCCCCGCACCGCAGGATACCAGAAATGAAGGCAACCGAACTCCGCCCCGGCTACGGCGTCAAGATCGACAACAAGCTCTGGGTCATCACGAACTTCGAGCACCGGACCCCCGGCAACCTCCGCGCCTTCATCCAGATCAAGATCAAGAACGTCACCACCGGGCAGATCATCGAGAAGCGCCTGAGCTCCTCCGACGACGTCGAGGTGATCGACCTCGACCGCCGGACCATGGAGTACCTCTACTCCGACAACACCGGCGCGACCTTCATGGACATCGAGACCTACGACCAGATGGTCATCCCGGAGAAGGTCCTCGGCGACGCCCTGAAGTTCCTCCGCCCCAACAGCCAGACGATCGTCATCATGTACGACGGGAACCCGATCTCCATCGAGCTCCCCCCCGCCGTCGAGCTGACCATCACGGACACCACCCCCGGCATCAAGAAGGCCACCGTCACCAATGTGATGAAGGAGGCCACCCTCGAGACCGGCCTGGTGACCCGCGTCCCGGACTTCATCGAGATCGGCGAGACCATCAAGGTGGCCACCGCCGACGGCTCCTACATGTCCCGCGCCTGATCGCCCGGACCGCTCTCGGGGTCGCGCCCGGACATTGCCCCCCATCCCGACGGATGGGCCGCAATGTCCCTATCTTCTCATGCGCGCCCACCCCGCCACGCCCCCGGCCGGCCCAAACTCACATTCCACGCCCTTCCGCGAATTTTGTGCAATACGGCCATTGCGATAGACGGCCAAATCCTGCACAATCTGTCGCTCCCGCTCCGGCCCGCGACGCTCGGAGCCGGATGCGCCCGCGGCAACCGGGGTCCGAATCCAACCCGCGCCCCGTCGCCCCGCCCCGCGCACCAAGCCGCTCGGCGCCCCGCACCGGGCGCCGCCCGCCACCCTTTTGCATCCCTTCTATCCATCCCCGCCATCCGCAACCCGGACCGTGACGTATTGACTTTGACGCCCTAACCCCTTACCCCCGCCCCGCCCGCCCGATTGCAGCTCCGCGGCCCCCAAGCGCCATGACGCCTGCCGACCTGCCCAGTTCACCCCCTGCCCCCAATGTGGTGCTCATCGGCCTGCGAGGGTCCGGGAAGTCCTCCGTCGGCGCGGCCCTCGCCGCCTCCCTCGGAAGCCCCTTCGTCGATCTCGACGACACCACCTGCGCCATCCTCGAGGCGCCGACCGTCGCCGAGGCTTGGCAGCTCCGAGGCGTCGCCGCCTTCCGCCTCGCCGAAACCGCCGCCCTGCGCCGGGTCCTCGCCGTCCCCGGCCAGGTCGTCTCCCTCGGCGGCGGCACGCCGACCGCCCCCGGGGCCGCCGAGCTCCTCCGCACCGCGGCCAAGGACCGCGCCGCCGTGCTCATCTACCTCCGCGCCCCCGCCGAGGTCCTCCGCGACCGCCTCGCCGCGGCCGACCCCTCCCTGCGCCCCCCGCTCACCGGCGCCGACCCCCTCGCCGAGATCGACATCGTCCTCGCCCGGCGCGATCCCCTCTACCTCTCCCTCGCCGACCACATCATCGAGACCAGCGCCCTGACCATCGCCGAGGTCACGGAGCGGATCGCCGCCCTGCTCTGAATCGCAAGCCCCGGATCGGCCCCGACTGCTTCGGCGGGTCGATGAAGGCGCCGCCGGAGACAGGGTCCGGAATCCGGGGCGCCGTCGCAAAGGCTGGCGAAGCCGCCCGAGCCCCTGCGGTCACTCAGGGTCGAGCGACGGCTGCCGATGTTGGTGCACGCGAGATGGAGGTGGCATGTTCATCCGGCGCATCCCCCGCGCAGGAAGCGTCCCACGTCGAGTCGTTGCGTCGATCACGCAGACGAAATCGGTCGGGGAAGTGTGGAAAGCGCCCCGGCCCTACGACCCCGCCGCATCAGCCTCCCGCACGGCCCTGACCAGCTCCAGCATCTTCGCCGGCGACTTGCTCCCGCTCTCGTCCTCGACCCCCGCGGAGACGACGACGGCCCACGGCTGCACCCCCCGGATCACCCCCGCGACGTTGGCCGCGGTGATCCCCCCGCCGATCAGCACCGGCTTGACCAGCCCCCCCGCCGCCGCCGCGACCGCCCCCAGCGCGGGCGGGTGCTCGACCGACCCGTCCCCCATCGCCACCAGCATCGCGTCCACCTCGTCGAGCTCGTCCCACCGGCGGAGCTGGTCCTCGAACGTCTCCGTGCCGAATCGGACCGTCTTGATCACCCGCGGCCCGCACTGCCGGACCGTCTCGACGGACTCATCCCCGTGCAGCTGCGTGTAGTCGGTCGGGAAGACCTCCTCCACCTGGCTGAACTTCTCCACGCTCGCGTTCTCGAAGATCCCGACGGTGGAGAGCAGCGGCGGCAGCAGCGAGGCGACCTCCCACGCCTCCTCCGGGTTGATGTACCGCGAGCTCTTGGGGTTGAAGATGAACCCCACGGCGTCGGCCCCGGCCTCCCCGGCCGCGATCGCCTCCTCCTCCGACCTCACCGCGTACACGCACACGCGTGTCCGTCCGTAGCGCGCCATGCCCTGCCTCCTGCCCCTCCACCGCCTTCCCCCGCGCCCCTCCCTCCATCGATCTACGCCAGCTCGGCCACCAGCTCCCTCGCCAGCTCCTTCTCCCGGTCGTCGTCGAGCTCGCTGTCCAGCCCGGCGAGGACCTGCTTGGCCCGGATGGGGTCGTTGAGGTACCGGGCGTTGATCAGCGCAACCATCAGCCGCACACTGGGGGCGTGCCGGTCGCGCGGGTACGCTTCGAGGAACCGGTCGTACGCCTCGATCGCGAGCTGGTGGTTCCCCTCCTGGAAGAGGTGGTTCGCCAGGTCGTACAGGTGCTGCCGGCTGAGCGTCGCCGCCCCCGGCAGGTCGCCATAGTCCGAGAGCAGCCGCCGGTACCCCTCCGCCGCCCCGGCGAGGTCGCCGCGGGAGAGCATCGACGCGACCCCCGCCCTGGCCGTCGCCATCGCCTCCGCGCGCGCCTCATCCTCGGCCCGCCGGGGCGACATCTTGCGCTGCACCCTCCGCTCCGCCTCCAGCGCCGCCTCGCGGATTGCCCGCCGGCGGCCCGCCTGCCGGGCGATGGTGAACAGGTCGAACGGCTCGCGGGCGAGCACCTTCCCCCACAGCAGCGCCGCGCTGACCCCCGCCCCGAAGGCGTACCCGCCGATGTGCGCCATCCGCGCCACCCCGTCGGCGACACGCACCCCGTCGGACCCGACGATCTGCGTCGCGCTCGCCAGCCAGAACAGGTCCTTCGCCACCGCGAAGGCGATGAACCACCACGCCCGGATCCAGAACAGCCCGATGACGAAGAAGATCACCAGGCACCGGATCATCGTCCGCGGGAAGAGCACCAGGTACGCCCCCGTCACCGCCGCGACCGCCCCGGAGGCCCCGATCACCGCCGCCGACTCGAAGGCGATGTGCGCGGAGCCCGCGATCACCGCCCCCCCCAGGTACAGGCCCAGGTACCCCGCCCGCCCCAGCTTGTCCTCGACGTTGGCCCCGAAGACCCACAGGGTCACCATGTTCCCGAGCAGGTGCAGCGCCCCGCCGTGCAGGAAGGCGTAGGTCACGAACCCCCACGGCGTCAGGTCCCCCCGCGCCAGCCACAGCCGGCGCACGATCCCCTCCGCCGCCCCCGGGTCGGCCCGCTCCAGCGCGATCATCGCCAGCGCGACGACCACGTTGAGCGCGATCAGGACGTGATTGACCACGGTCGGCCGGCGCAGCGGCCGGTCCGTCCCCAGGGGGATCAGCATGCCCCGATGGTAGTCGCGGCCGGCCCTCCACCCCATCCCACCGGCCGCCGTTGCGTGGCCCGGAGCGATTCCCTATAGTCCCAGCCCCGCGTCCGCCGGCGCGGCGTCCGCCCCTCGCCGGGCGGGCGCGCCCGGGAAGGGCCGACGTCGTTCACCGACCGAACCTCCACATCATCCTCACGAAGAGCGAGAAGCATGACCACCGCCGCCAAGGGCCTCGAAGGAGTTGTTGCCGCCGATACCCGCATGTCCTTCATCGACGGCGAGAAGGGCATCCTCGAGTACGTCGGCATCCCCATCGACGACCTCGCCCGCAACTCGACCTTCGAGGAGACCGTCTACCTCCTCTGGAACGGCGCGCTGCCGAAGAAGAACGAGCTGGCCGCCTTCTCCGCCGACCTCCGCGATCGCTACACCCTCCCCAAGGCCGTCGTCGACCTCATCACCTCGCTGCCCAAGGACGCCAAGCCGATGCACGTGCTGCGGACGATGGTCTCGTCCCTGGCCCTGCACGACCCCGACCCCGACGCCAACGACATCCCCTCCGCCCGCGCCAAGGCCCTGAACATCCTCGGCCAGACCCCCACCATCGTCGCCTACTTCGACCGCTACCGCCGCGGCCTCCCCCTCGTCGAGCCCCGCAAGGACCTCTCCTTCGCGCAGAACTTCCTCTACATGCTCAACGGCAAGGAGCCCACCGAGACGATGGCCCGCGCCTTCGACGTCTGCATGATCCTCCACGCCGACCACGGCCTCAACAACTCCACCTTCGCCGCCCGGGTCATCATCTCCACCCTCAGCGACATGTACTCCGCCCTCACCGGCGCCATCGGCTCCCTCCGCGGCCCGCTGCACGGCGGCGCCAACGAGGGCGTCATGGTCATGCTCAACGAGATCCCCTCGGTCGACGCCGTCGAGCCCTACGTCACCGGCAAGCTCGAGCGGAAAGAGAAGATCATGGGCTTCGGCCACCGCGTCTACAAGGCCTACGACCCCCGCGCCACCTTCCTCAAGACCCTCGCCAAGCAGCTCGCCGAGGACACCGGCAACCAGGCCCTCTACGAGAAGTCCAACCGCATCGAGCAGGTCATGGAGAAGGCCGTCGCCGCCAAGGGGATCTACCCCAACGTCGACTTCTACTCCGCCACCACCTACCACTGCATCGGCCTGCAGCTCGACCTCTTCACCCCCATGTTCGCCATGAGCCGCATCGGCGGCTGGGCCGGCCACGTCCTCGAGCAGCTCGACGGCAACCGCCTCTACCGCCCGACGGCCAACTACGTCGGGCCGCACAACGTGAAGTACGTCCCGATCGATCAGCGGTAACCGGCCGCGATTCGGTCTGATTCCGCTCGCTGGGCCGCCAAAGTCCGGGAGCGGCGCCGACCCTCCCCGGCATCGTGCCGACCACGGCGGGTGCGCCCGAGCCGCGGGAAGCGAGCTTGGCGGCGAAGTCTTTGATCGGCGCTACCGCACCCGCTCCCGCCGCCACACGGCCATGCGTCGCCCCGCCGCGGCACACATCTCTTCCCACAGCCGGTCGCTGATGACCTCGCGCATCGCCTCCGGCGTCCTTGTCCGCCTCTCGTGCCGCTCCAGGCGCAGCCGGTCCCACTCGGCTCGCTCCGCATTTATCTCCTCGAGCTGCACCCGCTCGAACCGCCTCCACATCTCCGCGATCAGCCGCTCGTAGGGCTTGTCCTGCGCGGCCCACTCCTCCGCAAGCCTGGCGAGCCTCGCCCGCGTTGGCTCATCCAGCCCGGGCGTCTCGGCGGCAGCCAGGATCGCCAGCGAGACCTCCATGGGCCCGTAGGCTCCGACGCAACTCGCCCGCTCAAAGCTCTCCTTGAGCGCCAGCCCCCGCTCGTACGCGGCCAGCACCGCCGCGGCCGGCCCCCGCCCCTCCTCCGTCAGGCCGAACGCCTCCACGAGCGCGAGCACATCGACCCCCTCGGCGGAGTACTCCCGCTCCTGCTTCCCCATGATGCGGAACCGGCGCTGCCACCGCTCGAACTTCGCCCACCGGAGCTCCCCTTCGCGGTCGAGGCACTGCGCGAGTCGCCGCGTGCAGCGTGTGTCGATCGCCTCCTGCCGCTGCACCAGCTCGCGCCGGCTCTTGAGCACGCGCTCCCTCGCGTCCCGCTTGCGCCGCTCGGCCGGCGCGGCCCGGTACGCGGCGAACTCCGCCTCCGCCTGCGCCTGCAGCGGGTCGAGCTCCGCCTTCCACTCCAGCAGCAACCGGTCGATCTCGGCGTTCTCCCCCGCCGTTGTGGCGCACACCCGCCGCATCTCCTCGATCTCGAGGTCCCTGTACGGCAAGTCGTTGAGGTTCCGCGCGCCCTCGTCGGCCACCTGCCCGAGCGCCGGCAAGGCCCGGCAGATCGCCAAGGCCGCGCACGCCGCCGCCACGAGCCACACGCGCACGCGCTTGCTCATGTGCGCAGCATACGACCGGCGGCAGGGCCGGTCGCCCCCCTTCCCCGGCCCCGTTCCCCGGCCGCCCCCGAGCCCCCGCTCAGTACCTCAGCACCGAGTGCACCTCCCCATACTTCCGCAGCTTCGCCCTCCCCTCCAGGAACCCCAGCTCGATCAGCACCGTGATCCCCACGATCTCGGCCTGCATCCCGCTGACCAGCTCGCAGCACGCCTGCATCGTCCCCCCCGTCGCCAGCAGGTCGTCCACCAGCAGCACCCGCTGCCCCGGCCGCACCGCGTCCACGTGGATCTCCAGCGAGTCCTTCCCGTACTCCAGCTCGTACTCCATCTTCGCCGTCTTCGCCGGCAGCTTCCCCGGCTTGCGCACCGGCACGAACCCCGCCGAGAGCGCCTGCGCCAGCGCGATCCCGAAGATGAAGCCGCGGCTCTCCGCCCCCACCACCAGGTCCACGTACTTGCCCCGGTACGGGTTGGCCATCAGCTCCACCGACAGCGCCAGCCCCGACGGGTCGCGCAGCAGCGGCGTGAAGTCCTTGAAGATGATCCCGGGCTTGGGGAAGTCCGGGACCTCCCGGATCAGCGAGCGCAGCCTCTCGAGAGCCTCCATCCGATGCTCCAATCCTCCCCCTCCCCACGCTCCTCTCCCCGCCCGCGGCCCCCCTCTCCATCGGCAATTCCGGCCCCCAGCCTATCACCCGCCTCCCCCTCCCGCCCGCCCCCCCACCTCCCAATTTGGCCCT
>JBIQJK010000161.1:0-6498 GCA_044507535.1 Planctomycetaceae bacterium | reverse complement strand
CGGCCGAGCCCATCCAGTCCCACCGCGGCCAGTCCTCCACCCGCGACCAGACGCACGCGGCCTCCACCTCCAGACGCACGGACCCCGCGGCGAGGCGGATCCGGCGGGTCTGCCCCGCCTCCCACGCCAGCGGCGTCCTCAGCCGCACCCCCTTGGTCGAAAAATCGATGACCTCCGCCCCCGCCCACAACCACCCGCCGACGGCCGCGACCCGGCACCGCACGCCCCGGACGGCCCGGCGTGGGGCTCGCCGCTCATCCGGGCCCGTGCGGCCCCCCCGGGGCGGGCTGGCGTGTGGCGTATCCATACGAGCCGGAATCGGCCGTCGCGGCCCCCGCCGCGCGTCCGGCGCGGACATCACGCCCGCCGCGGGGCATCGCCGGGCCCCCCAGACGGCACCCCTTGCCCGACAATCTGCACCGGCGCACCAGGCGCGCTCAACCCACCCCGCGGCGTCGTTCCACCCGGCGCACAGCGCGGGCCGATAAGGGGTGCATGGCGCCCCCCCGCCGCATCCCGCTCATCCCCCTCGACCCCGGGTGGCTCTTCGTCATCGCCGGGGTCACGGTGCTCGCGGCCACGGTGCTGATCCCCGCCATCGACGACCTGGAAGAAGCCCGCTGGCAGCGCGACCGGGCCCTGGCCATCGAACGCCACCGGGTCGAACGCATCGAGCGGCACGCCGCCTACCTCGAGGCCGTCCAGCGGGCCGACCCCGCGGTGGTCATCGCCCTCGCCGCGGAGCAGCTCAACCGGGTCCCCGCCGGCTGGAGGCCGCTCGTCCCCGTGGCCCAGCCGGCCCACCGGAGCGCATCGGTCTTCCCGGCCCTCGAGCCCCCGCCGCTGCACTTCCCGCCCCGGGTCAAGGTCGATTCGCGCCTGGCCCGGTGGGCCACCGGCGAGACGTCGCGCCTCGCCCTGCTGGTCGGGGGGGCGATGTGCATCCTCATCGGGGTCCTCCCCCCCTCGCGCCGGTAATCAGGCCCCCCCTCCCCCCGCCTCCCCGCCCCCGCCGCGGTTACGCTTCCATGGCGTGACCACCACCGACCCGCAGCAGAACGTCGCCAACGGGCAGCCCGCGCCGCGGGCCCTGTTCCGGCGCCGTCACCGCCTCTCGCACAACCGGGAGTTCCAGGCCGTCTACGGCGCGAAGGTCCGCAAGGCCCGCGGCCCCATCGCCGTCTTCGGGCTCCCCAACGGCCTCGGGCACTCCCGCCTCGGGCTCTCCGTCGGGAGGGACGTCGGCGGTGCGGTCGTGCGCAACCGGATCAAGCGGCTCCTCCGCGAGGCCTTCCGCCTCGAGCAGGCGGCGGCGGAGACGGCAGCGGGTTCATCGGCGGAGGACGCCGAAGCCCGCGGCATCCCGCCGGGGTACGACCTGGTCGTTACCGTCCGGCCCCACCCGCCCCAGAGGCTGGCGACGTACCGCAAGACGCTCGCGGAGCTGGCCCGCGAGATCGATCGCGAGTGGGCCCGTCGCCGGCGGCGGGCGCAGGAGCGCGGCGATGCCGGCTGAGGGGGGAGGCTGGCCGCGCCGATTGAGCACGCTCCCGATGGTGCTGCTGATCCGCATGTACCAGATGACCCTCGGGCCGATCATGGGCGGCCACTGCCGGTTCACGCCGACGTGCAGCCACTACGCGCTCGAGGCCTACCGACTCCACGGCCCGCTCCGCGGGACGTGGCTCACCCTCCGGCGGCTGCTGCGCTGCCATCCCTTCGGGGGCGGCGGCTACGACCCCGTCCCGCTGCCGCCGGAGTCCGGCCGCGCCGGTGGTGACGGCGGCGCGGGGTGAGCATGGATTCACGAAACCACTTGGTGGGCGGCAAAAGTGAGTGTAAACTAAGTTAGTGACACGACGTACGGGGATAATGCGCGACGATCGGGGGGCGTGGACGGGCTTTGGGCGGGAGATGAGACGATGAGCCGGCTTCCCGCGGCCAAACGGCGCGAACAACTCCTGGACACCGCGGCTCAACTCTTCGCGCAGTACGGCTACTCCGGGGCGACGACCTCGCAGATCGCCCGCGCCGCCGGCGTCACCGAGCCGATCATCTACCGCCACTTCAAAACCAAGCAGGACCTGTTCATCGCCCTGATCGACCGCACCAGCGAGGACACCATCAGCCTCTGGGAGCACGAGCTCCGCAGCGCCCCCGACCCCGCGGAGCGCCTCAAGCGGCTCATCCGCGCCAACCCCATGGTCGGCAGCAAGGGCAAGGGCGTCTACCGCGTCATCATCCAGGCCATGACCCAGGTCGAGGAGCCCAAGATCCTCGAAGCCCTCCACCGCCACATCACCAAACTGCACGCCTTCCTCGTCGAGGAAGTGACCAAGGCCCAGGAGACGGGGCGCGTCAGCAAGCGCTTCAGCCCCGAGGTCACCGCCTGGGGCCTGATCCACATGGGTCTCGGCTACGGCGTCATCGCCCCCCTGGGCATCCCCGGCCACGGCGTGGACCGCCACGGCGTCCACGTCAGCGACCTCATCGGCGAGCTCATGCTCGGCGACCGGTATCGCAAGCCCGTGGAGTAAGAGGTTTCACCTCGGAGGGCACGGAGAATCAAGACGGGGTTTCAAGACACAGAAGCCGCGTCCAGCCGCCGCCGACGCCGCATCGCTCCCCAGCCCCCTCCCGCCACGCTTCAAACCCAACCCTGCCGAATCAAGGCATGCAACGAGAGCGCACGGATCTTCCCCACCGCTCCGTGCCCGCCGTGGTGAACAATCGAACTTCCCCACGCCCCCAACGCCTCACGCCCGCGACACCTCGACCTTCCCCCCCGCGACGTCCTTGATCGCGTACCCCATCTTCAGCAGCTCGTCGCGGATCGCGTCCGAGCGCGCGAAGTCCTTCGCCTTCCGGGCCGCGGCGCGCTCCTCCAGCTTCGCGATCACCGCCGGGTCCGGGGCCAGCCCGCCGGTGAAGACGCCGATCTCCGTCCTGGCCGTCCCCAGCCGCGGCCGGTCGAGCACCGCCAGGACCTGGTCGAACTGCCGCATCAGCTCCGCGTCCGCCGGGCTGGGGCTCGGGACCGCGCCGATGAACTTGTTGACCTCCGCGATCGCCGCGGCGACGTTGAGGTCGTCGTTCATCGCCTCCGTGAAGGCCGCGCGGGCGTCGTCGCGGGCCGCCTGCGACTCCGCCGGATCGCCCGCCGCGTGCTCGGTGAAGCGCCGCCACCGGTCGGCCATCCGCGCCGAGTCCGTCAGCCCCTGCATCGTGAAGTTGGCGTTGGAGCGGTAGTGCGTGCGGATCAGCTCCAGCCGCAGCGCGGCCGGCTCCACCCCCCGGGCGAACAGGTCGCGCGCGGTGTAGAAGTTCCCCTTGCTCTTGGACATCTTCGCCCCCTCGACGAACAGGTGCCGCGCGTGGAACCAGTGCCGCGCGAACAGCTCTCGCCCCGTCGCGCAGCACGACTGGGCGATCTCGCACTCGTGGTGCGGGAAGATGTTGTCCTCCCCCCCGGAGTGCAGGTCGATCTCGTCCCCCAGCCGCTCCCGCGCCATCACCGAGCACTCGATGTGCCACCCCGGATACCCCTCCCCCCACGGGCTGGGCCACTTCATCACGTGCGACGGGTCCGCCTTCCACAGCATGAAGTCCGCCGGGTGCCTCTTCTCCGATTGCGCCGCGTCGCTGACCCGCCCCCCCGCCCCGGCGCGGACCGTGTCCGGCGTGTTGCCGCTGAGCTGCCCGTACCTCGGGAACGCCTGGACGTCGAAGTAGACCGTCTGCCGCCCCGGCTCCCCGACGGCGTACGCGCACCCGCGGGCGATCAACTGCTCGATCATCGCGATCATCGCCCCGATCCGCTGCGTCGGCCGCGGCATCAGGCTCGCGTCCTTTTCCGCCTCCATGGCGACCTTCAGCCCCAGCATGCGCGCGTCCTCGAGGAACCGCTGCGCGTAGAACTCGGCGATCGCGTACGGGTCGGTGGGGTCGATCTTCGCCCCCGGCGGCAGCTTCCCGGACTTCTTCGCCTCCAGCAGCCGCCGCGCCGCCTGCTGCATCTTGTCCTCGCCCGCCCCCGACGGGTCCTCGTCGTCAGTCATGTGCCCGACGTCGGTGATGTTCATCACGTGCGTCACCCGCCGCGGCCCAGGCAGCGGCGAGCCGTCCGCCCCCGTCAGCTCGCACAGCGGGCTCTCGATCCACCGCCGCAGCACGTCCGCGGCCAGGAACGACCGGAAGTTCCCGATGTGCGCATCGTCGTACACCGTCGGCCCGCAGGTGTAGAACGTCACGTTCCCGGGGTCGATCGGGACCAGCGGCTCGGTGCGGCGGGTCAGCGTGTTGTGCAGGCGCAGGGGCATGGTGGGGGATGGTATGGGAACACCGCTCGCGCGGGTGCCGCGACCTCCCCGTTCCCCCGGTCGTGCGCTTGGCCCTCCGGGAGCGGTAGACTTGGCATTCTCAGCCGTGTTGCCGGGCGGGCGGGGCAAGGAGTCGTCGATGTTCGAGTCGCTGAAGGTCGGTGGTCGCGCGAAGCCCGAGGTCCTGGTCGTCGGCCGCTTTGCGAAGCAGAACCTGGACAAGGCCACCCTGGCGCTGGACGCCGACGGGTCGATCGCCGCCGCGGCGAAGCGGCCGGAGGGGAGCGGAGAAGCGGGCAAGATCGCCGAGGCCTTCCCTTCCGGCGGGGGCAAGAGCGGCTCCGGCCGCGTCCTCCTCGTCGGCCTGGGGGACAAGGACAAGTTCACCCCGGGCGACCTGCGGGGACTGGCCGGGACGATCGGCCGCCGCCTCGCCTCCCTGAAGGCCGAGTCGGCCCGCGTCGAGCTCGCCGGCGCCGTCGCCGCGGCCGGCAAGGACGTCGAGGACTCCGGCCGCTGCTTCGGCGAGGGCCTCGGCCTGATCGGGTGGGTCTGCGACCAGTTCAAGGGCAAGGGGACCGACCGCCCCACGCGGCCGCGCCTCACGGTCGTCAGCGAGAGCCGCGAGTTCGAGCAGGGTCTCTCCCGCGGCGTCGCCATCGCCGCCTCGCAGAACTTCGCGCGCACCCTCAGCGAGACGCCCCCCAACATCGCCACCCCCGAGTGGATGGCCCAGCAGGCCCAGCGCCTCGCCCGCGAGACCGGGATGGTTTGCAAGGTGATCAAGGGCGCCGCCCTCGACGACGAGCGGATGACCGGCCTGATGAACGTCGGCAAGGGCTCGGAGAACGGCCCCTGCCTGATCCGCCTGGAGTACCGCCCCAAGGCGGGACGCGCCGCCAGGGGGCGCGGCGCCCAGGGCAAGGGCGCCCGGCCCATCGTCCTCGTCGGCAAGACCATGACCTACGACACCGGCGGCCTGAGCCTCAAGATCAACAACGGCATGGTCGGCATGAAGCGCGACAAGGACGGCGGCTGCGCCGTCCTGGGCGCCATGCACGCCATCGCCACCGTCATCCGCCCCAGGACGCCCGTCGTCGCCCTCCTCGCCGCCGCCGAGAACTCCATCAGCGACGAGGCCTACCGCCCCGACGACATCCTCCGCTTCCGCAACGGCGTCACCGTCGAGGTCACCAACACCGACGCCGAGGGCCGCCTCGTCCTCGCCGACGCCCTCTGCTGGGCCTGCGAGAAGGAGAACCCCGCCTGCATCATCGACCTCGCCACGCTCACCGGCGGCGTGGTCACCGCCCTGGGGAGCACCTTCGCCGGCCTCTGGTGCGAGGACGACGCCCTCCGCGGCCGGCTCGAGGCGGCGATGGGCGCCAGCGGCGAGCGCTGGTGGCGCCTGCCGATGGACAGGGAGTACCGCGACATGATGAAGTCCCCCGTCGCGGACATCGTCAACTCCAACCCCAACCGCAAGGCCCACCCCATCCAGGGCGCCGCCTTCCTGAGCTACTTCGTGGACGAAAAGATCCCCTGGGCCCACGTGGACATCGCCGGCGTGCACGCCACCGATGGCGACAACGGCTGCTTCGTCAAGGGCCCCACCGGCTGGGGCGTGCGCCTGCTGGCCGAGTTCGTGGACCGGGAGTGATCCCCTACCCCCCACCGCCGCCCATCGCGGCGGGCCGCTCATGCCTGTGGGAAAATGGGGGGAATGGGGGGAGCGGGGGAGGTGGAGGTGAGGGGTGGGGGGGGTGGGAGGTGGAGATGCGTGACGGCGATCCCATGCGCGTGGTGCTGGTGTCGTACGAGTTCCCGCCGCACTTCGGCGGCGGCATCGGCACGTGCACGCACACGCTCGCCCGGGCCCTGGCCCGCCGCGGCCACCGCGTCACCGTCCTGACCGTCGGCCCCGAGGCCGACGCGAGCGAGCCCCTCCCCGGCGGGGGCGTCCTCCGCATCGTCCGCCTCGGCGAGCCCTCCGCCGCCCCGGGGACGCTGCGCAGCTGGTGGGCTTGGTCGGCGCTCGCGGCCGACTGGCTCGCCCGCGAGGGCGCCGACGCCGACGTCGTCGAGTTCCCCGACTACCGCGCCGAAGCGCTGGCCTACCTGATGCAGCGGGAAGCCCGCGGCGGCAGTGGGGCAAGGGGCGGGGAGGGGGGAGTGGGCG
>JBIQJK010000160.1:0-6528 GCA_044507535.1 Planctomycetaceae bacterium | reverse complement strand
CCCGCCCAGCACCCGCGCGTCGAGCGCCTCCTCCCCGGCGTCGAGTTCGAGCCCCTCACCCCCCTGGAGGGGTACCACAAGGCGAAGCAGCAGACCCGCCTCCTCTTCATCTACTACTACACCCCCGGCAGCCCCGCCTCCGCGGCCTTCGAACGCAAGCACCTCAAAAACCCCACCCTCGGCCTCTACCTCAAGTGGCACGCGGTCTGCGTCAAGTACCCGTGGCCCCGCTACAACGGCTTCATGATCCTCAAGGACGAGGACATCATGGTGTCCTTGGGCTCGGTGCCGCGGACGCTCGAACCGGGGCTGGAGAGGCCCCGCCTCCGGCCGGCCGGGATGCCCGGCCTCCCCGTCCCGAGGCTCGCGGGCGCCGCGGCCATCCTCTTCCGCCTCGACCTCACCATGGACCGCCTGCGCACCCTCGACCCGGTGTGGCTCGCCCTGCACGAGGAGCGCAACCCGGCGCCCGAGCCGCCCCCCATGCCGCCCCCCTTCCACCTCTCCGACGACGGCCTCGCCGAGATCGTCGAGGACCCCTTCCCGGACTCCGGCCCCGAGGCGGTCTGGGACCGCCTCGACTCCGCCCGCCGCGCCGCCCGGCGTCGGCAACCTCCACGCCGCCACCGGCCTCTACACCTGGATCTGGGAACGCGCCGACGAGCTCGACCCCGCCTTCGCCCCCGCCCGCCGCTCCTTCCTCGCCGGCGAGATCGCCGACCTCGCCGCGCGCCGCGACCCCTGCCGCGAGCGCTTCGCCGCCATCCGCGACGCCCGCGCCCGCCGCCTCCCCTGGGCCACGTACGACGACTACCACGAGTGGTGCGCCCTCAACGCCATGGCCTGCGAGGAGGACCTGATCGTCGAGTGGTTCGACTACTTCATCAACGACGAGCAGGAGGCGACGATGATCCCCCGCGCCGACCGCGAGGCGTACAACCTCCTCCTCGACCGCGCCCGCTTCGGCGACCCGTGGGAGCTCGGCCAGAGCCCCGTCGGCCGCGTGACCAGGATCGCCTCCCTCCGCCGCGCCCCCCGGCCCGCGAACATCGACCACGACGACTGGGAGCGCCTCCAGACTTTCTTCCGCCAGCACCTCCTGCACGAGGCCTGCCGCCTCCACGCCGCCTGCCTCCGCGCCGGCCTGGAAACCGACGCCCAGCGCATCGCCGACACCCTCCTTCGCGAGCTCGACACCCCCGAGGCCCGCCTCGCCCTGGTCGTCACCGCCCTCGTCGCCGGCCAGCCGCGCGGCGCCCACCTCCGCCTCCTCGACGAGGCCGAGCTCCGCGGCCACCCCCGCCCCGACCTCCGCGACCGCCTCGCCGCCGCCCTGAGCCCCGGGGCCGCCGGAGCACCAGCGCCATGACCCCCGCCGCACCCCGCGCCGTCGTCATCATCGCCATCCTCGCCCTCACCCTCGCCGCGCTCACGCCCCCCCGCCCCGCCGCGGCCCAGCCCGCCTCCGTCCAGGCCGCGACCGACGCCGTCGTCTTCGACGCGCTCACCCCCGTCGAGGCCCTCCGCAAGGCCAGGCGCCTCTCACGCCTCCTGATCGTCTACAGCTTCCTCCCCCGCAGCCCCGAGGCGGAGGCCTTCGACGCGAAAATGTGGACCAACCCCACCCTCGCCCTCTACATCCGCCAGCACGCCGTCATCATCCGCCAGCCCACCGGCACCAAATGCAAACCCGTCCGCGTCTTCGTCATCAAGGACTGCCTGATCCGCGACGACCTCGTGGACTTCGAGACCTGCGACACCCTCGCCAGGATCACTGTCCTCGACATGGACGGCCCCGGCCTCAGCGGCCTTGAGCGGGCGCTCCCCGACATCCAGGTCCACGGCAAGACCGTCCCGCGCCCCCTCTCCCCGCTCCCCGGCCCCGCGGAACTGCTGCTGAAGATGGACTTCGCCCTCGAGCGCCTCCGCGCCGCCGACCCCGTCTGGTTCGAGCTCCACGAGCGCCGCAACCCCCCGCCGCCGCCGCCCCCCCCGCTCCCGCCCCTGCACCTGGCCGACGACGGCCTCGCCGAGATCATCGAGGACCCGCCGGATGCCGAGGTGGACGTCTGGGACCGCCTCGAGTCCGCCCGCCGCGCCGCCGGCGTCGGCAACCTCCACGCCGCCACCGGCCTCTACACCTGGATCTGGGAACGCGCCGACGAGCTCGACCCCGCCTTCGCCCCCGCCCGCCGCTCCTTCCTCGCCGGCGAGATCGCCGACCTCGCCGCGCGCCGCGACCCCTGCCGCGAACGCTTCGCCCTCCTGCGCGACGACCGGGCCCGCCGCCTCCTCTGGGCCGACTACGACGACTTCCACGAGTGGTGCGTCCTCGCGGCCATCAGCGGGCACGACGACTTCATCCTCGAGTGGCTCGGCTGTTTCATGGGCGACCCCCACGAGGCCACGATGCTCCCCCGCGCCGACAAGGCCGCCTACGACCTGCTCCTGGCCCGCGAGCGCTTCACCGACCCGTGGGAGCTCGGCGACGACCCCGCCGGCCGCGTGAAGCGCCTCGCCGCGCTCCTCCGCGCCCGCCGCCCGGACACGATCCCACCGGACGACTGGCAGCGCCTCCAGGACTTCATCGCCGAGCACCTCTTCCACGAGGCCTGCCGACTGCACGCCGCCTGCCTCCGCGCCGGCCGCGACGACCTCGCCCAGGCCATCGCCGCGACCCTCCTGGCCGCCCGCGACACCCCGCAGGCCCGCTACGCCCTGGTCACCACCGCGCTGGTCGCAGGCGTCCCCCACCCCATGCACACCCCCATCCTCGACGAGGCCGACGCCGCCGCCACCACCCCCCGCCCCGACCTCCGCCAGCGCCTCACCCGCGCGCTGAACGGAGAGCCGCCGCACCGGTGAGCAGGTGCGCAAGTGCGCAAGTGCGCAAGTGCGCAAGTGCGCAAGTGCAGCCGAGCATATCGCCCACTCCCCCTCTCTTGATCCTCCGCCCTCTTCAAGCCCCCGCCCAGAGGGCGGGGGTTGGGGGCGGGTTCCTCCTCTTCACCTCTTCACCTCTGCACCTCTGCACCGCCCCCCACCCCACCGGCGAACACCCCCTCCCCATTTGGCCCTCTGGCCCTTCGCTATTTGGCCCTTTCCCGCAACACCCGCTCCATCGCCCGGATCGTCGCCTCGCTCACGTGGTGCTCGATCCCCTCCGCGTCGATCTCCGCCTGCTCCGCCCCCACCCCGATCGCCCGCAGGAACGCCAGCACGATCTCGTGCCGCCGCTTGACCCGCGCCGCCAGGTCCCGCCCGCTCGCCGTCAGCTCGATCGGCCGGTACGGCTCCGTGCTCACCAGCCCCTTGCGCGCCAGCCGCGAGATGATCCGGCTGACGGTGACGTGGCTCACCCCCATCATCGCGCTCAGATCGCGCACCCGCGCCTCCCCCCGCTCCTCGATCAGCTCCGCGATCGCCTCGACGTAGTCCTCCCCCGTCTCGTCCTCGTGCGCCGCCCGCGTCCCGCGGAACCGCTCCGCCCCGCGCGACGATGATGATGCGCCGCCCCCCGCGCCCGCGCCCACTCTCGCGCCCGCCGCCGACTTCGCCGTTCCCGTCTTCCTCGCCACGCGCCCTCCAGGTCCACAGGGGCCGCATGATACCGCCCCGCCCGCCCCCTCACGCCGGCCACTTCGCCTCCACCGCCGCGGCCGACACCCCCGCCACGCGCACCACCTTCTCCGCCCGCGAGTGCCCCTGCACCACCTCCACATCCGCCGCGCGGACCCCGAGCTCCGCCGCCAAAAGCGCGCAGATCGCCTTGTTCGCCTTCCCCCCCTCCGGCGGGGCCGACACCCGCACCTTCAGCCGCTCCCCCAGCCGCCCCGCCACCGCGTCGCGGCTCGCGCCCGGCACCGCCTTGACCGCGATCAGCGCCCCCTCGCGCCCATCCCCGCCGACCGTGTCCTTCGCCACACTCATAACGAACCCGCCTGCGCTCCGCCCGCCCCGCCCCGCTTCTCTCCCCGCGCCCGGCGGAGTGTAGTTCCCCGCGCCCGGCCGCCCTCGCGATCGCGGAAAACCCGCACCGATCCCCGCTGCTTACAGTTCCCGGACGCCATCGAACCGCGTCGGCCGCACAACCCGCCGCACGCCGCCCCCGAGGAGAGCCGACATGAGCCAGACCTCCCTTCCCTCCCCCGACATCTCCGCCCCACCCGCCGACATCGACGCCGCCACGCTCCGCGACCTGCTCGCCCGCAACCAGGCCGTCGTCATCGACGTCCGCGAGCCCGACGAGCACGCCCGCGAGCGCATCCCCGGCAGCCTCCTCCGCCCCCTGAGCGGCTTCGACCCCTCCGAGATCCCCGCTCCCGAAAACGGCCGGCGCATCGTCCTGCACTGCCGCTCCGGCACGCGTTCGGCCGAGGCCGCCTCGCGTCTGCGCGCCGCGGGCCGGCGCGACGTCGTCCAACTCAAGGGCGGCATCCAGGCCTGGAAGGCCGCGGGGGGCGACGTCGAGGGCAACCCCGGGCTCCCGATCCCGATCATGCGCCAGGTCCAGATCGCCGCGGGATCCCTCGTCCTCGGCGGCACGCTCCTGGGAGCGCTGGTAAGCCCGTGGCTGCTGGTCATCCCCGGCTTCGTCGGCGCGGGCCTGATCTTCGCGGGCACGACCGGCGCCTGCGGCATGGCCGCCCTCCTCCGCCGCATGCCCTGGAACCGCTGCACCGCGCCCGCCGCCTGCGCTGCGCGCTAGCGCATCCCCCGCGTCCTACATCGACCTGTCCATCCCCTCCCCCTCGCCGTCCTCATCGTCCGGCCTCCCCCCGTCGGCCCCGTCGTTCCCGACGACCCTCACCGGCCATCGCGGCTGATCCGGCGAGACGCGGATCCGCTCCGGCCCGCCCCCGTTGGGGAAGAGCGCGGCCCTCAGCCACGCCTCGTCCCGCTCCGGCTCCGGCGGGTCGTACGCCACCAGCAGCGCGCTCGACACGATCATCAGCGCCGCCAGCGTCCCCACCCCCGCCCACTGCGCCCGATCCATCGCCCTCCCGATCCACCCCCGCAGCTCCCCGAGACCCGGCCGCGCTGCGCGGCACACCCCCAGGGCCAGCACGATCAGCGCCAGCGGCGCGGTGTACCGCTGCCACAGGTGCTTGGACGTCGCCTGCGCCGCCGTGAACGCCGCGACCGTCACCAGCAGGATCACCGCGTCGCGCCGCCCCAGCCGCCGGCACAGCATCGCCAGCGTCAGCGCCCCGATCACCGCCAGCAGCACGATCGCCGGGCTCGTGTGCCCCATGATCTCCGGCGTCTTCCCCGCCAGCGACCACACCCCGCGCGTCCGCCCGCTCGCCGCGTCCAGCGTCGTCGCCGGCAGGATCGACACCGCCAGCGCCCCCGCCGTCACCGCCGCGAGCGTCCCGCGCTGTTTCCGCCACAGGTCCACCCCCGCACCCGCAAGCCCCGGCAGGAAGAACACCCCGTAGACCCCGAAGACCGCCAGCACGAACGCCGGCGTCGCCGGGTTCAGGTGCGCCGCCACCTCCCTCAGCAGCGACGCGTGCTCCCCCGGCGCCACGCCCGGCGCGGCCTGGTTCACCCCATGAAACAGCGGCGGCGTCAGCCCGCCCCACAGATGAACGAACGCCCCCACCGCCGCGAACGCCGGCAGCGTCATCGCCACCGCCGCGGCCGTCCGCCGCGCCCGCCGCCCCGCATCGACCAGCAGCCCCGCCTCCATCTCCCGCTCCCCGCCCACCCACGCCGCCGCCCAGATCACCGCCGCCGCCCACAGGTGCGACTGCCTCGTCAGCACCAGCGCCACCAGCGCGACCGACGCCCACGCCAGCGGCCTCATCCCCCCCTCGCGCCGCAGACACGGCAGCAGCACCGCCATCGCCAGCAGCCACCCCAGGTTGTCCGGCAGCAGCCACGCCGCGGGGAACAGCAGGTAGTGCGACGCGAAGACCGCCACCGTCACCCCCAGCGCCAGCCGCGCCCGCCCGCCGTCGCAGCACGCCCACGCCGTCACCCCCACCAGCGCCAGCGACATCAGCATCCCCGCGACCCGCAGCCCCTCCCACGAGTCCGTCACGAACCGGCACACCGCCGCCAGCAGCAGGTGGTACAGCGGCGTGCTCGCCGCGAGGTACCCCTCGAAGTCGAACCGCGGCCAGTCGTGCGCGAAGATCCGGATCGTCGGCCCGTGGAAGATCGCCTGGTCCATCCCCGGCCGCCCCGGCATCCGCCCCGACGCGATCAGCCCCCCCGCCGCCGCGGCCATCAACCCCACGCACGCCAGCGCCGCCCCAGCCCGCTCCCGCCACCCCAGCGCGCGCCCGCCCCCATCCGCCGCCGCCCGCCGCGCCTCCTCCGCCAACATGCCTTGGCTCTCCCGTGGCACGGACTCCCAGCCCGCATCTCCCCCCCCTCTCCACTCACTTCCGGGTGCACTCCCGGGCGCCACGGCCGGGCGCCCCGCCCGGCCGTGTCCTCCTCCTCCCCCTCCCTCTTCCTCTTTCCCTCCCCCCCTCCTCCCCCCCCCCCCCCCCCTACCCCAACCCCCCCACCCAA
>JBIQJK010000159.1:0-6595 GCA_044507535.1 Planctomycetaceae bacterium | reverse complement strand
CCCCGCCCCCTCTCCCGCTTCCCCCTCCGGCGCCGGCGCCGAGCCCTCCGGCCCCAGCCCCATCTTCCCCATCCAGTCCACCACCTGCACGCTCAGCACCGCCGCCTGCACCGCGTGCAGACCCAGCAGCACCACCGCGCGGTCCACCGTCGTCACCTGCCGGCTCACCCCCAGGCTCGCCCGCGCGCACAGCGACAGCACCTTGGCCGTCATCGCCGGGTCCATCTCGATCAGCCGGATGATCTCCCGCAGGTCCGCATCATCCCCGCTGGTGATGCTCATCAGCCGCGCCGCCACCGACGGCAGCGTCGGCAGCGCATCCAGCTCGCGCAGGATCAGCTCGGCCTGCTTCGCGTGCCCGGACGAGGGCGGATCGGCGGCGCTGGGCATGGTCGTCGCCCTCCCGACTCGCTACGCCTCGAGGAGACGCCCCACCTGCGCCAGCAGCTGGTTCACGTCGAAGGGCTTGCGCAGGAACCCGTCGGCGCCCGCCGCGCGCAGCCGCTCGGTCTCCTCCTCGCTCACCACGCCGCTGATGAACAGCACCTTCGTGTCCTTGCTCTCCTCCCGCTCGCGCAGCCGCCGGCAGACCAGGTCGCCGTTGATGTCCGGGAGCATGAAGTCCAGGATGATCAGGTGCGGCCGGAACGACTCGGTCAGCATCCCCGCGTCGTACCCCGTCGAGCAGGTCTTCACCTCCATCGACCCGGCCCGCGACAGCAGGTCCTGGAACATCTCCAGGATCTGCGGGTCGTCGTCCACCACCAGCACGCGCTTCGCGCCCCCCTCGAGCTGGTCGGTCGGGATGTCGTTGGCCTTCATGAACTTGATCAGCTCGGCCCGCGGGATCCGCCGGAACTTCGACCCCGGCACGCGGAACCCCCCCAGCCGACCGCTGTCGAAGCAGCGGATGATCGTCTGCTGGCTCACCTTGCAGATCGCCGCGGCCTCGCCGGTGGTGAAGATCCGCTTGTCGGCCAGGTTCTGCGGCGTCGCAGCGCCGCCGCCGCTGCCGTTGCTGCTGCCGTTGATGTTCTCGATGGCCTCGTCCATGTGCGCCCCGGTCCGGTCAAGCCCGGCGTCTGTGCCCGCCGCCGCGCGGCCGCGACCGGCCCCGCGCGATGGGCGCAACCCCTCCCGCCCGTGCGGTCACAGCCGCTATCGACGCACAGATTGCCCAACTTGACGCCCCCCGGCCCTCCCCTACCCATTCCCCCCGTTCTCGGACGTCCTCCCCTCCGATCCCTCCTCTGAACCGTGGAGACGCCGCCACAGCGTCACCGCGTCCGGCTCGCGCGGATAGATCGGCGCCAGCGCGGCCGGATCGATCTCGGGGAGGTGCGCCGACGCCTCCAGGCACGCCGACGGGTCGTACACGGGTTCATGGACCGGTACGCCCAGCTCCGCCGCGCGGGCGCGGATCGGCTCCGGCGTGAAGCGGTCGCCGATGAGGGCCCGCACGCCCAGGCCGTCCACCTCCGCGCCGGTGACGATGCGGCCGGTCGCCCCCGTGCCCGCGCCGATGCCGCCGCGCCATCCTTTCTCAAACACCGCGGCCCACGCGGAGTCTCCTTTTCCGGCCAGCAGCACCGCGAAGGGCTCGGCCCCCTCGGGCACGCGCAGGGCCAGCGCCAGCGCCGTCGGCACCGCGATGCACCGCGCCCCCGTCGCCTCGGCGATCATCTTCCCCGTGGCCGCGGCGACGCGCAGCGCGGTGTACCCCCCCGGCCCGACGCTCACCGCGACCCGCGCCACCCGCCGCGGCGAGGCCCCCAGCCGCGCGAACAGCCGGTCGATCGCCGGCATCAGGTCGTCGTCGTGGCGCGAGGTCTTCGCGAGCGGCTCGACGCCGAGCACCTCGACGCGCCCGCTCGCGATGCGCCCGCTCGCGATGCGCCCCAGCGCGACCCCCGGCCCGGGGTGGACCGACGGGTTGCTGGTCTCGATGGCGAGCGTGAGGTCGGGCCGCTGATCGGCGGGCATGTCAGTGCTCCCCCCCGCCGCGGGGGCTCTGGCGGCGGCGCTTGATCTCGCCGCGGGCCTTCTTGGCCTCCAGCCGGCGCTCGACGGAGCCGCGGGTGGGTCGGGTCTTGCGCCGGACCTTCGGCTCGGCCATGGCTCGGACGATCAGGTTCCGGAGCTTGTCCATGCACTCGGCGCGGTTGCGCGACTGCGATCGCTCCGACTGGCTGGCGATCAGGATCTCCCCCGCCCCCCCCGCCTCGCCGGACTCCCCCTCTTCGGCCCCTTCGCCCCCCACATCGCCCACAAGACGGCTCCCCGCCAGCGTCGCCAGCCGGCGGCGGGCGCGGGGGCTGATGGGCAGGTCCGCCAGCGAGATGCGGAGCTCGGCCTTGGTCGCGACCTTGTTGACGTTCTGCCCGCCGGGGCCGGAGCTGCGCGCGTAGGACAGCCGCAGCGCGGATGCGGGGACGACGACGCCGGGGGCGACCTCGACGCCGTCCGCCGGCGCTGCTCGCTCCTCGTGCCCGGAACCAGAATAAGATCGGCCCTCGCTCACGCCGTATCTTTGGCCGCCCGATGCCCCCGCCCTCCCCTCCTCTGGGCCGCCTTCCGCGCCCGGGGCGGTTATCCTGACGACTCCGCGGCCGCGAGGCCGTCCGAACCCAGCGAGAATCCAACCATGCCACGGATGTGCCCAGGACGCGTGCTGTTCTCCATCGCCGCGGGCGTGTGCGCCTGCGGCCTTTCGGCCGCGGCGGCGCGGGGGCAGGAGGCCGGCGCGGCCGAGGCCGCAACCCCCGCGGAGCCCGCGGACGGGTCGCCGCGCCCGTCCCTGAACGCCAGCACCGAGCACATGGAATCGCACCGCCGCTGGACGGTGCAGTTCGAGCCGTCGGCGTGGTGGACGAGCCCCGGGGGGAGGCTGCGCCTGCCGGGGACGAGCGGGGGAGGAGGGGAAGGGGGGAGTGGAGGGGGCGACGAGGTGCGGCTGGAGCGGCTGAACCTGGACACGCCGCGGTTCTCCCCGCTGGGGGAGGTGCACATCAACGCCGACCCGTGGCTGGTGAGCTTCAGCGGCGCGGCCTACTCGCTGTCGCGGGATGAGACGTTCGCGGACCGAACATTCCGGATCGGCGATGTGTCGGTGACGGAGGGGGACCTGCTGGACGTCGATTTCGACTACGCCTCGGCGGAGCTGACGGTGGGGCGGCGGATCTACCACCGCGACTTCCTGACGCTCTCGGCCGACCCCGCGATGGGGACGCCCATCGCCCTGACGATCTACGCCCTCGGCGGCGTCCGCCTGTACGACATCGACGTGTCGGTGCGGAACGCCAGCGCGGGGGGGATCTCGGCGTCGCAGCAGTTCTTCGTCGAGCCGATCCTGGGGGCGAAGGCGGTGGCCGAGGTGGCGGAGGACTTCACGATCGACCTGCAGGTCTCCGGGGGGTTCTACGCCGACTCGGACCGGTCCGCGTCGTCGCTGGACATCTCGCTGGCGTTCACGTGGCGGCCGCACGAGAATGTGGGAGTGCAGCTCGGGTGGCGGCAGCTGCTGAGCTGGCTGGAGGACGGCGAGGGCGCGGGGGAGTTCTCCTTCAACGGCGGCCTGGCGGGGCTGTATACAGGGGTGGTGGTGTCGTTCTGATGGACGAGGCCCCCGGCCCGCGCGGGGGACATGAGCCACCCGGCTGCCGACCAAACGGAGGCGGCGGCCGCTTACCGGTGTGGCCCGCCTTGCGGGAGAGGTTCGGGGCCGCCGGCCGAGGGTGCAAAAGAGACGCAACTTGGGGATTGACCGAGGCTTGGCGATCCGTCATACTGCGTCCCGACGGGCTGTTCGGCCCGGGCCCCGGCTAGGTCAGCCCACGGGCATTTCCAGCAGACTTCCCTGTCGTGGGGAATCTCGAGCAGGCCCTCCGGCAGCCGTGCGCGCCCCGGTGTACGGGTGGCGTCCGACGCAGGAGAGAGACCGGCGCTGTGCGCCGGGTGTAGGGGAAGGCGCCGCCATGACGACGACCGTGACCAAAAAGGAACTGATCGACAGGATCGCCTCGGCGACGGGACAGAAGCGGATGGTCGTCAAGCAGACGGTGCAGACGTTCCTCGAGCAGGTGATCATCGAGCTGGGCAAGGGCAACCGGCTGGAGTTCCGCGACTTCGGCGTCTTCGAGATCAAGCAGCGCGCCCCGCGGATGGCCCAGAACCCCAAGACCCTCGAGCGGGTCGAGGTCCCGGCGAAGCGGACGGTCAAGTTCAAGGTCGGCCGGCTGATGAAGATGTGCCTCGATGACCCGGAGACGGCGCTGGCGCAGATCGAGGCCGCCGCGGCCGCTGCGGCGAGCGGCGGCGACAACGGGGACGACGAGGAGCACGGCGCCGTCGTGCCGGCTGGCTCGCACCGCAACGGGCGGTCGCGGCGGTAGCGCGGGGCCGGAGGGGCGCCCGGACGTGTGCAGCCGATCCGGTCCGATGGGGCGCGATGGCCGCGCGCTTGATGCGCCGGCGGCGGCGGTGGTGGTGGGCTTGCCCGGGGCCGACCCTTCCCGGTGGGGGGCGGCCGCGCCGTGCCCATCGGAACGCGAGTTGCTGCGACCAAGCGGCCGCGGCCGGAACCGGCGCCCCCGTGTACGCTGGGCAACCCCTCGATGTCGGCCAGGAGAATCCGGTGACCACGATCCACGCACAGTTCGATGCCTCGATGATTGAGACGACGCGTGAGTGCCTCCGCATCGGCTACAACCCAAGAGAGTTCATCCGCATGGTGCACGAACGCGGCGGCGTCGAGGCCGCCCGGTCGCTCATCCACAGCTCGGGCGTGTCGAGCGGCTTCACGCGGCTCTGGGAGCTGAAGCGGATGGACCTGACCGTCGAAGCCCAGATTCTCCGGCCCCAGTGGCGGACGATCTTCACGCCCGAGGAGCGGAAGAAGGCGCGGGATCGGCTGTCGGAGTATCACTTTCGTGCGCCATGGGATGCCGCCGAGGCGGTGACAATGGACGCAGCGGCCCAGCAGGCGGAGGAGCCGGGGGATGCGCCCGAGATCGTCGATTCGAGCGGGTCGCGTCCGGATGGCGGGATGTTCGGCGTGAAGCTCATCTACCCGGATCACCTGCACTTTCCCCACCTGTGCGGCCTCTTCGCCCCGGGCGACGCGCGGGTCGCCCTGATGAACTTCAAGAACGCGCCGCGCAACGTGGCGGCGGCGAACAACATCCCCGTGGGGCACCGGGCCCTTGTCTTCACCAAGGGACACATCGTCTGGGCGATCGAGTTCACCGGCCCGGTCGATGACGGCTCGCTGCTGGCGGCGCACGGCGTGGAGCCGAACTGGCCGTCGGCGGAGTGGACGGTGCACCGGCCGATCCGGTTTCTGGCCCGGATGAACGTGGACGCCTCCACGTACCAACGGGGGATGCAGCGGCGCGAGATCGAGGCGCGGACCGGGGTGAGCAAGCGGTCCTACGGGGCCGGCCACTTCTACATCTCCGCGGACGAGTTCCACCGGATGTACAGCGTCGTGCCGTGGGACTGGACAGCGGAGGACGCGCCCCGTCCGGCCGATGCCCCCGCCACCGCACCGGCGGGGACTCCCGATTCGCCCGCGGGCGGCTTCGTGCTGCCGCCCTTTGACGGCGCCGCCTCGCTGCTCGCGCACGTGCGATCCATCGCCGGCCAGCCGGAGCGGAACATGGAGGACGCGGTCAAGGAGTTTCTGATCTGCCTCGGCCACGACCGGGCCAGCATCCGCTTCCAGGTCGGCCACATCGACGTGACCGTCACCGGCGCGAGCGGCGAGCCCCTGTATGTCTACGAGGTCAAGCGGTCGCTCGCGAACCCCGCGACCCGCGCCGAGGCGATCCGCCAGGGCTTTGACTACGCGGGGCGCATCGGGGCCAGGTTTGTGGTGATCAGCGACGCGGACCGTTACGAGGTCTTCGACCGCACCCGCGGCCTCTCGCACGAGGCGATGCGATGCGGAGAGTTCCAGTTGACGGCGTTCCGGGCCGCCGACGCCGAGGTGCTCGATGTGCTTCGCCCCGCGAGGTAGGTCGTAGCGGATGCGTCGCCGCGGCCGGGCCTCCTGGGTTCGCCCAGGCTCCGGAGGTGGCACGAGCAGGTCACGGCCGCCGCCCTTGCCGCGGCCGGGACGGATCGAGCGGCTTAGCCGAAGTCTTCGCTGGGGTAGCGATGGTTCAGGAGGTCCTCCAGGATCTCGCGGGCCCCGGGGAGGTAGCTGGTGAAAGCGATGTGCGGACGCCCGGGATTCGCGGCGGTGACGGTGAAGTTGCCGGCGGCGGTGGTGGAGATGTGGACCTTGATGGGGGCGTCGAGGTCGAGCTGTCCAATGACGTCGCCGGAGGGGGACAGGTGGGCGAGGGCGCGCCCGCGGAGTTCGAGAGAGCCGAGGGCGAGGAGGGCGGAGTCGGCGTGGCGGCGGGAGAGGTGGTGCTCGCAGAGGACGATGAAGGCGGCGAGTGGGGCGAGGATGTAAAAGGCGAGTGAAGGGGCGGCGACGATGGTGAAGATGAGGAACGGGGCCGCGAAGAGCGGCCAGAAGATCAGGCGGCGGAGGCGGTCGGCGCGGCGGAGCGTGCGGGGGAGGTCGGGGGGATAGCGGAAGGTGCGG
>JBIQJK010000158.1:0-6735 GCA_044507535.1 Planctomycetaceae bacterium | reverse complement strand
AAGTGGCCGCCCCCCACCCCGCGGCCGTCCACCCCCCCGACCACCCCCGGCCACCACGATCGTCCGGACAGCGGGCGCGTCCGCACGTGCGGCGCGCCCGTTTTCACCCTCAAAGAATCCCGTCACCCGCCAGAGGAAGCCCCGAGCGCGAGCTCGGGATCAAACGTCCCCACGCGCCCCCTCTCCCGCTCCATTTCACCACGGAGTTTCCGGAGAGCACGGGGGAAGGCGAAGGAGTTTCAACGCGAAGGTCGCGAAGAACTCGAAGGAGGAAGAAGAAGACTCGCCACAGAGGCTCCGAGACGCAGAGGGGGCACAGAGGGGAGAGGGAAAACGGGGTTGAAGAGGGGCCGGGGATGGACGGCGCCTGGAGCGGGACGGGGCGCCCGGCCATCCAAACAACGGTCTTTGCCTTCGCCCGCTCTTCCCCGCTCGCCCCGCTGACCCCGCGTCCTCTTCTCGTCCGCCCGTCTTCGTGCTCTTCTTCGCGCTCTTCGCGACCTTCGCGTTGAAAATGCCCTTGTCTTCCCTGTGCCCTCTGTGCCTCTGCGGTGAGTCTTCTTCCCGCCTACAGCGCCCCCGACAGGTCCGCCGCCGTCCCCGGCGCCCCCACGATCTCCCGCGCCGCCTCCAGCGCCTCGTCCAGCGTCTCGAACATGTTCTCCACCCCCACCACGCGGTCGAACCCCGACTGCGTGAACGCCATCAGCGGCTGCGCGTGCACCCCCGACAGCAGCAGCCGCGTCCCGTCGCGCCTGCACTTCTTGTAGAACTCCTCCAGCGCGTGCAGCCCCGTCGCGTCGATCGCCGGCACCCGCCTCATCCGCACGATGAACACCCGCGGCGGCTTCTGCAGGCCCCGCAGCGTGTCCTTCAGCCGGTCCGCCACCCCGAAGAAGAACGGCCCGTCGATCTCGTACACCTGCACCCCCGCCGGGACCTCCAGCCGCGACGCCGCCGACGGGTCCTTCAGCTCCGCCGGGCTCACCTCCCCCTCCTCCAGCTCCCGCGTGTACGCCGACACGTTGCTCACGTCCGCCATCCGCTTCATGAACAGCATCGACGCCAGCACCATCCCCACCGTCACCGCGATCGTCAGGTCCGTGAACACCGTCAGCCCGAACGTCGTCAGCAGCACGATCACGTCGCTCCTGGGCGCCCGCAGCAGCGACCGGAAGTGGTCCACCTCCGCGATGTTCCACGCCACCATCACCAGCACCGCCGACAGCGCCGCCAGCGGCACCATCTTCGCCAGGTCCGACATGACCAGCATGAACAGCACCAGCACCACCGCGTGCATCATCCCCGCCACCGGCGTCCGGCCCCCGTTGTTGATGTTCGCCACCGTCCGCGCGATCGCACCCGTCGCCGGCAGCCCGAAGAACAGCACCGACCCCACGTTCGCAACCCCCTGCCCCACCAGCTCCGCGTCCGACTTGTGACGCTGCCCCGTCATCCCGTCCGCCACCACCGCCGACAGCAGGCTCTCGATCGAGCAGAGCAGCGCGATCGTCGTCGCCGGCAGGATCAGCTCCCGCACCATCCCCAGATCGAACCGCGGCAGCCGCGGCGACGGCAGCGAGCTCGGCAGCGACCCGAACCGCGTCCCGATCGTCTCCACCCCCCGCGCCCCCAGAACCTCCCCCCCCTGCTCCAGCCCCAGCAGCTTCACCGCCGCGGCCGCCAGCACCACCGCCACGATCGCCCCCGGCACCTTCGGCGCCAGCCGCCGCATCGCGATCAGCACCCCCAGCGCCCCCAGCCCCACCCCCGCCGTCGTCCAGTTCACCGTCCCCGCGTGCTCGATCAGCAGCGCCATCTTCGGCAGGAACTCCGGCGGGACCGGGATCGGCGCCCCGCCCTCGTCCGCCAGCGTCAGCCCGAAGAAGTCCTTCAGCTGCGACGCCACGATCGTCACCGCGATCCCCGAGGTGAACCCCGTCGTCACCGGGTACGGGATGAACTTGATCATCGACCCGAACTTGAACACCCCCATCAGGATCACGATCACCCCCGCCATCAGCGTCGCCAGCGCCAGCCCGTCGTAGCCGTGCTCCGCCGCGATCCCCGCCACGATCGGGATGAACGCCGCCGTCGGACCGCCGATCTGCACCCGGCTCCCCCCCAGCGCCGAGATCAGGAACCCCGCCACCACCGCCGTGAACAGCCCCATCGCCGGCGGGCTCAGCCACGGATGGATCGCGCGCATCTCCGCCGCGACGTTCTCCGGGATCGACGCGATCCCCAGCGCCATCGCCAGCGGCAGCGCGATCACCGCCACCGTCAGCCCGGCCATGGAGTCATTGAGAAACTTCCGCCCGGAGTATCCCTCTCGCAGGCAGACCACCAGTTTCGGAGTCAAGCGGTGCATCGGATCCCTGCCCTGCCCGGCGGATCTCGTGACCCTCGCCCCCACCCGGTCATCGCCCGGACAAGGCCCGCACCATAGGGACCCCACACGGTCACCTTCAAGCCCGCACCCCCCACTCCGCCGCCCCTGCACCCCGCTTCTCCCAATTTGGCCCTTCGGCCCTTTGCCATTTGGCGATCTGCGCCCTCCCTCCTACCCTCTACAAGTTTGCGCCGCGGCACCCCGTCCCCGCCTTCCTCCCCTTCCCGCACACCGCCCCTCCCGCCCAGGCGGGTCGGGCCGGACCGGAGCCGCCGCGCCCCGACGACCCCCGCCCCGTACCCCAAGGGACGCACCCCAGGATGCCCAAGCGCACCGACATCCAGACGATCCTGATCATCGGCTCCGGACCCATCGTCATCGGCCAGGGGTGCGAGTTCGACTACTCCGGCGCCCAGGCCTGCAAGGCCCTCCGCGCCGAGGGCTACCGCGTCGTCCTGGTCAACTCCAACCCGGCGACGATCATGACCGACCCGGGCCTCTCCGACCGCACCTACATCGAGCCCATCTCCCCCGAGGCCGTCCGAAAGATCATCGAGAAGCAGAAGGCCATCGGCGACCCCATCCACGCCCTCCTCCCCACCCTCGGCGGCCAGACCGCCCTCAACTGCGCCTGCGCCCTGCACGACAACGGCACCCTCGCCGAGTTCGGCATCGAGCTCATCGGCGCCAACCGCCAGGCCATCCACCGCGCCGAGGACCGCAAGGCCTTCAAGGAGATCTGCGAGGGCCTGGGCCTGAAGATGCCCCTCTCCAGGACCGTCACCAGCCTCGACGAGGCCCGCGAGTTCCTCAAACAGTGCGGCCTCCCCGCCATCATCCGCCCCGCCTTCACCCTCGGCGGCTCCGGCGGCGGCATCGCCTACAACCAGGAGGAGTTCGACGACATCGTCTCCCGCGGCCTGCGCGCCTCCATGATCGGCCAGGTCCTCATCGACCAGTCCGTCCTGGGGTGGAAGGAGTTCGAGCTCGAGGTCATCCGCGACCAGAAGGACAACTGCATCGTCGTCTGCGGCATCGAGAACATCGACCCCATGGGGGTCCACACCGGCGACTCCATCACCGTCGCCCCCATCCTCACGCTGACCGACAAGGAATACCAGGCGATGCGCGACGCCGCCTTCGCCATCATGCGCGCCGTCGGCGTCGAGACCGGCGGCTCCAACGTCCAGTTCGCCGTCAACCCCAGCCCCCCCGTCGGGCCCGACGGCCAGCCCGAGTTCCAGATGGTCGTCGTGGAGATGAACCCCCGCGTCTCCCGCTCCAGCGCCCTGGCCTCGAAGGCCACCGGCTTCCCCATCGCCAAGATCGCCGCGAAGCTCGCGGTGGGGTACACGCTCGACGAGCTGCGCAACGACATCACCGGCGCCACCAGCGCCTGCTTCGAGCCCGCCATCGACTACGTCGTCACCAAGATGCCCCGGTGGACCTTCGAGAAGTTCCCCGAGGCCGACGAGACCCTCACCACGCAGATGAAGTCCGTCGGCGAGGCGATGGCCATCGGCCGCACCTTCCTCGAGAGCCTCCAGAAGGCCATCCGCTCGATGGAGGTCAAGCGCTTCGGCCTGGGCCTGGACAAGAACGACAAGTGGCTCACCGCCACCCGCGCCGTCGAGTCCGGCCAGCTCGTCCTCGACACCTCCACCGGCCCCGACGGCCGCCCCTCCTCCTGGACCGGCCTCAAAACCGCCGACGGCCAGGAGCTCGAGTGGCCCATCCCCGACGACAAGCTCACCCGCAAGCTCGCCGTCCCCAGCCAGGGCCGCCTCTACTACATCCGCTACGCCATGAAGATGGGGTGGTCCGACGACCGCATCCACGAGCTGACCAGGATCGACCGCTTCTTCCTCGACCAGATCCGCCGCCTCGTCGAGTTCGAGGACGTCCTCTGCCGCTACAAGACCCTCGAGGAGCTCCCCCGCGACGTCCTCTTCCAGGCCAAGCGCATGGGCTACTCCGACGCCCAGCTCGCCAACCTCTACCTCGGCGCCATCACCACCGACACCATCCTGAAGGTCCGCGAGCACCGCAAAGGCCTGAAGATCGAGCCCGTCTACAAGCTGGTGGACACCTGCGCCGCCGAGTTCGAGGCCATCACCCCGTACTACTACAGCACCTACGAGACCCCCGTCTCCGTGAGCGGCCGGCCCGCCGTCCCCGACGACGAGATCCGCATCTCCGACAAGCAGAAGGTCATCATCCTCGGCGGCGGCCCCAACCGCATCGGCCAGGGGATCGAGTTCGACTACTGCTGCTGCCACGCCGCCTTCGCCGCCAACGAGCTCGGCTTCGAGTCGGTCATGATCAACTCCAACCCGGAGACGGTCTCCACCGACTACGACACCAGCGACCTGCTCTTCTTCGAGCCACTCACGCTCGAGGACGTCCTGAACGTCGTCGAGCGGCTGAACGGGCGGCCACTGATGCCCAAGGGCATTGTGAATCGAACACCGGACTCCGTGCCGCCAGAGACCACGTCGGGTATCGCCGCCGCGATGGCCCGCCTCGGCCATGACTCTGCCTCGATCATTGCGCACGAGCACCTGAACCCGGGCGGCTGGCGCTGGATTGTGGAGACGCGGGATGGACAGCTGTTCTCGGCCAATCCCGAGACTTACGACCTGATCGACGACACCGATTCCCGGCCCATCTACGCCAAACTCGGCTTCACCACCGAGGTGCGCAGCGCCGGCCTCGTCCACGGCCTCATCGTCCAGTTCGGCGGCCAGACCCCCCTCAACCTCGCCCACGGCCTCGTCAAGGCCGGCGCCCCCATCATCGGCACCTCCGTCGCCTCCATCGACCTCGCCGAGGACCGCAAGGCCTTCGACGCCCTCCTCGAACGACTCGGCATCGGCCGCCCCCCCGGCGGCACCGCCCACTCCGTCCCCGAGGCCGTCGCCCTCGCCGGCAAGCTCGGCTACCCCGTCCTCGTCCGCCCGTCCTACGTCCTCGGCGGCCGCGGCATGGAGGTCTGCTCCGACGAGAAGGCCCTCCGCCACTTCATGGCCAACGCCATCGAGCTCTCCGACCTCGACGGCGCCCCCGTCCTCATCGACAAGTTCCTCGACCACGCCACCGAGGTCGATGTGGACGTCGTCGCCGACTTCCCCTCCCTCCCCTCCGAGGGAGCCCCGAGCGCAAGCTCGGGGGCGCCGGCCCCCGACGGCGACCACGCACCCGCCGCATCCCAGGCCCTCGTCTGCGGCGTCATGGAGCACATCGAGGAAGCCGGCATCCACTCCGGCGACTCCTCCTGCACCATCCCCCCCTGGTCCCTCTCCCCCGACGTCGTCGCCCGCATCAAGTCCATCTCCCGCGGCCTGGCCCGCGAGCTCCGCGTCCGCGGCCTGATGAACGTCCAGATGGCCGTCAAGGACGACCAGATCTACATCCTCGAGGTCAACCCCCGCGCCTCCCGCACCGCCCCCTTCGTCTCCAAGGCCGTCCACGTCCCCTGGCCCGCCATCGCCGCGAAGGTGATGATGGGCCGCTCCCTCGCCGAGCTCGGCGCCGCCGAGGCCCACGACACCGGCGCCTTCGCCGTCAAGGAGTCCGTCTTCCCCTTCACCAAGTTCCCCGGGGTTGACGTCGTCCTCGGCCCCGAGATGCGCTCCACCGGCGAGGTCATGGGCATCGACTCCACCTTCGGCATCGCCTTCGCCAAGGGGCAGATCTCCTCCGGCGCCAGCCTCCCCACCTCCGGCGCCGTCTTCCTCTCCGTCCGCGAGTCCGACCGCGCGGCAATCGTCCCCGTCGCCCGCCGGCTGGCCGACATGGGCTTCGACATCTACGCCACCGCCGGCACCGCCGCGTACCTCTCCGCGCACGACGTCTTCCCCGCCGTCCTCCAGAAGATCGCCTCCGGCGTCCGCCCCAACGTGCTGGACCTCATGTCCGACGGCAAGATCCACCTGGTCATCAACACCCCCACCCGCACCGGCTGGCAGACCGACGAGGGGAAGATCCGCTCCACCGCGGTCCGCCTGGGCATCCCCATCGTCACCACCACCACCGCCGCCGCCGCCTGCACCCGCGCCATCGAGGCCCTCCGCGCCGGCGACTGGACCGTCGCCGCCATGCAGGACCACAAGGCCCGCGCCGATCAGCTCGCCCGCGCCGCCGCCGCCGCGACCGCAACCACCACCCCCCGCACCCCCGCGCGCGTCTGACCACCCGGCCCCGCGCGCCCCGGGCGGCATGCTTGTGCTTGCACAAGCATGGATGCCCCGCTCCTCTCCTCCTCTCCTCCTCTCCTCCTCTCCTCCCGGCCCGCAAAGCGGGCCCCCGATGGTTGCCAGACGCGCCAGCGTCTGGTGCGGCCA
>JBIQJK010000157.1:0-6917 GCA_044507535.1 Planctomycetaceae bacterium | reverse complement strand
CGCCCCCGCCGACCTCCCCGGCCCCGTGCTCCCGTACCGCACCGACACGCGGCGCTCCGCCAGCGCCCGCGCCGAGCCCCGCTGGGCCTCCTCCGTCGGCGCCCGGAGCGCCGCCCTCTTCAGGTCGCCCATCTCACAGCGCCCCCGCCGGCAGCTCCTCGATCCACATCTCGTACATCGCCTGCGCCGTCGTCCGCACCGCCAGGTCCGACGAGTTCTGCTGGATCAGCACCGCCCCGGGCGCATCCGGGTCGCACCGCACCAGCTCCACCGCGTACACGTCCCGGTTCCCCTTCTTCAGCGGGATCATCCACCCCGACCCCGGGTCGTACTCCTCCCGCCGCCTCGTCTCCAGCCGCCGGAACTCCGACCCCTCCGGCGCCGGCAGCTGCCGGATCGCCGCCCGCACCCGCTCCTCCAACCGCTCGATGTCGAAGGTGACCGGATCGCCCATATGTCCACGCTCCGCTTCACCCCCGCCCTCCCGCAGTGCGCGACCGTAGCCCCCCCCTACCACCCCTTCATGAGCCCCATCTTCATTCTCGCCTATCCAGCTGGACTATCAGCTTGCGACTTGAAGTCAGAGGCCACATCGACTGCTGTATATGTGCAGCAGCTTTCGCCTCCACCCATTGTGCTTGATCCCGTCTGCCCCTGAACGCATTGGAGACGAGCAAGCACCTCAACGGAATCCTGCCGCGGCGTCGGAGTCCGCCCGGCAGCACGGCCGCGGGCGCTATGCCAGGTGCATCGCTAGAAAAACGGAGGGCGCAATCTCCATTGACACATCCGTGAGCATTAAACACACAAACGAGAAAAGATAGAAATCTGACGAATTGTCTTGGCGCGGTGTGCGCATGGCAGTAATTTGCCGAGAGCAACCGTTCGTGATCGCGATATTGCGTCGCACTGGATGTGCCGGGATCCTCTCCTGTGAAAGGAAATCGAGTGAAGCGGAGATACATCGCCTTGCTTGGCGCGAGCGCTCTTTTGGTATCGTTGATTGTAATTGGATGCTCGGGGCATGTTGGGAATATCCCGTTCCAGGTGAATCCGGCACCCAAGCAGCAAGACCCGGCGCCAGCCGACCAGGGGCCGCCGCTGCCCAATCCGGGCGACCCCCACACGCCCGTGACTATTGATGGTCGCGAGTACTGGTTCTACGACACAGACGGTGACGGCATTCCTGACTGGATCTGGGATCCACGTCAGAAGAAGTGGGGACTGCTCACTTGGCCCGAGGGCTTCCCGGGATTCCCCTCTCAACGGGAGAACGCAATCAAGCTCTTTATCGACGCTGTCGAACGGGCGTTTACGGGTCCGGAGCCGGCCTTGGCGATCCCATTCGAGGGCTCTGCAGAGTTCGCGGTCGAGGAGACGGGGCTGGAGTTCGTGCCGGGCGTGCCGATGGCGTACTCCATCGATATCGTCTACTTCGAATACAACGAGGGCACGCCTGACTACGCGGATGTCCGGTTCTTCTGGTCCACAGACTGCCACTTGCCCAATCCGGGTCGGTATGGATCGTTAGCGTCAGAAATCTACATGAACGAGCCGGACGATCCCAACGACGCTGGGTTCCTGACGGTTCGTGTGGCCGGGGAGCTCGCGTCGGTAGCCGGGTACTTGCTCGACTGCGGAGCGCAGCAGTTGAGCTTCCCCTGGATGGGCAGCACCTACACTGTAACAGTGAATGCGACGACACGTGCGATCTACGTGAATGGCATTCTGTACGGCTATGCCCCCGTGCCTCAGTGATGACGATCTGGAAGACGAGTTGTGCGTTGGTAGTCTGCGTCATGCTGCAGGGGTGTTCGGCACAATGGGACCGAGCATCGACGGTCATCAATGCCGATGCGTGCGAGCAACTGGCGAGATTGCCGATCGCCCATATCCTGGTTTCAGGTCGAAGCGGATCGGCCGTCCCACTCGGGGACGGCCGATTCATTACATGTAGACATCTCCTCGGCGATACCCCGTGCGTGATCGCCCTCGATGGCGTTGCTACGACAGCCAAGGCAAGTCTGGAGGGCGCCGGCGATGCGTTCGAGACCGACTGGGTCTTCTTTACGGTTGATCCGAAGCCCATGCCTCCTCGAGTCCCTCTCGTGGTCCGCCCAATCGCACATGTACGCCCCGGAGACACACTGTACCTCGTGGGGTACTGGGCCTCGGAGCACGAGCACGTTGAACGGCTGACCGAATCACAGGCCAGGGCAATCAAGCGAAAAGCCGTGCCCGCAACGGTTGTCAACCCATCACCGTTCTGGATCGGTGCGCCTCGCTCCTTGCTATATGCATCCTCGCCCCATGATCGAGTTTATCGTGGCATGTCGGGGGGCGCCGCGGTCATCTGGGACCCCCTCGCTCGCGAATGGGTTGTGATTGGTATCTATATCGGTTTCCGGCAGGGCACCCATGTGATCGGACGCTTCGCTGCTTCCACGCCTAATGCGATGCACGCTTCCGACTCGCCGTCGGCCGAACTTGCCGGACCGCACACCCCGCCCCAGAGTTCTCCAACCGAGTGGCCCAGTCTCGGTGACCCCGCGCTTTAACGGTCAAAGAACTCGCCGCGCATCTCGTGCTGGTCATCCGCCTGATGGGTACAGTGTTCGAACTCTTCATCGTCGTGCTGTTTCTCACGCCCATGGGCTGATAACTTATCAAGAACGCGTCGGTGGGAAACTTCCCATCGTCGTTGTACTCTGCGAGCCGCATCCTCTCCACGACCGTGTTTCGCCTTCCCCTGCTCACCGCATCTCCACGCAGTCCGCAGACTCCGTGCTTGGCACCATCGGAATGCGGGGTATAGACGCGTAGCATATCGCTGGATGGGGCAATGTTTTACCTCACCCATGATCCCGCCCTAGTACTTTGCCGGGTGATTTGTAGCCGAGATGAAGAGAGAGCCATGCGTACCCGTTCCCAAAACCTGGCCACCACGGTAGCGGCACTTCTTGCCGTGGCTAGCGCCGCGGCACAACCCTCCCCCGGCCCGGATGTCCTCTACCTCGACCTCGCCACCACCAGCGTCTACGGCCCCGTCGGCCCCACCCGCGCCTACGCCCTCGGCTCCACCACCTGCAATCGCGGCGACCAGGAGCTCCTCTGGACCGAGTTCGGCTCCCCCGCCCTGGCCATGAACCTCTACCGCCTCTCTGGCGGCCGCCTCGAGCACATCGGCCTCTCCTGGGCCAAGACCGCCACCTTCGCCAGCCTCTTCGGCTCCTGCAACGACCAGGACTGCACCGGCCCCGCCGGCGACCGCCTCGGCCCCGGCTGCATCGACGTCTACACCTCCAGTTGGAACTCCACCCAGCCCCGCCTCGCCCCCCGCAGCGCGATCAACCCCTGGACCGGCCACGTCGGCCCCATCCCCCCCGGCGGCCCCTTCACCCCCATCGACCGCCGCCTCCAGGTCGCCACCGACGACCTGCTCCAGACCAGCTTCCCCGGCGCCCTCTACTTCGCCGAGGGCGTCTACGTCGCCGCCGACGAGCACGGCGTGAGCGGCGACCTCAACAAGCGCAACAACGCCTCCTACCGCCGCGTCGAGTTCAACCAGTCCACCTTCCGCATGGACTTCCCCGCCGGCGGCGCGGAGCCCATGCACCCCGGCCTCCCCGCCATCTACGCCTGGCGCGACCACGGCCGCGGCCCCAACACCCCGGACCCCGACGTCGTCGTCCAGCCCGTCGACGTCCCCGGCGAGGGCCGCTTCTACGTCGCCCACAAGGCCGAGGATCGCGGCGACGGCGCCTGGCGATACACCTACGCCGTCTTCAACCAGAACTCCGACCTCGCCGCGTCGTCGTGGCGCATCCCCGTCCGCCCCGGCGCCACCGTCACCGGCGTGGAATACCGCGCCCCCGCGCACCACTCCGGCGAGCCCTACCCCCCGCCCTCCTGGTCCTCCCCCGCGACCGGCGTCGCCGTCCTCTGGACCGCCACGCAGACCCACGCCCAGAACCCCGACGCCGACGCCCTCCGCTGGGGCACCATGCGCACCTTCTGGTTCGACGCCGACCGCCCACCGGCCCCCGGCCTCGCCACCCTGCGCCTCTTCAAGGACCCGACCATCGAGCTCCCCGTCACCGTCGCCGCCCCCGTCGCCGGCTGCCCGGCCGATTGGAACGACGACGGCGCCGCCAACTCCAGCGACATCAGCGCGTACCTCACCACCTGGCTCGCCGAGATCACCGGCGAATCCCTCCGCGCCGATGTGAACGGCGACCACGCCGTCAACTCCAGCGACATCAGCGCCTTCCTCACCCTCTGGCTCGAAGCCGTCCAGGGCGGCTGCTGACCCCCGCTCCGCGGCGCGGGCTTTGGGACAGAGCAGCCCGTGCTCCCCGCATCTCCCACATCCTCTTCCCCGCCTTCCCTCAGCCGCGAAGCGGTGCCAGGGGGCAGCCCGGGGCGCAGCCGCGCCTCGCGGCGGAGCCCCGGGTGAGCCTGTGAATGGACTCGGGGCCCGCGCTCCGCCCAAAGGCGAACCGCGGGCCCCGATCCGATGGGTCTCACCCCGCCCCCGGCGCCCGATCAGTCGTACTGATCCTCGTAGTCATGCCCCCCGATCTTCACGAGCTTGTTGTACAGCCCGAGGATCAGGAACGTCGGCGCCCACTGCCCCACGAACTGCGACAGGTCCCGCCGGCCCGCCGCCCGCAGCCCCAGCGCGATCCCGATCGACCCCAGCGCCGCCCACAGGAACGTATCCGACGGCAGCTTCGACGTCTGCTCCTCGATCGCGCGGGCGAGTCTCCCCTCGTGGTGATCCCCCCGCTGCATCGCCTCGCGCGCCATGTTCGCCATCCGTGTCATGGTCGGCCTCCTCGACTGTTCCTGCTGGTGTGTGTGCCGTGTTTCCACTGCACTCTTCGCCGCAAGCGTGAAGCGCGCGTGAAGCGGCCCGACCACCCCACCGCCCCCCAAGCGCCCGCCTCTCTACCCATGGCGCGGGCTTTGGGGGGGCCAGCCCGTGTCTCCCCTTTCTCTCCGCCTCCTCAGTCCCCACGCGCCAACCCCCGCCCCGGGCGCCACGGCTGGGCGCTTGGGGGGGCGCGCGGCCGTGCTCTCCACCCTTTTTCACTCCTCCCCTTCCCAGCCGCAAAGCGGCGCAAGCATGCAGCCCGACGCGCAAGCCTCCAGTAGGCGTCCCCCTCATCCTCCTTCCCTTCTCTCGCGACGAGCCCCACCGGGGCGACACCCCACCCCACCCAGCGCACCCGCACGGCGACCTTCTTCAGACGACGACCCTATATGCCCATACGCCCTCTCTCAGCACCCCCCACCCGGCGCGGCCGGCCACGAACCCAGAAACGCGCTGATGTCGTTCGAGTCCGTCTCCCCGCTCTCGTCGTAGTCCGCGAAGAAGTACGTCCCCTCCAGCCCCGGGATCGCGCACCCCCGGTACACCATGCCACCCGTGATCGAGCACCACGCCTCGTTCGTCGGCGGCACCGCCTGCCGGAGCCCGTACACCACGAACGGGTACATCAGCGAATCGTCCGGCCCGCACGACGCTGAGAGCGTCGAGAACCCCTCGCGGCACGGCCACCCGTAGCTCCTTCCCCCGTGGTGCCCCGCCTCCCCCGGCATGCTTCCCGGCCCGCCGCGCGTTCGGAACCGTGGAGTACAGCCAGAAGTACCCGTTCTCCGCGCAGCCGGGGTGGAACGCCATCCCCAGCAGACCCGACTCCGCCCCGGTGACGAGCCCGCTGAGCGACAGGAACGGCGCCGGCGCGAGCGTACTGGTCGCCAGGTCCACGATCCGGACCTGCCCCCACTGCTCGAGGATGAACAGCCGCCCCGCATCCCCGCGCGGCGCCCCGGCCCACACCACCGGCGACGGCGCCGCCGCGACCCACACCATCGTCAGTTCCACCGTCCCCTGCCCCGCGGCCACGCCGCACGCCCCGAACATCGCGCCCCCGCCGGCGCACCCCCCAAGGACCCATGCGCAGATCTGCTTCGATCGACCATTCACACTGCGCAACATTGCAAGCCTCCTGACCTCGCCGGCGGCGTCATCGCGGGCAGTGGGGGGTGGTGGGAGTGGGGGCGCGATCCATCCGCGGCCGGCCGGTCCAATGTAACCCGCCGGCCGGTCCGATGCCGCCAAGCCACGAAACTGTGGCTAGCCCCGCCCCGCCCGCGCCCCGGCCGCGCCGCGGCCCCTCGCCTCCACCCCGCCCGCCGCTCTCTTCCTCGGCTCCGCCGTCGCTAAGCCGCGGCCCATCAACGCTTTACCAGTCCAACCGTCCAACCGGAGCCCGAGGACCGCTTTTCCTGAAAGGATGCTCATTCCAACCCCTCGCTCCCGGTGGCGACGGGCCATACAATCCTCCCGTCCGCAGGTCGGTCCGCCCAGGTGGGGCGGCGTCCGAGGTCCCGACGCTTTCTCTTGCCCGAGTTCAAGCAGCCGGTTCACATCCCAGGGGCAATGGTAGAAAGCGTTATGAAGATCTATGTTGGCAACCTGTCGTTCAGCACCTCCGAGAGCCGCCTCCGCGAGCTCTTCGAGGAGCACGGCGAAGTCGCCTCCGCCTCGCTGGTCATGGACCGCGAGACGGGCCGCCCCCGCGGCTTCGGCTTCGTTGAGATGAACGACGATGCCCAGGCCCGCGCCGCCATGGCCGCCCTCAACGGCCAGAACGTCGACGGCCGCGACCTCACGGTCAACGAGGCCAAGCCCCGCGAGGCCGGTGGCGGCGGTCGCGGCGGCTTCGGCGGCGGCGGCCGTGGCGGCAACCGCGGCGGCGGCCGCGGCGGCTGGTAAGCGCCCCCACGCCCGCCGGCGCCTCGGGCGCTGAGCCGGGCGAGAGGTACAAAGCAGCGAGAGCCGGGGCCCCGAGACCCCGGCTCTCTTTCATTCCGCCCCCGGCCCCCCAAGAATCCCCGGCATGCCCCCC
>JBIQJK010000156.1:0-7093 GCA_044507535.1 Planctomycetaceae bacterium | reverse complement strand
TCCTGGTCCCGGTCCGCCAGCAGGTTCAGGGGCGAGCGGCGGTCGTTGACGCCGCCGAAGCGTCGCCAACGCCGAACTGGATCGTTCATGCGGGGATCAGATCGATTCACGGGAATCTCAGCCACATTCAAGTGGTGTCTATCACGCCCCAAGCTCGATGGAACTGATGTTCCCGAAAGTCGTCCGGGTGGATCCAGAAGTGCATCGCTCCCGCGTCACCCCAACTCCAACCCGGCCCCTGCTCATCGGAATCGAGTTGCGCCAAGAGCACTGCGCCGGGGTGCTCATCGGGCGTTGAGTCGTTGCAAACATCGTAGTTGCCACGAAGCTGATGATGCGCGTACCCGGCGCCGCCTTCCACTATGTCTCGCAACTCGAAGAAGCGTGAGAGTTCCCCGGAATCATAAGAAAGATCAGGCCACGGAAGCGACAGAATGCGTGAGAACACGAGATTGCAAGCCGTGTTCCACTGCGCAGATCCTGCGAGTTCGCGCGGCGTTGCGACTCGCACAAGCGATTGTGGCTGCGGTGAGTAGATGACTCGGAAACCCGACTCGGGATCATTGGGCTCGCTGTCCCAGGGCGATTCAATCGCGTCGTACCAGAACCACATCATGCCTACAGAAGGCAGACCCAGGCCCAAAGGTTCGGTTGGTGCGGTTGGAACCTCGCTTAGATTGATCTGAGCAAGCATTGCCAGCGGGCGTCCATGAGAGCTGGGCCACGGCATCCCGCTCGGAAGGTCCGGATCGCCGCCGAATCGCGATAATCCCAGCGGCACCGTCAGGTCTTGCGTGATGCGGTGGGCACGGATACGAACCGCAGGCTGTGTCCCGTCCAGGAGCGAGTCCTCGATGTGTGCCAGCTTGGAAGCCGCGATGAGTTCTCGAAGGACTGCCCGGTCCAGCACCGGGCTCGTTGCGCCAACACGCTCGAGGCGGCGGACGTCCCCCGTTGTGTGGACAACGTCCAATGCTATCTTGGGGTCCTTGGTGACCGCGGAAATCCGATCTCGCACCATCTGCTCGACCTCGTCCGGCGCGGACGCGGACAAAGCGAACATCTTGTCCACCTCCGCGTGCCACCGGCCGTCCTCTTGCCACCTCCATACGCGGTAAGTCGCCATCTGTTGCCTCGTTTCAAGGGATGTAGAAGGGACCCTCGGGCCGTTTCAACCATTCTTTGTGCGCGATGACCTGCTCACGGGTGTAGCCGTTCGGAGGTTCCAAACGCATGTATTCGTCCCATGCTTTGCTCCAAGCACCACCCGGAAAGTGGGGATCCGTGCGTGCGTGGATCTTGTTCTTGTGAGCTGCCTCGGTAATGTATCTCGTGAAAGCGGGTTCATTGACATCGATACCGTGCGCGAGGAACCACCGCTGCATCGTAGGATTGCACGGGAAGTCGTGCTGGAGGCGAGGTTTGGCCATTCCAGCCGGTGGAGCGCCCTTTCGTTGTCTGGCAATCGCGCGGCACTTGTCCGGATCAAGTACTTTCCACACGGTACCCGTATCCACGATCTTCAGCCGCTCGGCGACGGTGAAGTGCGGGGCCAGTTCGTTGTACTTGGCGACGATGGTAGTATGCTCATCAAGCGCCCGGCGAAGGGCCTGATTCTGGGCACCGCCGGCGCTGAAGAGGTTGTCCCCATTGATTGTTGAGCGGATGTGGATTCGTCGGCCGCCCTGAAGGACTGCGGCCGGGATGAACGGGAAGACGGCCGCTGTCGCGCTTGCGGCCGCGGAGATCAACCGACCGTCCGCGACGTCGCTGACAACACAAACGACGTCACCGGCGAAATCAGTTGTGACGAGCACACCCGAGTAGTACATCTTGGTGCCGTTGGCCGCGATCCGGGCGGCCGTCGGCATCCACGCCTGGTACGCCGCGATCAGATCGTCGTACTCGTGGGCGGGGATGGCGTTGACGACCGGCGGAAGGCCGCGGGCCATATGAAGCCCGGTCGCTAGCTCGCTTGCCGCGGTGAATGGATCCAGGTTCTTGTGGACCCAGATGTCGACCTTGCCGTCGGTGTTGATCCAATAATCGACATCGACGTTGCTGAGCCAGAGCCTGCGGACGTCCCACCTGTTGCCTCCTTCATCGAAGTACTGCAGCAGTTTGGCGCCTGACTCGCCGTAGAGCATCCAGAACGCCGCGAGCACCTGTGGCTTGGTCACGGGGCCGGTGCGGGAACTGATATGGGCGAGCAAGGCGTCGGGTCCGTCGGCGATCACTTCCACGCTGGCGCCGGTTATCCACCCGAAGCGCTGGTCATGCACGCGCCACTCGATACCGCCGGCGCCGTCTACCGGCACCAGATGGCTGGGACGAACACCCTCGAAGCCCTCTGGTAGCGTGTCCTCAGTCACCAGCACCAGGACCGGCCGGATTGACTGCGGGTGGCGAACCAGATAGTGCTTGGGCGGGCTGAAGACAAAGGGAAGCAGAATTTGCGGCTGCTCGTTCTCCGTCACCGCCAGGTGTGATACGGCCGCATCGGTGAGCGCCGGCAGCCGGAAGATGATCGGTTCGAATGCCCCCTCCGGAGACCCACCTTGCTGATCGATCCGCACGAGTCGGAGCGAGTACGGGACCAGCTCGCCCTCCGGCGGGTCGTCGCCCAGTTGTATGACCTCGATGGCGTCATTGAACACGCCCTCCTGCCACATGAGCTGTATCGACGCCTGGTCCCAGCCCGTGCGGCCCGCGGCATTCTGCGTGGTCTCTGCGTGAACAAGGATGCACTGTGCTCCCCACTTGATCGGCCGGTCGGGGTCATCAGGGTCGATGCGCGGCGCGACCGTCAGCTGCGTTGTGCCTGACACCTCGAACCGGCGGATCTGCCACGGCGCTACGCCCGGCGGGAACAAGCGCATCGCCAGGTCGTCAACGACCGCCGCTTGTTCGCCGTTGACCTTGAACACCAGCGCCTGCACGAGATCGGACGGACCTGGGACCAGGTCCGACAGCTCATCGCGCATAGTCCACTGCACGTCCAAGAGAAGGTTACGCTGCTGATCGAACGACGCACCAGCGATCTGGACGTTTACCGTCGGCCGCGGCCGCGACGTCCCGATCATCGGCTCCAGGTCCGACTCCTCATCCTCCTCCTCGTCCCATGTCATCAGCTCAGGCTTCAGCGCTGTCACACGCACGCCCACGCCGCCGCACATTCCCTGAATCGAGGCGCTGATCCTCCGGTCACCCGGCGCTCCACTAGGAATAACTGCCTCTAGCCACAGCGCGACCTCGCCGTTCGAGTGGCTAACGCCCAGTTGGTCCAGGCTGTACGGGACACCGTCTTCGATAAAGTGCCCGCCGCTGGACAGCCCAGCCTTGTTCCGAGCGCTGGCACCATCCACCTTCCACAGGCGCAGGGACCCCTCGGACGGGAGCGCGACGTAGGTGCCATCGGCGGTCGTGACCACCTCGCATTCCGCCGGATCCGACGCGTCGTAGCCAAACACGATCCGCGCCTCATCCGGTTCCGGCAGGCCACCGATCTTCACGATCACTGGAATGAACTGCTCGCCGGGCGTCTGGTCGTCAGCCGGGCGGTCGCCGCGGAGGTTGAAGCCGTCGGCGTAATCGACGATCCCGTCTTCGTCGGAGTCGTCGTCGTTGACCCCGATGACCCTGCCGGTGGTTCCCTCGACGTCCTCCTCGTTCGCCGGAAGGCCGATGTCCAGGTCGACCAATGGCAGGCAGATCCTGGCGGTGCGGGCCGGGGGCCCGTCGGGGTTCCAGCAGGGCTCGCCGGGGAAGCAGCAGTGGTTGCCCATCGCCCCGCCGCTGTTGTCCACGAGCATGCAGCAGCAGTCCGAGCAGACCCGCGGCCGCCCCTGGGGGTCCAGGTCGTTCACGTCCACCGGCACGACCTGGAAGTACCCCGCGTCGTGCCCCCACCCCGGCCGACGCCGCCCGCTGATTGAGATGTCGTAGCACCGCCCTCGCCGCAGGGGCATCAGCAGCGTGGTCCGCTCCCCGGAGGGGCCGGTGGGGATCATCCAGCTCCCCCCTCCCCCCCCTCCACCGCCGCTCCCGTCCCCGCCCCAGCCGATGGTCACCGTCCAGGTGTTGGTCAGCTTCTCGTCGGTCATCCCCCCGGCGCCGATCCCCAGGCCCGAGCCCGGGCCGCGGCGGGGGTCGTCCCATTCGCCCCCGGGTCCGCATCCGGCGTCGTCGTGGTGCCCGCCGTTGATCGTCACCAGCACCCAGCAGACCTCCTCCCCCGCCACCGGCGGCAGCCCCCCGTCGGAGGGGTCCGCCGGGTTGCTCCCCTGGGTGAACTCCTCCCCGTCGCTGACCCCGTCCCCGTCGGAGTCCCGCAGGGTCGGGTCGGTGCCGTAGACCTGCTCCAGCAGGTTGCTCAGCCCGTCGAAGTCGGTGTCCCCCGCGGCGTCGTGCGGGCCCGGGATCGTCTGCAGGAACGGGGCGCCGCCCCCGGGCGGGTAGACCAGCGTCGTGACGGCGTTGGAGTACGCCGAGCGGGGGTTAAGCCCGGCCCGGACCTCGAAGAAGTCGCCCAGCCCGTCCCCGTCGGTGTCCCACCTCTGCGGGTCGGTGCCGTAGAAGACCACCTCCTCGTAGTCGCTCAGCCCGTCCCCGTCGGAATCGGGCGACTCGTGGCGGTGGCTCACCCGCGGGTCGGTGCCGGCGCGCAGCTCGATCCCGTCGATGATGCCGTCCCCGTCGGTGTCCCGGACCGCCGGGTCCAGCCCCAGCATCCCCTCGAAGACGTCGAAGACCAGGTCCTGGTCTTTGTCCGCCAGCAGGTACGCCGCGGTGTAGCGGTCCGGCGTCCCCGGCGTGGTGAACGCCAGCAGCGGGTCCAGGCCCAGGGCCAGCTCCGCCAGATCCTGCACGCCGTCGTTGTCGGTGTCGAACCGCTCGCGGTAGGGGACCGGCTCCCACGGCGGGTTGCTGAAGGGGGCGGGGCGGTACTCCACCGGGCCGCGGACATCGGCGGGCTTGCTGATGTTGTCCCCGTCGAGGTCCACGAGCCGGTCGGCGGGCATGCTCGTCGGGTCGTTGAGATTGCTGCCGCCGCGGTCCTCCTCCCAGTCGCAGTATCCGTCGCCGTCGGTGTCCAGCGAGGGGTTCCGCGCGTACAGCGGGATCGCGCAGGTGGCCACCGCGTGGCAGCACGGCAGCGGCCCCAGGCAGCAGTTGTCCGGGTCGCAGTCCTCGTGCCGGTAGCGGACCCGCACCCACAGGCATTGCCCGTCGGTGGGGGTCAGCGCTGCGAAGCCCGGGTACTCCGACAGCCTCAGCACACCCTCGGTCGTCGTCAGGCCGTACACCACCGGGCACTCGTCCGGGCAGTCGGGGCAGATGCCGGGAGTGGCGCATGGGGCGTCGCAGCCGGCGACGTGGACGGCCCAGTCGTAGACGCCCCACGTCTGGACCCCGTCGATCCAGCGGCTCTCGGGGAGTCCCTCGGCCAGGAGCACGAGGCCGCCCAAGGCGTCGATGGCGGTTGGCTCGCCCCCCTCCGCCGGACAGTTGAGGAAGCCCACCATCGTCTCGCAGGGCGGCGCCTGCTCGTACACGCAGATAGAACAGATTTGGCAGGCGCAGCACGCCCCGTTGGCGTCGGTGCACCGCATCGTCACCGTCACGCAGCCCGCCTGCACGGCGACGAGGGCGCCGAAGCCGTTGTGCGAGACCGCGTCCCCCTCGACGACAAACGTGCAGTTCGACTCCGGCGGCGCGAGATTGATCGCTGTCCCGATGGGGACCGACTGCCCAGGGCACCCCATCATGTACCCCGGGCACCCAAAGAGGCCGCCCACCGCGGCCGCCGGGTTCCCGGGCACGACCTCGCACGCGCAGGGGATCAGCCCCGGCAGCATGCCGCCCCCCCCGTCCCCGGTGGAGCTGGCCGACGGCGTCCCCCCAAACTCCTCCTCCCCCTCTTCTTCGGCGCCGGCGGCGTGGGTGACGAAGCTCCAGGTCAGGCCCAGCTCGTCGACGCCGTGGACCTCCGACCAGCGGGCCTGCATCGCCGCGGCCTCCCCCTGGACCTCGGTGACCAGGCCGGCGGCGACGATGCTCCGGTCGCCTCGGAGCAGCGCCTCGACGACCGCCGCCAGGTCCGCGGCGTCCACGACGCCGTCGCGGTTGACATCGAACGCCTCTCCTTCGCCCCCGCCGCCGCCCGCCAGGCCCGAGACGATCCGGGTGATGTCCTGGACATCGACGACGCCGTTGTCGTCGAGGTCGGCGGCGACGTAGACCCTGCCGCCGGCCTCGGCGTGGCGCCGGAGCCCGCCGAGGGTGGCGGCGCGGGTCGCCAGCAGCGCCCCCGTGCGGCCGCTGAACACGAACGTCCGGGCCTGCCACGGGTTCCCCTCGATCGCGCCCTCGACGATGACCTCCCGCCAAGCGTCGCCGTCCTGGTCGGCGATGAGGTCGAACGCCGTCCCGATCCGCACGCCCGCGGGCGCGCTGATGCTCCGCGACCAGGAACCCGTCGCGGCTGAGTAGATGTCGATGCGCCCCAGCCCTCCCGCTGCGTCTGCCGCCGCGCCGGGCGCGGCGACCAGCAGCTCCCGCCGGCCCGTTCCCCTGCATCGCGGCGATCCGGACGCTGTGCCCGAAGCGACCGTTGGGCGCGGCGCCGTCGATGACGTAGAGCGTCTGCCCCGTCGCCCCCGAGACGGCGGTGATCCTCCCGGCCCGGGGAGCGGCCGCGTCGAAGCCGACCTCGACCGCGAGCGAGTCGGCGACCCCGTCGCCGTCGACATCGGCCAGCAGCGGCGCGGGCCCCGCGGGCTGGGCGGCCGGCGACCCGCTGGGGAAGAGCGTCGCGACGGCGGCCACCACGAGCCCGGCGGAGAGTGCCAGCAGTCGGTTCGCAACGCGGCGGGAGAAGCAGGCGGGGATCGTGCGTGCAAAGATCATGGGTGCTCCGAGAGGGGCAAACCTCTTGCGGCGCGACGTGCGCTGCGCGGCGTGATGTGATGAGTTGAGATGCTCCGGCCGGTTCAGGCCGCCTCAGCAGCCGTCGCCGACCCCGGCGAGCCAGGCGGTCAGGAAGGCGCTGATGTCCGTGGAGTTGGTCACGCCGTCGTTGTTGAAGTCGGCG
>JBIQJK010000017.1:0-44675 GCA_044507535.1 Planctomycetaceae bacterium | reverse complement strand
GGGCGGACGGGGACGGCGGCGCACGCCGGGAGCGGGGCGAAGCCCGAGGCGGGTGGAAGCGGGAGCGGGAGGAGGGGGGGAGGGGAGCGTGGAGGGGGGCGCATCGTCGTCGCCAGCGAGCTGCTGGAGCGCGAGGGGCGGCGGTGGGTCTCGCTGACGATCACCGACGACGGCCCGGGGATCGACCCGGAGGTGCTCAAGCGGCTCTTCGAGCCGTTCGTCAGCGCGAAGCTCGACTCGCGCGGGACCGGGCTGGGGCTGGCGGTGGCCGAGGGGATCATCCGCGAGCATCACGGCCTGCTGCTGGCCCGCAACCGTGAGGACGACCACGGGGCGGTGTTCGAGATCATGATCCCGGTGGAGGCGGCGCCGCGGGGCGGGTGACACCCGTTCGGGCCCGGCGCGGTACACTTGCCGCGGGGCGGCGGCGGGGCGATGGAGCGCGTGCTTGGAGAGCCAGAGCGGACAGACCAGCCAGCCGCCGGAGGCGGCGATCCCATCGCTCTCCATCGTCGCGCTCGACGACGACCCCGACTTCCGCCAGTACATCGCCGGGCTGCTCGAGGGGCAGGGGCACGACGTCCGCGTCGCGGCCACGCCGGAGGAGTTCTTCGAGCTGTGCGAGAGCCGGCTGCCGGACGTGGTGCTGCTGGACATCAAGATGGGCCGCGCCAGCGGGGCGGAGGTGCTGGAGGAGATCCGGCGGCGGTGGACGAAGCTGTGCGTGATCGTCGTCACCGGGTACCCGACGCTGGACTCGATGCGGCAGACGTTCAAGCAGGATGTGTTCGACTACATCGCCAAGCCGTTCTCGATCGACGAGCTGAACCGGACGCTGGCGCAGGCGGTGGCCGCGCTGGGGCTGGGGCAGCGGCCGCAGGACCGGCTGCGGGCCGAGCTGGGTCGGCAGATCCGGCTGGCCCGGACGGAGAAGGGGTGGACGCTGAAGGACCTCTCCGAGGCGTGCGGGATCAGCGTGAGCCAGCTCAGCTCCATCGAGCGGGGCAGCCACCTGCCGAGCCTGGAGTCGCTGGTCTCCATCGCGGCGGCGCTGGAGCGCCAGCCGTCGGCGTGGTTCGCGGCGGCTGGGTTCTGATCTCGCGCGGGCGGGCGCGCGGGGACGTTCGCTTTTTCACCACGGGGGGCACGGAGGGGCACGGAGCGGTCGGGAAGATCCCTGCGCTCTCGTTGCATGCTTTGACTCAGCAGGATTGGGTTTGAAGAGTGGGGGAGGGGGCGCGGGGGCGTTGCGACGTCGGGGATGGATGGGCGGCTTTCTCCTCTAGAAACCCTGTCTTGCTTCCCCTCCGTGACTGCTCCGTGATCTCCGTGGCTGCGTGGTGAAAACCGCCGTGTCCGGAGTGCAACGGGCTCCATTGCAGGGCCGCTCAGCCCTCGTCGTCGCCGGCGGCCTCGATCATCCCGGGCGGGGGCTCGCCGAAGATGGCGGAGCCGACGCGGACGAGGTTCGAGCCCTCTTCGATGGCGACCTCGAAGTCGTTGGACATGCCCATGGAGAGGATGTTGAAGTGGCCGGTGCGGCCGTCGGTGGTGCCGATGCCGGCGGCGCGGATCTCCTCGAAGAGCTCGCGGAGGCGGGCGAAGGCGGGGCGGGCGTCCTCGGGGTTGTTGCTGAGCGGGGCCATGGTCATCAGGCCGCGGATGCGGACCTGGACCATGGTGTCGATCTGCTCGGCGAGGTGGCGGGCCGCGGGGACGGCGCAGCCGAACTTGCTCGCCTCGCCGGAGGTGTTGACCTGGAGCAGGACGTCCACAACCTGGTCGCGCTTGGCCGCGACGGCCTGGATCTCCTCGGCGAGGCGCAGGGAGTCCACCGAGTGGATGAGCCGGGCGACCTCGATGACCTTGCGGACCTTGTTCCGCTGGAGGTGGCCGATCATGTGCCAGCGGACGCCGGCGTCGCCCGCCTGCTTGGCGCCGCTGCCCGGCCCGCCGGGGACCGCGCCGGTCGAGCGGGCCGCGCCGGGGAGGGTGCGCTGGCGGGCCCGCCACTCGTCGATGACGGCGGCGCGCTGGAGGAGCTGCTGCACCTTGTTCTCGCCGAAGTCGATGTGGCCCATCTGGACCAGCTCGCGGATCTGGTCCGGCTCGGCGTACTTGGTGACGGCGATGAGGAGGATGTCCTCGGCGCGCCGACCGGAGCGCTCCGCGCTGCGGGCGATCCGTTCCTGAACCTCAAGGTACCGATCACGCAGTGAGGTCACGGTGGTCACGCAGGCTCCTTCCTCCGTCACGGGGACTGAGAGGCAGGATAGTGCAAATCGCGCCGGGAGCCAAGATCGGCGGGCGAAGGGCCGCGTCCTCCCCGCTTGCCTCACACCCTATCCACGGCCTCACGCGGCGGGCCCCGGCCGTGCCGTCGGCGGGCGTCCTAGGCTCAAGCTCCTTTCACACTTCAGGAGGCAGACCCATGGCCAACGAGCACCTCACGCCGCGACCGTCGCCCATCGCCCCCGGCGAGACCGCCCCCGACTTCACCCTCATGACCCAGGACCGCCAGGAGTGGAAGTTCTCCGATGCGCTCGCGAAGGCGGGCCCCGGGGGGGTCGTCCTGTGCTTCTACCCGATGGACTTCTCCCCCGTCTGCTCGACGGAGATGAAGTGCATCACCGACGAGATGGAGAAGTGGAAGGCCAAGGGGGCGGAGGTCGTCGGGGTCTCCTGCGACAGCTTCTTCACGCACAAGGCGTGGGCGGACGCCCTGGGCCTCAGGCAGACCCTGCTGGCGGACATGCACCGCGACGTCTGCAAGGCGTACGGGCTGTACTGGCCGGACCTCAACGTCGCCTGGCGCGGCACCGTCGCGATCGGCAAGGATGGGAAGGTCAAGACGGTGCAGAAGCGGGAGATCAAGGACGCGCTGTCGATCGACGAGGTGCTGGCGGCGATCGGCTGAGCCGAGAAGGGGCCGCTCAATCGCCCGCGGCGGCGCGTCCTCGCTGCACCCGGTCGAACTCGGCCGCGGCGTCCTCCGCGACCCAGGCCGCCCCCGTCAGGCCGAGGGGGCGGGCGAGGTCGTCGCGCGTCGCCGCGGTCCCGGAGGAGATGCCCAGTCGCTGGGCCTGCTGCCAGTTCAGCGTGAGCACTCGCTCCGGTTCGTTGATGACCTCGGCGCCGGCGGCGTCGTTGCTCCACTGCACCGTTCCTTCGGGCCGGCGCGTGACCGAGAGGGGCGTCGGGGACTGCATCGAGCGCATGATGGCCGCGTCGCGGCCGGAGGCTTTGCTGGCTCGCTCGCCGAGCCGGAGCCAGGATTCGAGCTGCGGACCCTCCGCGGCCTGCATCGGCGCGGCTTCCAGGACCGCGGCGCCGAGGACGCCGCCGGGCTCGAAGCCGAGGTCCTCGCACGCCCACGCCGCGACCGCGGCGGTGTCCAGGGCGGAACTCTCCCACGCGACGGTTCGCAGGCGCGGGTTGAGCTCGCCGATGATCAGTTCGACGAGTTCTTTCGTCTCCGCCGCGCTCCCCGGCCGGTAGTCGCCGTTGTCCGTGATCATCACCCCCGCGCTGAACCGCAGCACCAGCACCTCGACCCCCGCGGCCTCGAGCGCGGGGAGGGCTGCCCTGAGGTCGTCCGCCCGGATGACCGGGCCGATTGCGCCGCCGGATGCGGAGTCGCCATCTGCGGCATTCGGTGGAGTTCCGAGATTGAGCATCGCGGCACGCGTGACGCCGTCGGCGGCGGGGGGCTTGGCCGGAGGCGGGGCGAGGTGCGCGTTCGTGGCGAGCGCAGCGGCGACGGCGAACGGGTGGAGGCTGAGCATGGGGCTCTCCGGGGTTTGAGTGAGCCGAAAGACGCGTGTTCCACGATGGAGTGAACGTGGGGGGAGGGGGTTCAGTGAGAGGTTGTCGTTTGTCCGATCAAAATTCGACCGATCTCGCTTGGCATCCGAACGAATGCCGGATAATCTGGATAAGGACTCGAGTTCCGTTGATGAAACCAGAGTTTCCTTGATTTCTCTGAAACTTCTTATTGTCAGCCCGCGAACGGACCGTTAGTTTGAAGGCGTCGCGGGCCGGGAGTTCTCCGCATGGCACACCCGGGCACGCGGCCCGCCGAGGGTGGTGACGAGATTGAAGCGGGGGGGGCGGAGGGGTGGGACCGGGACTACTTCGGTGACGCCCACCATGAGCGAGCCCATCACAAGGTCACCACGCGGGAACTCGACGAGCTGTGCTACATCGTCGGGCTCCTGGTGGCGACGGATGGGTGGCCGCCGCGGGCGGGGACCGACCCGTCCGAACGCGGCCCTTTCGGCCTGGCCACGCTCACGCGGGGGGATCTGGGCGCGGTGTACGTGCAGCGCCTCTCCCGTCGGCCCGCGGGGACTTCGAGCGTCGAGGTCTTCTTCACGCTCATTCCTCATCGCCGCCGCGTCCGCATCGTCAATGTTCTGGCGACGCGCCGGCTCTCCCGCCGGCGCGAGCGGGACGTGCTGCTCGACGCCGCGGCGACGCGGGCGTACATGGCCCGCCATCTCCCATGAGCGGGCCGCCCTCGCCATCAGGAGCCTGTCATGACGGCCATCCCCAATGAGCCGGCGGTGCGGATCTTTGAGCGTCTGCTCGGCCTCGGCCGGGCCCGCGGCGGCGCCGCAGCGGCCCCTTCCGATCTCGCCGCGGCCCTGAGCCTGGGGAACCAGGTCCTCTCGCCGTCGGACCTCGCGGCCGTTCTCGTTCGTCTCTCCGATGATGCGTGGGACCAGCTCCGCGAGTTCCGCGCCGCCGTCGCCCGCGACCGGTGCAGCGCCGCCGAGCCGCAGACCCCCTTCGGGCAGCTCTTCGCGATGGCCGAGCCGCTGTGGAACGCCGTCGAACGGTTCCGCGCCGAGCACCGGGCCGCGGAGCGGAGGCGCGATGCGTCGGTGATGTCGGTCGCCCTGGGGGCGATCGCCGTGGCCCTGACGCCGCCGTCGCAGCAGACGGTCGCCGACGCGGCGGAGGGGGAGGCCGGCGACCGCGACGACCCGGCCATGGCCGCGGCGGAGAAGGCGGTCGCCGACGATCGGGCCGGGGCCTTTCTCGCGAACTACCGGCGCATCCGCGCCGCGGCGGCCGCGAAAAACCCGGAGCTGCGCACGCAGAAGCAGCTCGCCGCGGCGGCGGGGGTGAGCGCGGCGACGATCAACGCGATCGAGACGGGGAAGGTGCTGCCGCAGCTGGGGACGATCGTGAAGCTGGCGCGGGCGTTGGGGGTGGAGCCGGAGGCGCTTTTGGCGCACCGCTAGGAGCGACCAGCCCGGTTTGTCTGTTGATTTTCGGGGTTCGAAACGGGTTTGTGGAGCCGGTGGCGGTTCGTGCAGTCTCGCCGCGGGGCTTGCCACGGTGCGGTCCTATCGGACGATTTGGCAGATTTTCTGTGATTTGCTGTGTATTTATGTGGCATAGGGCCCCAAAGGTCGAGACCGTAATGGCATTGAACCGGGCCCGGGAGGCACGGAACGATGGCCGGTCCCGAGGGATGGGTTCCCTGGGATGCGTTGCCGCAGGTCCTGGAGGAACTCCAGACCTGCCGAATCACCCGTGAGGAGCTTGAGGAGACGGCGAGTCTTGTCGAGCTGCTCGCGGCCACCGGTGGCCCGGCCGCCGGATCGGATCTGCCGGAGCTGCGACCCGGGCGTCCGCGGCCTGACGACCGGCCGGACCACGCGCCGGATCCGGAGGCGGGCAATGAACATCCATGTGGGTTCGCGGTCTTCAGCACGGCTTTCGGCGGGGCGGGCATCCCGCTGCACGCCCGGTGCCTTGCGTGGCGGGGGTTCAAGCTCCGGAGCGTGTGGGTCTTCTTCGTCGTCTGCGTTCGCGGGCCGCGGGCGCGGTTCATCGGCGCGACGACCACGCTGGCGTTCGCGGCCAGGCAGGACGCCTGGCTTCTCGCCATGGCGGTTCGGGCGCGCCCGGCCTGCCCATAGTTCCGAGGTCCGACTGGTCTGCGAGAGGGGGCACCGACATGCCCATTAAGTCATCCATCGAAGCCGGCGCCGCCGCCGTTCTCGCCGAGGTGATGCGAGGCCTTTCGCTCGAGCCCGGGCAGGGACGCGAGGGAGCGTCCTTATCTCCTGGCGAGGTTCGGGCCGCGGCCGAAGGTCTGCTTACTCTGCCGGAACGGCCCTTCGCCGCGCTGACGCAGCTTCGCGCACGCCCGGAGATCGTCAACTCGCTGACGGGCGAGTGGGCCAATCCTCTGCTGATCCATCTCTTCAACGTCCAGCCGCCGATCTGGGAGCTGATCACCCGACTGCGGCGGGCGTACGCCACGGTGCAGCAGCCCGAGGACGCCGAGCTCCGCGCCGCGCTTGTGACCTCCGTTGCGACGGCGGTGACCCCGCGCGAGGCCGCCCCGGAGCTCGCGGACCGATGGAAGCGGGAGGCCGCTGACCGCGCCGCCGGCGCGGGCGATGGCGCCGACCGCGCGGTCGCCCAGCAGCGCGAGGCATTTCTCCAGCGGTACTGGAAGCTTCGTCCATCCCATCTCAAGACGCAGGCGGACGTGGCTCGCGCCGCGGGCGTCCACGTCAACACGATCGTCGGCATCGAGAGGGGGCGGGCCCGCCCGCACTATGGGACCATCGTCAAGCTCGCCAAGGCCTTCGGCGTTGCGCCGGAGGAGCTTGCGCCGATCCCCTGACGCTCCCGCCGGGCCCCGGGGCCGTGCGCCGCAACTCCGGCCCTCCAGCGGCTAGACTCCGCGCATGGCCAACCTCACACCGAAGAACACTCCGCTGGTCCTGATCATCCGCGACGGCTGGGGCGAGAACCCCTATCCCGAGCACGATGCGTTCAACGCCGTCAAGCTCGCCAGGACCCCGGTGGACGACATGCTCCGGCGGGACTGGCCGTGGACCCTCATCAAAACCAGCGGCGAAGACGTCGGCCTCCCGGAGGGGACCATGGGGAACTCCGAGGTCGGGCACCAGAACATCGGGGCCGGGCGCGTGGTGGACCAGGAGTCGGTCGCCATCACCAAGGCCGCCCGCGCCGGGTTCGAGCGCAACGAGGCGATCGCGGACGCGGTCGCCCGCGCCAGGGATGGGGGACGGAACCTGCACCTCATGGGGATCAACTCCGACGCCGGCGTCCACGGCCTGCTCTCCCACCTGTTCGCGCTCCTCGAGGCGGCGAAGCGGCTGGGCATGCCGGGCGACCGCGTCTTCATCCACCTCTTCACCGACGGGCGCGACACCGGCCCGTTCACCGGGCTGGGGTACGCCCGGCAGGTGGAGGCGAAGTGCCGCGAGATCGGCGTCGGGCGCGTCGCCTCGGTGATGGGCCGGTACTACGCGATGGACCGGGACTTCCGCTGGGAGCGCGTCTCGCGGGCCTACGGGTGTCTGACCGGGCGGGGGCCGGACTCGGTGGACCTGGCGATCCGACCCACCGCCGAGGCCGCGATCCAGCGCTACTACGACAAGCCCACCAGCGACACCATGCAGGGGGACGAGTTCATCGTCCCGACCGTGGTCGCCTCGAGCCTGCGGGAGGCGGCGGAGTCGCGGATCACCGACGGCGACAGCGTCATCTTCTACAACTACCGCGGAGACCGGCCGCGGGAGCTGTCCATGGCCTTCGTGTACCCGGACGAGCTGTGGGACACGGTGAAGCCCTCGCCGGACACGGGCCGGATGGGCTTCGACCGGGGCAGGCGGCCGGAGGTCCACCTCGTGACCATGACGGCGTACTCCGAGGCGCTCGAGCCGCTGGTGAGCGTCGCCTTCCCCAAGCCGCCGAAGATGAGCAACATCGCCGGGGAGTACCTCGCCTCCCTCGGCCTGCGGCAGCTGCGCTGCGCCGAGACGGAGAAGTACCCGCACGTGACGTTCTTCTTCAACGACTACCGCGACCAGCCCTTCGAGGGGGAGCGCCGCGAGAACCCGCAGAGCCCGAAGGTCCCCACGTACGACCAGAAGCCGGAGATGTCCGCCGACGAGGTCCGCGACGTGGTCCTGGGGCGCCTGGCCGCGCCCGACTGCGAGGACCTGATCGTCGTCAACTTCGCCAACGGCGACATGGTGGGGCACACGGGCAACCTCGAGGCCGCGGTCAAGGCGTGCGAGGCGGTGGACCGGTGCGTCGGGGCGATCATCGACGCTGCGCTCAAGCGGGGCGGGAGCCTCATCGTCACCGCGGATCACGGGAACGCCGAGCAGATGTTCGACCCCGAGTCCAACGCGCCGCACACGGCCCACACGGTCTACGACGTCCCGCTCTACGTGGTCGGCGAGGCCTTCAGGGGACGGATGCTCCGCGGCGACAACCTCCCCGCCGAGTGGTTCGACCCCGAGATGCGCGATCAGCGAGGCCGCCTGGCCGACATCATCCCCACCGCGCTGGAGATGATGGGCCTCCCCAAGCCGCCGGAGATGACGGGCCGGTCGCTGCTGGCCTAGCGGGCGTCCGCGTCCGCGGCGTCCCTCGCGCCGGGCTTGTCCTCCCCCGGACGGGTGAGCTCGCCGAGTCGCCGCTCGAGGCCGTCGATGCGTCGGAGCAGCTCGTGCATCCGTTTGTTCATCGCGGCCATCTCCGCGCTGAGCTGCTCGACGGTGTGCTCGGTGAAGCCGGTGTGCTCCTCGACGCGCACGAGCCGGGCCGCCAGGTCGGCCCACGGCGCGCCGCCCCCCTCCGCACCCCTTCCCGACGCGGATTCTCCCTGTGCCATGCCGCATCCTACGGCCGGATCTGTGCTACGCTGCCTGCCGATGACCCCCGCGAGAATCATCCTTCGCACGACGCTCGCCGCCGCGGCGGCGTCCTTCCTCGGCGCCGTCCCCGCCCTGGCGGGTTCGGAAGCGGGCGCGGCCAGGCCCGCGCTGACCCTCGACCTCTCCGCGGCCCTTGCCCAGCCCGATCCGGCCGCCCCCGACGCCGCCCGCCCGGATGAGGCCGGGGGGCCCGACCCGATCGTCACCGCCGCCGGGAGCCCGCGTCCCCGCATCGGCTTCGGCCGCGCGGGCTCCGAGTGGCTCACCTTCGGCGGCGCCTTCGCCTACGACTTCGCGGAGGACAAGGACTTCAACGTCCACGCCGCGTACAGCCAGTTCCTGGCCGACGAGCTGGAGTTCGCCGTCGAGTTCGCCGGGTGGTACTTCGCCCAGGACAAGGAGGACACCGGCGGCATCAGCGGCTCGATGGCCTTCCGCTGGCACTTCCTGCACGACGATGCCTACGACTGGACGGTCTACGGCGACGCGGGCATCGGGCTGCTCGCGGCGTTCGACGAGGTTCCCAACGGCGGCAAGGAGTTCAACTTCCTCCCGCGTCTGGGCATGGGCTTCACGAAGCGGATCAGCGAGGATGGGGCCCGGCTCCAGGTCGGCGTCCGCTGGCACCACATCTCCAACGGCCGCTACGCGGGGGACGCCAACAACCCGTCGCGCGATTCGGTGCTGATCCACGCGGGGATCATGATCCCGTTCTGACCCTTCCTCCCACAGGATCCGCGATCCTTCGGCGCGCGGCGTCTACCCCGCTTTGGCCATCCCGATCTTTCCCCCGTTCAGGGCCGTCGCCATCACGCGGTTGCGGCCCTTGTTCTTCGCGGCGTAGAGGTTGCGGTCCACCGCTTCCAGCCAGGACTCGGGCGTCATCCCGGCCGCGGCGGCCGCGCCGTCGGCGCCGACGATCCCGATGGAGACCGTCACGGGCGTCTCCGGGTGGCGCGGCCACTCCACCGACGCGATCGCCCGGCGGACTCGGTCGGCGACCGACTCCGCGTCGCGGGCGGAGGTGTGCGGCATGATCAGCGCGAACTCCTCGCCGCCGTAGCGGCACGCGACGTCCGCGGTGCGGCACTGCGCCAGCAGCAGCTGGGCCAGCCCCTGGAGCACCTCGTCCCCCGCCGGGTGCCCGAAGGTGTCGTTGATCCGCTTGAAGTGGTCCACGTCCAGCAGCGCCAGCGAGAGGGGCTGGTCGTAGCGCTGGCACTCGGCGACCTTCTCGGCCCATCGCTTGTCGAACTGCGTCCGGTTGCCCAGCCCCGTCAGGCCGTCCACCTCGGCGCGATCGGCCAGCAGCTGGAGCAGGCGGTGCATCCGCAGCGAGGCCCGCAGCCGGGCCCGCAGCTCGGCCATGTCGAAGGGCTTGGTGACGTAGTCCGCCGCCCCCAGGTCGAAGGCGGTCACCTTCTCGTCCGACCCCTGCAGGCCGGAGAGGATGATGACCGGGATGTTGTGGGTCGCCGGCGAGTCCTTGAGGACCCGCAGCAGCTCGAATCCGTCCATCCCCGGCATGTCCAGGTCCAGCAGGATGGTCGCCGGCGAGTGCTCCGACAGGGCCTCGAGGGCCTCCTTCCCGCTTGCCGCGGCCACCAGCGAGATGTGCTCGTGCCGCAGCCTCGCGCGGAGGAGTCGGTGGACGTCCACCGAGTCATCCACCAGCAGCACCACGGGCTTCGATTCCTGGCTGGCCACGCTGCGCACGCCTTCCGTGAACCCACACTCGCTCGCGGCCGCACGGCCGCCCGACTCAGGCCCGCCGAGCCGGGCCGGCCACCGCACACACTCACCGCACGCTCATGCTCCGGCATAGCTCCAGCAGCCGGTTGAACTCCGACTGCAGCTGCGGCGGGCCGATCGCCGTCCCCCGCTCCACCAGTTGCCGTAGCGTCTGCTCCAGTTCCTGCGCGGCCTGCCCGACCGACGGGTAGCCGTAGAGGCCGCTGGCTCCCTTGATCTGATGCACCATGTGCGTCAGCGCCTCCAGCTCCCGCTTCTTCCAGGCCTCGGAGAGCGCCTCGAGCCGCTGCGGCATCTCCCGGACGAACATCTCCAGAATGTCCGTCATCTCGGGATCGTCCGCGTACTGGCTTCGAAGCGGCTGCCTGGGGTCAGGCGCCGGCGGCTTGTCTTCGGCCATGGGCGAACCTCCACGTCCCCCCGGGATCGGCCATCCGGGGGCGTGAGTTCATCGCACACCGATGTTGGTTCCGGCGATTTTGTCCGCAAGTCTCCGCCCGGTGCCGGTCATGTCCGAGAATCGGGCGGGCCGTACCCCCCTCCGCCGGGGGTCTCCAGCACCAGCCGGTCGCCGGGGACAAGGTCGCGTCCGTCCACCGCCGCGAGCTCAACCGTTCCGCCAGAGGCGAGCGTAACCCATTGCCTCCCCGGCGCCCCCGCCCCGCCCCCATTGAGTCCGTACGGGCCCGAGGCGCGGTGCTGGGTCAGCACCGACAGACTGACCGGCTCGAGGAAGGCGTACTCCCGCACCGCCCCATCGCCGCCGCGCCACCGCCCCGGCCCTCCCGAGCCGCGCCGGATGCCGAAGCGCTCCAGACGGACGGGGTATCGCCGTTCAAGGATCTCCGGGTCGGTAATCCGCGTGTTGGTCATGTGCGTGTGCACGGCGTCGGCGCCGGCGAACCCCGGCCCCGCCCCCGCACCGCCGCAAACCGTCTCGTAGTACCCGAATCGGGGGTTGCCGAAGATGACGTTGTTCATCGTCCCCTGGCTTCCCGCGGCGAGGCGGAGGGCCCGAAGGAGGGCATCAACGGTGCGCTGGCTGGTCTCGACGTTCCCCGCCGCGACCGCGGGGCAGGCCGCATCGTCGGGCGGGAAGGTGGGGTTCAGCATCCCGGGCGGGATGGAGACCTGGACGGCGCGCATCAGCCCCTCGTTGAGCGGCAGGGGTTCGTCGATCAGCAGCCGCAGCACGTAGATCAGCGCGCTGCGGACGACTCCGGGGGGCGCGTTGAAGTTCCCGGGGTGGAGACCCGCCGAGCCCGCGAAGTCCACGGCCGCGGCGCCGTCGCGGACGCGGATGCTCACGCGGATCGTCGAGCCGTCGTCGAGCCGTTCTTCGGCTTCGAAGACCCCATCCCCCAGCGATGACAGCGCGCGGCGGATCCCCGACTCGGCGCGGGCCTTGAGCGCCCGCATCGCCCGGGCCAGTTCACCCGCGCCGACCTCCTCCGCCATGGCCAGCAGCGCGGCCTCTCCGCGCCGGTTGGCCGCGGCCTGGGCGGCGAGGTCCGCCATATTCTCCTCCACCGCCCGCGTCGGCCACGGCCCGCCGAGCAGGGCGGCGCGGACGTCCTCGAGCCGCTCCTGGCCCGCGCGGACCAGGTGCATCGGCGGGAGGATCACGCCCTCCTCCGCCAGCGACGCCGATCGCGGCGGCATCGACCCCGGCGTGATCCCGCCGATCTCCGCGTGGTGCGCCCGACTCGCGACGTAGCCGAGCAGCCGCCGGCGGGCGTCGTAGACCGGCGTGACCACGGTGACATCCGGCAGGTGCGAGCCGCCGAAGGCGGGGTGGTTGGTCACCACCACGTCCCCCGGGCCCATCTCGATCGCGTCCCGCAGCGCCCGCACGCAGGGGCCGAGCGCGCCCAGGTGCACCGGGACGTGAGGGGCGTTGACGACGAGCTGGGCGTCGGCGTCGAGGATCGCGCACGAGTAGTCCAGCCGCTCCTTCACGTTCGTCGAGAGGGCGGTTCGGCGCAGGGTTTCGCCCATCTCGGTCGCGATCGCGCTCAATCGGCCGGTCAGTACGGCGTCGCGCACGGCCTCGGGCTGCGATGCCGCCGCGGCCGCTGGTGCGTCGGCGCCGGCTTTGGATCGGCGCAGGACAAGCGAGCCGGAGGCGTTCGCCTCGACCTCCCATCCCGGCGGCACCACGGTGGTCGCGAACGACTCGACGATCAGCGCGGGGCCGGTGAGGCGGTCTCCGGGTCGCAGGTCGTCGCGCTCGTGGACCGGTGTGCGCCGCCACGATCCGGCGAACCGTGCCGACGTGGTTTTCGGGGCCGTGTTGCTCCGCGCGCTTCTCGGCATGGTCGTGTCGAGGACGGCTCCGTTCCGCATCGCGCCCCGGCGCGACGACGCCACGACCCGCACCGACTCCACCTCCACATCCCTGCCCCGCGGCACGTCGTACCCGAAGACGGCCCGGTAGCGCTCTCCGAAGCGTGCCCGCACCACCGCGGCCGCACGGTCCACCTCCCCGTCCTCCACCTCCACGGTCAGGCTCGACTCCTGTCCCGCCAGCCGCACGCTGACGAGACGCCGCCGCACCACGATCTCGTCCCGCTCGACCCCCTCCGCCGCGACGGCCTCGGCCGCTTCGGTCCCCAGTTCTTCCAGCACGTGGGCCAGCTCTCCGCGGAAGGCTTCCAGGCCCCGCAGCACCTGCCGCTCCGCGAACCGCTCCACCAGCGCCAAGCCGACCCCGACGGCGCTCAGCAGCCCGACGTCCCGCGGCACCACGACCGTCTCCATTCCCAGCCGTTCCGCCACGCCGCAGGCGTGCTGCCCGCCGGCGCCCCCGAACGCCACCAGCGCGTGATCCGCCGGGTCGTATCCGCGCCGCACCGACACCGCCCGGATCGCCTCGGCCATCCGCTCGTCGGCGATCTCCACCAGCCCCTCCAGCATCGCCTCGAGGTCCACCGCCGCCCCCCCTCCCCCCTCCCGCTGCACCTCCGCCGCCAGTTCCCGCGCGCGTGCCTCCGCCGCTGCCCGGTCCACGGGGATCTCGAACCGGCCGGCGTCCAGCCTGCCCAGGAGGAGGTTCACATCCGTTACGGTCAGCGGCCCGCCGGCCCCGTAGCACGCCGGCCCCGGGCTGGCCCCCGCGCTGCGCGGCCCCACCCGCAGCACCCCGGCCGCGCGGTCGAACCAGCAGACGCTCCCGCCCCCGGCCGCGACGCTCTCGACCGCTACCGCCGTGGCCACGATCCGCGCGGGGCCGACCTGGTGCTCGAAGACGTACTCGTGGTCCCCGTCGAAGCGGGCGACGTCCGTGCTCGTGCCACCCATGTCGAAGGTGATCACCCGCGACAGCCCCACGCCTCTCGCTGCCGCGGCCGCCCCGACGACACCACCCGCCGGCCCGCTCAGCAAGCTGTCCTTGGGGGCGAAGGAGCCGACGCCGACGAGCCCGCCGCTGCTGGTCAGCACGTGCAGCGAGCCCCGGCCGCCGCCCTCCTCCGCGGCGGCGATCGCCGCGCTGACGCCGGCGAGGTACTCCCCGAGCACCGGCGCGAGGTAGGCGTTGACGACCGCCGTCTGCGTCCGGTTGAGCAGGTTGATCGAGGGGGCGAGCTCCGAGGAGCAGGAGACGTGCTCGAACCCCCGCTCGCGGAGCATCGCGGCGACGGCCCGCTCGTGGGCCGGCTCGAGCCAGCTGTGCATCAGGGCGACGGCCGCGACACGCACCCCTTGGGCGAGGAGGCGGTCCGCGTCGCGGGCGATTTGGTCTAAGTCAAGTGATACCAGCACTTTGCCGTCGGCGGAGAGCCGCTCGGCCACCTCGGTGACGTGGCGCATCAGCGGCTCGGGCCGGTCGATCCGCAGCGAGAAGAGGTCCGGCCGCTGCTGCGTCCCGATTGCGAGCAAGTCGGCGAAGCCCCGCGTGATGAAGAGCGCAATGTCCGCGCCCCGTCGCTCGAGGAGCGCGTTGGTCCCCCGCGTGGTCGCCAGCCGCATGCGGATCGGCGGGAGCGAGCGGCCCGCGCCGGTTCCGGTCGCCAGACGTGCCGCGAGGATGGGGGGCTGCTCGTGAGCGTCGATCTCGAAGGCATCCCCGGCGCGGAGGCCTTCGACCGGCGCTGACAGTTGGATGATGGAACTTCCCGTTGCCCCCGGCGTGTACGCCGATACGGGCACGCCCGCTGGGCCGGATTCGCCGAGCCGGCGGAAGGTCATCCCGTTGATGAACCCCTCGGGAGCCTCCCAGGCATGGCTCACGATGAGCCGGCGCGGACTCTCCACCCGCTCGATGCGCCCCCGGAGGGCGCCGGAGCTGAGCACCTTCACCCGTCTGGCCCGCCCCGCGGGGTCTACGGCGACGCAATCGGTGAACGTTCCCCCCGTGTCGATCCAGATTCGCCAGGGCTCTTGCCCGCCTTGTCGCGGCATCGGCCCCAGAGTATCCCCTCGTCCGCGAGCCTGCCGGGGGAACGCCCGGTAACTCGGGAACCGACCGCGACCCGACCCGGGCCACCCGGATGTGTGCCGCGTGCCCCTAGAAAGCGCGGATTCATCAGAATCCGTCTAGGCACAGGGATTAAAAAAGTGTAATCTGGCCAAGCGGCCCTGCTCGGGGCCGCGGTCCCGCGCCCCGGGTCCGGAGTGTCCGCCGGGACGGGCGCGCGGGGTAGCTCCTGGCCGTGACCGCCTGAACTCGCCCGACGGGGCCGCGTGGTCCGTTGAGGTCGAGGGAGCAAGAGAGTGCAACGAAAAGAAGGAGGGACCGCGATGTCAACACCCGCCCGAGTCCTGCTTGGGGTGGCGTTCTCCGCCACCCTGGCTGTGACGACCGCCGCCAACGCGCAGGCGATCATCTACGTGGACGATGACGCCCCCGCGGGGGGCGATGGCGCCTCCTGGGCGACCGCCCACAACTCGCTGCACGCCGCGCTGGCCGCGGCGGTCAGCGGCGACGAGATCCGCATCGGCGCGGGCCGCTACGCCCCCGCGGACCCGGGCGGCAGCCGGGCCGCGAGCTTCTCGCTCAAGCCGGGCGTCAGCATCATCGGCGGCTTCGCGGGGCTGACCGGCGCCGACCCCGATGCGCGCGACCCGGTTGCGTTCGTGACCAACCTCACCGGCGACCTCAACGGGGACGACGGCCCCGACTTCGCCAACATCGCCGACAACAGCAACCACATCCTGCAGACCACCGGCGTCCCCGGCCCCGACACCCGGATCGACGGCATCCACTTCTCGGGCGGCAACGCCACCGGGTCGTCCCTGCCCGTGGGCGCCGGCATCTTCATCAACAACGGGAGCCCGACGATCGTCTCGTGCGTCTTCACGGGCAACTCGGCGGACTCGGTCTCCTCCGGCGGCGGGGCGGTGTGCGCCTTCGGCGGCTCGCCGAGCTTCATCGACTGCCGCTTCGAGGGGAACCGCTCGCGTCACCCGTTCAACTCGGCCAACGGCTTCGGCGGCGCGGTGTACATCATCGGCGGCGTCTTCGAGGGGTGCACGTTCGTCGACAACGCCGCCCGCGAGGGCGGGGCGGTCTACGTCGGGACGTCGGCCACCTTCACCGGGTGCACCTTCACCGGCAACTCGGCCGGGCGCGGCGGGGCGATCTACCGCGGCGGCAACGGCGTCTTCTCCGCGACCGACTGCCGTTTCATTGCCAACTCCGGCGTGGACGGCGGGGCCATCAACTTCTTCGTCTCCTCCGGCAACCCGACGCTGACGGGGTGCACGTTCATCGGCAACTCGGCCAGCGGCTTCGGCGGCGCGATCACGAACTTCTTCAGCGGCATGACCGCCTACCGGTGCATCTTCGCCGGCAACAGCGCGGTCCAGGGCGGCGGGGCCATCAACGCCAGCAGCGGCGCCGGCCTCCTGCTCAACTGCACGATCGCCGGCAACACCACCGGCGGCCTCGCCGGCGCGGGCGTCCTGCTGGGCGCGTCCAACAGCACCGTCGAGCTGCGCAACTGCATCGTGTGGGACAACGCCTCCGCCTCCGGCACCGACGAGGCCGCGCAGATCGCCCGCTTCTTCACAACCGGCACCCACCCGATCGTCAACTACAGCTGCATCATGGGCCTGACCGGCGACCTCGGCGGCGAGGGGAACATCGGCGTGGACCCGCTCTTCGTCGATCCGTCCAACGGGGACTACTCGCTCGCCTGGGGTTCGCCGTGCATCGACGCCGGCGACCCGGACCCGATCTACAACGACGGCGACGGCTCCCGCGCGGACATGGGCGCCATCGGCGTGCTGAACGCCAAGCCCGAGGCCGTCGCGGTCTGCCAGCAGCTGACCGGCATCGGCGGCGTCGCCCTGGTCCGTCTCGACGGCTCCGGCTCCGCCGACCCCGACAACACGGCCGACGAGCTCACCTACGTCTGGACGGTTGACGGCGAGGTGGTCTGCTCCGGCGGGATCGGCGGCTGCGCCGTCATCGAGGTGCCCCTCCCCTTCGGCGTCCACACGGTCACGCTGACCGTCACCGATCCGGGCGGCCTCTGGGACACCGACGAGAAGACGCTGATCCTCGAGCCCGCCGCTCTGGCGCTGCTCCAGCCCACCAAGGCCAACGTCGATTTCCGGCGCGGGGAGTTCACCATGGAAGGGGAGATCTCCCTCCCCTCGACGATGCACCACAGCGAGCTGCAGCGGATCATCACCGCCTCGTTCGCCATCGGCGGCGTCACCGTCGTGTCGCCGGCGCAGTACGCCTTCGAGGCCCACGGCCCCGAGGGCGACAAGTGGAAGTACCACGCGCACGGCTGCAACGACTGCCCCATCTCCCGCTTCGACGTGGACTGGGGCGGCGCCCGGTTCCGCTACCACGCCCGCGGCTTCCCGGTGAAGCTCCAGAGCGACATGATCACCTCCAGCGAGTCCATCCTCTCGATGAAGTTCAACTACCGCCAGACGGGCGCCTTCACGATGGCCGTCGGCCCGGCGGTGATCAGCGTCGCGGACGACGGCACGGTCACGGCCAACGTCCCCATTGAGGACCGCCGCGGCAACGAGATCGAGGTGATCCTCCCCTTCCCGATCACCCCGGCGACCACCTTCGAGTTCGGCGGCTCGATCGGCGGCGCCATCGTCGCCGGCAACGACCTGACCTACTCCGTCGGCCGCTTCCGCGTCGCGGGCTCCTTCCATCCCGCCCTGACGCCCGACGGCGACGCGACCATGCCCCGCAGCATGGAGCTGTCGCTGGAGGTCGGTGCCGAGGGGTACCCCGGCGTCGCGACGGTGGGCCCGGCCGACATCGACGTGAAGCGCGACCGGTGGCACGTCCACTGATCCGCTGATGCGGGCCACCGGCGTGTGACGAGCCCTCCGCGGCCCCGGCGATCCCCGATCGCCGGGGCCGCTTTCATTGCGGACCGACCGTTCGGCCGCGCGGGTTTCAGCCCGAGCTCAGCTGCGCCAGCGCACGGCTTACCGTGTCGCGCAGGTCCTTCAGGTCGCGCTGGAACTCGGTCGCGAACTGCTTCCAGCTCTCCTCGCTCTGCTTGCCCATCTCCCCCAGGCGCGTCCGGAGGCCCACCAGCTTCGTCTCCGCGTTCTTGAGCGCCCGCTCCATCTCGGGCTGCCGGTCCGCGGGGGCGGTCTGTGCCTTGGCGCGCAGCTCGCTGATCTGCTTTTCCGCGGAGGCGAGCCCATCGCGAGCCGCGGCGATCGCCGCCTCCTTGCCCTGCTGGAGCGCGGCGGCGAGCCCGTCCGCCGCATCCCCCCGCGTCTGGCCCGGAGCCGGGGCCTCCGACCGCTCCTCGCACCCGCTCCCGGCCAGAACGATCCCCGCCGCGCACGCCGCCGCGGCGGCCCCCCGCTTCAGCCGCTTGCTCCACATCATGGCCAGTGCCTCCACGGCGAGGACGCGACGAGCGCGTCCCGCGGGAGATTTTTCCCACACCGCCCGTGCCCCCTGCTATAAAGTTCTCACACCCGGGTTTCCCCTTGTCTCTCGGCCGACCTCCGCCCCATCTTCACGCATGCCCATCGACCGCTCCACGCCCAACGCAGCACGGCCTTGGGGCGGCGACATCCTCTTCGGCGTCCTGGTCCTGCGCGTCGCGCTCACCGGGCTCGCCGCGGCTGGGATCGCCCTGGAGTACGGCTTCTACGAGCCCCCCGTCCCCACATGGGCGGCGATCCTCGCCCAGGTCGTCCTGATGGCGGCCTACTGGGCGGACGTCTTCATCCGCACCCGGCTGGGCGCGACGCCCGTGCCGGGGAGGCGTCCGGGCGGGCTCGACCTCGCGCTGCTGGTGGTCATGACCGTCGGCATCGCCGAGCACGCGCTGATCTCGCTGACCGGCTGGTCCCTGACGGCGGCGGGGGGGGCGGAGCAGGAGCGGACCGGCTGGATCGTCGCCGAACTCGCCATCGCCGCGACCTTCCTGCTCGAGCTCTGGCGTCTGCACGCGGCTCTGTCGCACACGCTGCCGAACCCCGGCGTTCTCTTCCCGCTCTCGTTCCTCGTGATGATCGCGATCGGCACGCTTCTGCTCAAGGCGCCGGTCGCCGTCCCCCCCGGCGAGCGTCTCTCCTGGCTCGACGCCATCTTCACCATGACCTCGGCGGTCTGCATCACCGGCCTGACCGTCCGCGACACCGCCACCGGCTTCACGCCCTACGGACAGGCGGTCATCATCGCCTTCGTCCAGCTCGGCGGGCTGGGGCTGATCATCTTCGGCTCGACGCTCGCGATGCTCCTCGGGCGCGGCATCTCCCTCCGCGGCCAGCACGGCCTCCGCGAGGCGCTCAACAACGAGCCGGTCGGCCGCCTGGCCGCGCTCACGCGATTCATGCTCCTGACCACGCTGGGCATCGAGCTCGTCGGCGCGGCCGCGCTCTACCTCCTTTGGGACGTCCCCGGCGGTGAGGTATCCGTTCCGCGCCGGATCGGCGTGAGCCTCTTCCACGCCGTCAGCGCCTTCTGCAACGCCGGCTTCGACCTGACGGGGGAGAGCCTCGCCGGCCACCGCGACGCCGCGGCGACCCACCTGGTCATCGCCCCACTCATCGTCGCCGGGGGGCTGGGGTTCCCCGTGCTCTACAACCTCGCCGTGGCCGCGGGCGAGCGGGCCAGGTCGAGGCTGCGCGGCGTCCCCGCCGACCGGGCCCGCGCCCGCCTGACGCTGCACACCAAGCTGGTGCTGGTGACGTCCGCCTCGCTGTACCTCTACGGCGTGGGCGCGATCGGCGCGGGGCAGTTCGCGGCGGGCTCCGGCGTAGTGACTTCCCGCGGCGTCGCCGGCGTACTGGCGGACGCCAGCTTCCTCTCCGTGACCGCCCGCAGCGGGGGCCTGACCACGGTCCCGATCGAGGAGATCGAGCCCGCGGGCCGCTTCGCCCTGATGACCCTCATGCTCGTCGGCGGCTCGCCTGGGGGCACCGCCGGGGGCATCAAGACGACGACGCTCGCCCTGCTGGTCCTCTCGGTCGTCGCGACGATCCGGCAGCGGCGCGAGGCGGAGGCGTTCGGCCGCAGCATCTCCGACTCGCTCATCCGCCGCGCCGCCACCGTCGCGATCTGCTACGTCCTGATGCTCGTGGCGGTCACGTTCGTGCTGACGATCACCGAGCGGGCGGCGTTCCACGTGGTCATGTTCGAGGCCGTCAGCGCCGCCTCCACCACCGGGCTGTCGCTGGGTCTGACGCCGGAGTTGACGCCGGCGGGCCGGGTGGTGATCATCGCGGCGATGTTCCTCGGGCGCGTCGGGCCGCTGGCCCTCTTCGCCGCGCTCGTCCTGCGGCCCAGCCCCCAGCGGCCGTACGCCTACGCCCACGAGCCCGTCGCCCTGGGGTAGGGGGGGCCCGCCGGAAGTAGCCAGGAGCGCCCCGCACCGTGGATACCTTCGCCGTCATCGGACTCGGCCGCTTCGGCTCCCGCCTGGCCATCAACCTCGCCCGCGCCGGCGCCGAGGTCGTCGCGATCGACCGGCGGCCGGAGATCATCGAGGACATCCGCGACCGCGTCACGCTCGCCGTCGCCATGGACGCCACGGATGAGCAGGCGCTGCGGATGCAGGGGATCGACCGGGTCGATGTCGCCGTCGTCGGCATCGGCGACGACTTCGAGGCGATCACTCTTACGACCGTCCTGCTCAAGCAGCTCGGGGTGCGGCGGGTCATCTCCCGCGCCACCTCGCACATGCTGGCCCGGATCCTCGAGCGGATCGGCGCCGACGAGGTGGTGAACCCGGAGGATGAGTCGGCCGACCGCTGGGCTCACCGGCTGATCAACCCGCACTTCCTCAACCAGATCGAGTTCCACCCCGGCTACAGCATCGTCGAGGTGCCGGCGCCGAAGGCGTGGGCGGGGCAGAGCCTCGTGCAGCTCGCGCTGCGCACGAAGGCGGGCGTCCACGTCGTGGCGATCAAGCGCCGGCGCGAGGGGGACCCCGTCAACTTCCGCATCGAGATGCCCACCCCCACCGACCCCCTCCGCCCCGACGACATCATGATCCTGATGGGGCGCGACGAGCACCTGGCCCGGCTCCCGCACGACTGAGCCCCGGCGCGGGCTTTCAGGGCTCGGCCTGCTCCCTCCCGTCCCCCCGGCTCCCAACAACCGCCGCGTCCCCTTCGGCCAGCAGTTCCTTGATCGTCCGGACCACGGCCTCGGCGTCCGTGTCCGGGCAGCGCACCCCCGCATCAAAGATCACCGCCCCCATCCCCCCGTTGCGGGGGTGCCTCGCCCCGATCCGCAGCCGCCGCCACACGCTCGACACCCGCTTGAACTCCACCACCGACGCGACGCCGAGCGGGCCGCGCCAGGGCACCATCGCGGCGGCCGCGGCAGCGCCCGGCGTCGCCACGGCCGGCACCCGCGCCACGCCGCGAGCGTCAAACAGGAACCGCTCCGTTCCGCTCCGCTCCCGCCGCGGCATCGTGACCCACATCGCGATGATGCCGGCCGCCAGCGCCGCCGCGATCGCCATCGCCGCGATCCAGGAGAAGATCAGCACGTAGAAGAAGATCTGCGAGTAGAGCGCCACCAGCGAGATCAGCACGATCCACGCGGCTTGACGGAGGGGCGAGCCGGCCGTCGCGTGACGCACGACGCCGGCGAGCACCAGCCGGCATTCGTGGCGCGGTTCGCCGCACTCCGGGCACGGCGCCGACGCGCCGAGCCCCGCGAGGGAGTACCCGCACGCGAGGCACACGGCGGTGGAACCGCCCCAGTACGGATCGGGAAGCGGCTGGGACATGAACGACCGCGCGGGCGGCGATCAGGCCGCAGCCGGGCCCTGGTACTCCGCGCTGCCGAAGGCCAGGATCGGGTAGAAGATGATCCCCAGCAGCCAGAGCCCGATGCCGAACAGCGCGCCCTGCCCGAACGACTTGGCAAGGTCGATCGAGAGCACGGCGAGGACGATGATGCTCACAATCGGGATGAAGAGCAGGACGATCCACCAACCCGGTCGCCCGGCGATCTTGCACAGGACGTACATGTTGTAGATCGGGATCAGCGACGCCCACCCCGGCTGCCCGGCCTTCGTGAACACCTTCCAGAACGACGCGATGATGATCACGAAGACCGCCAGGAAGAAGAGGAGGAATGCAAGCCCCCCGGCTTCGTCGCCGGAGGACTGCGCGAGTGTCATCAGTGAGTTCATGATGCTCGTCATGGGTTCGTTCCTTCCTTGCCTATTGCCCCGCGGCCACGGCGGCCTGGGCAAGCCCCACGGGCCCGGTCCCTTCCCGGACGAACGCCGGGGAGGGCGGGCGGCCAGACCCGAACTCCTATCGGCCGTCGTGCGCCACCGGGCTGCAATTTCGAGGGACCCCGATTGCGTGGCCGCCCCGGAGCCGGGTCTCCCCCGCTGATCCGCCTCTCTCGCCGTTCCGGCTCACCTCCCGCCGATCAGCCCCCGCAGGAAACCGCCGATCTCCGAGAACGGCACCGGATGGATCTCGTGCTCCAGCACCGTCCCCCCGATCCGGACCGAGGCGCCCCCCGTCTGCATCGCCGTCAGCACCTCGTCCACGTCGCCCATGAACGGCAGGCCCAGGCCGCGCAGCGGCCGCACACGCGCGATGGCCAGCCCCGAGATCGGGCTGTCCCCTCCCCGGCGGATGTCGAAGATCCGGCCGCTGGCGATCAGGTCCGTGCCGCGGTTGAAGTACTCCAGCCGTCGGATCACGAGGTCGTACTCCTCCAGCCGCAGATCCGCGAACCCCCTTCCGGTCGGCCGGTCCCCGCCGGGGGAGAGGCGCAGGAGCCCGTAGAGGTGCGACACGACGGGCAGGTTGCCGAGGTCCGACCGCTCGATCTCGACCCGGCCGCTCCCGAAGGTCCGGCGCGGCTCGAAGACGTACCCCCCGAAGGAGAGCCGGCCGGTCAGCCGCCCCGGCGCGTGCGGCGCTTCGGGGTCGGCCATCCTCAGCAGGCTGTCGAGGTTCAGGTCGTCGAAGTCCGTCTGCACGTGCACGAACGGCTCATCGCCGTGCCAGCTCAGCCTCGACCACGTCTGGATGCGCCCCCCGGCGATGGAGACGTCGGAGCGGTCCAGCAGCACACGGCTCGGCCCGGCGAAGACCGTGAACACGCCGTCGCCCAGCGTTGCGCCGCGCCACGAGGCGCCCTCGGGCCTGAGCGTCAGGTCGATCCGCATCGGCTCGGGCGCACGCCGGTCCTGCGTCGGCCCGGCGACGATCCGCCCGGACATCGTCCCCTCGATCCCCTCCACATCCGACCACGGCCGCACCAGCCGCGCCAGGCTCAGCCCCTCCCAGGTGATCTCCGCCGTTGAGTTCACCAGGTCGTCCAGCGGGATCCGCATCGTCCCCGCGATGCTTCCCTCGGCGATCTCCGCCGCGAGGGTCTCGACGGTCACCGTCCGCCCCTCCACCCTCGCCCGGGTGGCGAGCTCGCCGTACCGCTCTCCACTGACCAGGACGGGCGCCGCGACGTCCACGCGCCCGCGGGCCCACCGCTCGACGACGTCGAGCTCGAGGTCCACCGTCGAATCGATCAACGCCCCGACCTGCGTCCCCTCGATCTGCACGGGCCAGCCGCGGCTGGTCAGCTCAATATCCAGCCTCTGGGGCTCGCTCAGGTTGAAGCCCATGCTTCCCGCGACCTGCCCCTCGCCGAGCTCCAGCAGGATGTCGGTGAAGTCCACCCGGCCCCGGCGCGTGCGGATCCGGCCGCGGCCGCGGTCCACGCCGAAGCGGTTCGCGATCGGTCGCTCCACGCTCCACGCCCCCGACAGGGTGAGCTGCGAGAGGTCCAGCTGCGGCGCGGTGACGTCCACATCGGCGTTGAGCGCGCCCGACACGTCGATCGGCGCCCCCATGACCTTCGCCACCGCGTCCAGCGGCACCTCCGCGAGCGAGATGTTCACCGATCCCCGCGCATCCTCATCCGAGTAGCCCGCGCGGAGCACCCACATGCCGCCGAGCACCTCGAACGGGTCCGTCCTCGCCCACGCGCCCCCTTCGTCCGCCCCGCCGCGCCAGGTCAGTTCGATCGGGGCCAGCGGCTCGCCGGGGGTCTTGATGTTCTCTCCGGCGGCGCGGCCCGTCGCCGAGATGTTCAGGGGCGAGAGGGTGCCCGTGATCTCGGCTTCCGCACGCCACCGACCCGTCTCCGGCGTCGCCTCCGGCTCCGCTCCCCTTGCGCGCGGGGGCATCGCCAGCGTCAGTTCCGCCGACAGCGGCGGCCCACCCGCGATCTCCGGCGTGTACCGTCCCGTCGCCTCCACCTCCGCCCCCGCGATCACCACCCGGGCCTCGGGCACGATCACTTCCGCCCCGCGTCCCCCGGCACGCGCGACCACCTCCGCCGGCCCGCGCTCACTCAGCCGCGGCACCATCCAGTCGCGGACCTGCACGTCCAGCGCCCACTCGAGGCTCCCCAGGTCCGCCTCGCCGAAGGCGGTGACCACGTTCGCGTGGGGCACATCCAGCGACCGCAGCCGCACCACCGGCCAGGCCGTGTCGAGGCGAGCGCCCATCCCGGCAAGGTCGATCGTCCCCTTGTCGTCGGTCCACATCAGCCTCCGCGCCGAGACCGAGGCGTCCAGTGCGGTCCAGCTGGTCCCGGTGACCGCCGCGGCGATCTCGGAATCCCACGCCCCGCCGAATCCGCGGCCGCTGCTGACCAGCCGGGCATCGATCCGCCGCACGCCGGCCTCGGGGAGCTGCGCGGTCACCCGCAGTTCCCCCTCCTGCGCGACGTCCATCCGCATCACCGCCCCGGCCCACGTCGCCGTCATCTCCGCTTCGCGCCGCACCGCGTCCCAGCGCCCGCGCAGCGCGATCGACGACCCCATCCACTCCGCGAGCACGCTCTCGGCGGTCGCGCTGTCAGGGCCAACCGTGAGCGTCCCGGCCTGCAGCAGCACGGGCCGCCCGCCGGGGAGCACCGGGCTGTGGAGTTCAAAGCCCGACGGCGTGACCCTGATCCCGCCCTCGCCGGCGGCCAGGCGCAACGAACCCGTCGCCCGTTCGCTGCCGATGACCAGCGACTCGAGCGTGGCCGATCCCGCGATGCCGCTATCTTCGCTGACGCGGCCGCGCCATGCTCCGCGCGTCGTAAGCGGCGAGGGCGCCGCGTCGGTCCAGAGGGCGGCGATGTCTTCTATGCCGTGCAGGTCGAACGCCGCATCGTGCAGCCAGTCCCCCCCGGGCGCAACCCGCCCCTTCACCTCGCCCCGCCCCGGCAGGCTCAGCGTGAAGGCCCAGCCGCCCGTGGCGTCCGTCTCCGCGGTCAGCGAGACCGGCGCGGTGATGGACCGGCCGTCGGCTCGCTCAAGGATGAGCGTTCCTTCCTGGATCTCGACGTCCGGCAGCCGGACTTCCCGGGCCGGGGGCTTGTCGTCCGCGGCCTGGGCCCGCGCGATCAGCTCCAGCGCCCGGGCGACGTTCCACTCCCCCGGCGGCCCTTCGCGCACGCGGATCACCGGCTTGTCCAGCTCCGCCGCGTCGATCTCCAGCGGCCAGCCGAGGATGATCGCCAGCAGGTCCGAGTGCGAGACGCGCAGCCGCGGCACGGTCGCGAGTGCGGCGTCCTCCATCGGCACGGAGAGCTCGACCCCTTCGAGGACCGTCGTCCCCAGCCACCCCGTCTGCACCCGGGCGACCTGCGTCCGCAGGCCCGTTTGCTCGGCGAGCCCCTCGGCCACCAGCCGGCGCGGGAGCCGCCCGTCCCACAGCACCACCTGGACCGCGAGCACGACCACGGCGACCGCCGCGGCGAGCCCGATCGCGAACCACACCAGCCTGCGCACCCAACGCTTCAACCTCGCCTCCCGCTCACGCCGCCGCGCGCCGGCGATCCGCCGTCAGCCCCCGCCCCACTCGGGCCGGCTCGTCCTGCCTCGATCCCGCCCCCTTACGTCCACGGATACAGGTTCGCATCCTCCGACGGCTCCCCGGGTTGACGCTCCTTCCGCTTCGGCTCCTCCGGCTCGGATTCGCGCCGGTCCTCCTCCGGGGGCTCGATCGGCGGGATGTCCCCAACGCTCCGCGGCCCGATGCCGAAGAACCAGAAGTCGTCCCGCAGGGTTCGCCCGATGAACGGCCCGGAGTTGGAGACCACCTCCCCGGAGTCGCGCCAGTACGCGACGAAGGCCACGCTCGCCACCCCGCGCTGCTCGATCCGCTTGATGATCGCCAGCTCGGGGGTCACCAGCGGGATGTTCCCCGTCGCCCCGGTCCCGTCGCCCACGCCGGAGAGCTGCAGCGCGGGGATGCCCAGCAGGTAGTCGTAGCGGTCGATCCCGACGCCGCCGCTGCGCACCTCCATCACGATCTCGGCCTCGTCGCGCGTGGGCATCAGCTCCACGCCGGAGAGCAGGAGGCGGGCCCGCAGCTCCCCGAGCACGAACTGCTGCTCGGAGGCCGCGAAGAAGGTGGAGTCCACGAAGACCCGCCGCCCCCGGAGCTGGTCGAAGGCCAGCTGCGCGACCGCCTCGCCCGCGGCCTGGGAGAGCAGGAACTGCTCCGTCGCCGTCCGCGATGGGTCCGTCGTCCGGGCCGAGGCGCACCCGCCGGCCGTCCCCATCACGACGGCCATCAGGCACGCGGCAAGCAACGCGGCCCCCGCCCCGCCGATCCGTCCGATCCGTTGAAAGTGCGCTGCGCTCAGGACCCGCCTCCGATCCGCTCCAGGGCTCCGGCCCCACCCCGGACACTATTTGGGCCCCCAGACTAGCCCCGGGCAAGCCGCGGGCTCTGGGGATCAGCGGTTCAGGCGGTCTCTGTTCAGAATCCGGCCTTCCCTGTAACGGCACACCCCCCAGCCGCGAGGGCCGGGGGGTGACCGGGGGTGCCAAGACATGTCTCCGCGGGTTCCGCCTCAGCGGCGGCCCGCCACCGCCCTTCTCCTTCTCGCGGCAGCGAGCACGCCGAGGAGCGCCGCCCCCGCGGCCGCGCCGGGTCCGGGCACGTCGTAGGTGATCCGAAGGTTGTCCGCCCCGCGGACGACGTCGAAGAGCAGGACCGGCTCCAGCGGGTTGTTCCACGCGATGATCACTTCGTTGACGTTCGTGATGAGCTGGTCCCAGGTCGCCGTCGGCGGAAGCTGCGGCAGCACGCCCGAGAGCTGCCATCCCTCCGGCGTCTCCAGCGATGCGGACGGCACCTCGAAGTCGAACGAGACCCATCCCATGTCGGGGTTCACGGGCGAGGGGATCGACGAGACGTAGGTCGCGTAGGTGTCGTCGAAGGGGTTCTCCGGCGTCCCGTTGTTGTACATCAGCGAGATCGAGATCATCCCCTCCGGCGCGGCGAACTGCACCCCGCGCAGGTCCCCGCCGATCGAGCCGACGCCGCGGGCCTGGAAGTCCCCGGTGAACTGCTCGCCGCTGCTGAACAGCGCGGGCACCGCCATCAATGCCGACTCGAAGTACCCGCCGGGGTTGCCGCCCGAGGCGACGACCCCGCCCAGGGCGGTCCGGTCCCAGGACCACCCCGAATGGTTCAAGCCGTCGTCGAACGTCTCGATATAGGTGGTCTGCCCCGCGGCCGCGCCGGCCGCGCAGGTCATCGCCGCGGCCGCGGCCGACCGGGCCCAGGCTCGTCTGGTGATCATCTTCTTCATCTCGATCTCCTCGTGAAAACAGTGCGCCCCGGCGGGCGAGGCCGGGCTCCGGGGCGGCGGGCAAACGAACGCCGGTGTCCCGATACGGGCACCGGACCATCACAGGCTGCACGCCGTGAAGAAATTTTCAAGAAAAACCTGGGCGTTCACGGTCCATTCTTTGCAAACGGCGGCCGCTCAACTGAGTCGAGGCCCGACCTTCCGCCGTACGAGGCTTCGGATGTACTCGAGGACCTAAGCCGGCGTTGTGATGGCGCTGGCGCCAGGGACGCGCGGTCTTTCGCCCGCTCATACTGCAAACATCGCCTGCAGGCTCATTCGGACGGCGGACACCAGCATCGCCTCGGCCGCCGCCCGCGTCCGCCCATCGGCGAACTCGATCGGGGCATGTGCCGCGGTGTCCGGCTGGGGAAGACGGTATCCTCTTTATGGCTTATGGCAGCGTGTAGAAGCCGCCGCCGAGACTCTTGAGCTTCCCCTGCCGCACCAGCTCTTCCCACACTTCGCGCCGGAACTGGCCCGGGGGCATGATCCCGGCGATGTCGGACTTCTTCCCCGAGGTCGTCGGCCGGCCGCCGCCGAGGCGTGATTCCTGGTCCAGCCGCATGACCTTGATCCGCTTCTTGAACGCCGTCAGCGCCTGCTTGAGTTCGAGCTCGCTGACCCCGCCGCCCTGCTCCGGTTCGCTGCTCATGCCCGTCCTCCTGCTCGCGTGGGATCCCCTGTCACGCCCGGCTTCCGCCCGTACCGCAGCACCACGTCCGGGCCCAGGGCCTTCGCTCTCAAGAGCCTGAACCTTTCGGCGTCCGCCAGCGCGGGCGTCGGCTTTCCGATCGCCGCGGGGAGCGCGGCCTCGTCGGCCATCAGGATCGGGGCGATGAAGACCAGGGCTTCGTCGATCAGGTCCGCGCGGAGCAGGCCGCCGAGCGTTCCCGCGCCCGCCTCGACCAGGACGTTCGTGGCGTCGTGCGCCGACGCCAGGTGGCGCAGCAGGCGAGAGAGGTCGAGGTCGTCGGCCGGCCCGGGGAGCGGCAGGACCTCCACGCCGCGGGCGGCCAGCCGCGCCGCGGCCGCGCTCTCCGCGGCTTCCTCGGTGCACGCCACCGTCAGAGGCGCCTGCGACGCCGACCGGACCAGCCCGCTCTCCGGCGGGATCTCCAGCAGCGGATCGATCACCACCCGCCGGGCGGTGCGTCGCACGCGGGTCACGCCGCGGGCCGTGAGCAACGGGTCGTCGGCCTTGACGGTGCCGATGCCGGTGAGGATCGCATCCACGCGGGCGCGGAGGCGGTGCACCATCCGGCGCGACGGCTCCGACGAGATCCACTGGCTCTCGCCGGTCCGCGTGGCGATCCGGCCGTCGATCGTCTGGGCCCACTTGGCGATCACGTACGGGAGCCCGGTCGCGGTCCGCTTCACGAACGGGTCCGACAGCCGCACGGCAAGCTCGCTGGCACTGGTGAACTCGACATCGATCCCGGCTGCTCGCAGCGCGGCGGCGCCGCCGGTGGAGACCGGGTTGGGGTCGGGGCGTGCGCAGACGATCCGCGCGATCCTTGCCGCGATGACCGCCGCGGCGCACGGCGGCTGCTTGCCGTGGTGGTTGCACGGCTCGAGCGTGACGTACATCGTGGCTCCCGCCGGCGACTCGCCGCGGCGGGCGCAGTCCGCCAGCGCCTCCGCCTCCGCGTGCGGCCCGCCGAAGCGTCGGTGGTGGCCGATGCCGATCACGCGGCCGTCGCGGACGATGACCGCCCCGACCATCGGGTTGGGCTCGACGTCTCCGGCGGCGCGCAGCGCCGCGCGGGCGGCCGTGTCGAGGAACCGCTTGTGCTCCCGGGATGTGGAGGGATCGGGCATCGCGGGAGCCTACGCGCGCCGGATCATCGCGTGGCGGAGCTCGTCGGTCAGCACCCCCGCGGCCTGAAGGTCGGCCAGGTACCGCCGCCCGTCCTGCACGTACCCCGCCGTCGGCTTGACCTCCGGGGCCAGCCCGCGCCAGTAGGCGTTGAAGCGGGCCATCATCAGCTCGCGCGTGAGCTTGGCGAGCATCGACGCCAGGGCCACCGGCAGGTGCGCGCCCTCCGCCTCGGGCATGAACACCACGGTCATCGCGCGGCACCCCGCGCCCCCGGACGCCTCGGTCCGCAGCAGGTAGCGGCTGCACCGCTCGGACTCCTCCAGCTCGCTGACATTCGCCTCGGGGATGATGCGAGAGAGGAGCCCGCGGTACGACACCCGACCCCCCTGGCGGTCGCAGACCAGCCGCGGCCCGAGCTGAGCCGCGAGCGTCGGATCCTCCGCGTCGGTGTCGGACCAGGCATCCCAGGCGTGGCGGATGTGCTCGGCCAGTGCGAGGGCCGTCGCCGCGGCCTTGGTCCCCGCCCGTTCGACCTCGCGGTTGAAGGCCGACTCGCAGACGGCGCGGCAGGCCATGTGCACCGGGGTGACGCCACGGGACGCCAGGGCGCGGTTGAGGACGTTGGCCGCGATCCCGACCTCCGGGCCGGTCATGCCGCAGGGGATCGGGCGGGGCTGGCCGCCGTACCAGGGGTGCGGCTCGTGCGCGGCCCCGATCACCTCGAAGAGCTCCAGGTCCGTGGCGGGGCGCGGGCGGGCGCACCCCGGCGTCGCGGCGAGGAAGGCGAGCACCGCCCGCTCGAGGTGCACCAGGGGGTGCTTCGCCCCGGGGCGGTCGTCGTCGGCGTGGTCGTTGGGGAGCTTCAGCTTTTTGGAGTCGTCCACCGCGATCCGCCGGGCCTTGTCGCTGGCCTTGCGGCAGACGGCGCGGTTGAGGATCCGCCACAGGTTTGGGGCGGGGTCGCCGGGCTGCCACGTCTCGACGCGGAAGGCCGTCATGCCGACGCACAGCGGGCCCAGGAGGGGGCCGTATCCGGCCTCATCAATTCCGGCGATGATCAGGGGCATGCCGCCGACATCGTAAACGAAAGGTGGGGCCTGCGTCGCCCGCGGCTTGCAGGGTGGGCGGGAAGCGTTAGACTAACCTCACACCAGCGGCCGCGCCCACCGCGCTGCCGGGCTGCCGCCCGTGGCGGAGCATCTGGAGTCTTTCCATGGCGAACTCAGGCTTTTGGAGGAGGGCCGGCCACGACCGGCGTGGGCCCGTGTGCGCGCACGTGGCCGGCATCGCGGGCGGGCTCGAAGGGCTGGAGCGGCGGGTGCACCTGAGCGCGTACGTTGCGGAGGACGTCGCGTCCGGGCTGGGGCTCGACGTCCCACTGCGGGAGTTCCAGGCGCCCGCCGGCGTGGTCGCCGAGACCTTTGGGCGGACGCTCGCCGCGGAGCGGGTGACCGTCAACCCGGAGAGCGACGCTCCGGCGATCGCGGGACCGCTCGCGGGCGTGGTCGCGCCGGGCGGGGACGGGATGCGCCTCTTCGGCCGCGCGGAGGACGGGACGCCGGTGGAGCTGCACTGGCGCGTCGGCGACGGCGCGGTGTGGAACGCGATCGACCTGCCGGCCGCGGCGGGGCTGTGAGGGGGCTCCTCAGCCGCCGCCCGTCCTGGCCTCGTGGAGGCGGACCGCGGCGTTGATCAGGCCCAGGTGCGAGTAGGCCTGGGGGAAGTTGCCCAGGGCGATGTTGTACCGCGGCTCGTGCTCCTCGGCGAAGAGGCCCAGCGGGCCGGCGAGGCCGACGTAGCGGGCCAGGAGGTCCTCGGCGTCGCGGAGCCGGCCCAGGAGGATGTACGACTCGATGAGCCAGGTCGTGCAGATGTTGAAGCCCCCCTCGATCCCCGGCAGGCCGTCGTCGAAGGCGTAGCGGTAGACGGTGGAGCCCTTGAGCAGGTGCCGCTCGATGGCGTCCACGGTGCGGCGGAAGCGCTCGTCGTCGGGGGGGAGCAGGCCGGTGAGGCCGACGTGCAGGGCCGCGGCGTCGAGCTCGGTGGTGCCGTAGGCGCCGGTGAAGGCGCCGACGCTGGTGTTGAAGCCGTTTGCGAGGATGTCGCGGGCGATGTCGTCGCGCAGCTGCTCCCAGAGGGGGTTGCGCCGGGAGAGGAGCAGCTCCTCGATCATCAGGGCGCGGCTGACGGTGTGCCAGCACATGACCTTGGAGTGGACGTGGTGCTGGCGGGGGCCGCGGATCTCCCAGATGCCGTGGTCGGCGTCGCGCCAGCGGAGCGCGACGGCCTCGACCATGGCGCGGACGAGCCGCCAGTGGTCGGGCGAGACGGGGGCCCCCGCCTCGGCGAGCAGCGCGACCAGGTCGGCGATGGGGCCGAAGACGTCGAGCTGGACCTGCGCGGCGGCGGCGTTGGAGATGCGCACGGGGCGGCTGTGGCCGTAGCCGGCGAGCTCCGGGATCTCCGCTTCGGGACCGAGGAGCGAGCCGGTGAGGGTGTAGATGGGGCGCAGGCGGTCCGGGGTCTCGCACTGGTCGATGATCGCCAGCAGCCAGTCCAGGAGCTTGATGGCGTGGCCGGTGGAGCCAAGGCGGACGAGGGCTGCGCCGGCGAGGGCGGCGTCCCGCGGCCAGCAGAAGCGGTAGTCCCAGTTGCGCGAGCCGCCGAAATGCTCGGGGAGGCTGGTGGTCGCCGCGGCGGCGATCGCGCCCGAGGGGCCGTAGCAGAGCGCCTTGATCGCCAGCGCGGAGCGGCGGACGAGGTCGGGGTAGTTCGCCGGGACGCGGAGGGTCGCGGCCCATCCGGCCCAGAAGTCCTGGCAGTGCGCCCGGCGCTGCGCCTCGGGGACGGTGGGGGGACGGAGGCTGGCCGTGCCGTATCGGAGCTCGAGCGTGACGGGGCCGCCGGAGAGGTCGAACTCGGCGACGGCGGTGTGGTGGCGGCCGTCGTCGAGGATGCGCCAGCTGACGCCGGGGGCGTAGAGGACGACCGGGTCCTGCGTGCCGTCGATCTCCACGCCGCCGTCGCGGACGATCAGGCGGGTCTCGATTCGGCCGAAGTCCAGGCGAGGTGCGAATCGGACGGCGACGCGGGCCGGCCCGCCGCGGCCGTCGGGCTCGATGACGCGGATCAGGTCGCTGCGGCCGGCGCGCTGGTACGGGCGGCCGGCGGAGCAGTCGAAGTAGTCGGTGACGGTGAAGCCCGGCCACCGGGTCCGGAGGATGAAGGTGTCGGGTTCGTAGCGCTGGCTCAGGGGTGGGCGGCCGTCGGGGGGGGCGACCTCGAAGAAGCCGGCATTGGGGCCGTCCACGAGCTCGGCGAAGAGGGCGGCGGAATCAAGGCGCGGCAGGCAGAGCCAGACGACGCGCGCCGAGGGGTTGAGCACGGCGACGGTCCGCTGGTCGGAGAGGATCGCGTGCCGCTCGATGGGGACGACGGACTGGCTGCTCAGCCACTCGCGGCGGAGCTCCAGCAGCTCGGTGAGCAGGTCGGCGACGGCGTCGGTGTCGGGGATGCGCTCGTCGGCGACGGTGGGGGCGGGGCCGACCTTGATGGAGAGGTCGGTGGGGCCCAGGGCGCCGAAGGCGTCCTCGTCGGTGAGGTCGTCGCCGACGAAGAGGGCGGCGGTGGCGCCCAGGCGGTGGCGCAGGGCGGCGAGGGCCTGGCCCTTGTCGCCGCGGACGACGATCAGCTCGACGACCATGGCGCCGAGGCGGACGTGGACGCCCTCGCGGGCGGCGGGGCCAGCCATGACGCGGTCGAAGGCGGCCTTGGCCGCGGCGGGGGGGGCGTTGCGGTAGTGGAAGGCGACGCTGAAGGGCTTGTGCTCGACGAGGAAGCCGGGGTCGGCGCGGGCGATGTCGGCGAGCTCGACGGTCAGGTCGCTGAGCAGCTCGCGCTGCGGCTCGGTGAGGCGCGGCGGGGGGAGGAACTCGGACTCGATGCCGTGCGAGCCGATGAGCGTGACGCAGGCGCCGGGGCTGGTGATGCCGCCGAGGTACTCGCGGGAGCGGCCGGAGATGATCGCGGCGTGGGTGTGGGGGAGGGCGGCGAGGCCCTCCAGCGCGCGGACGGCGTCGGGGTCGGCCCTGGCCAGGGCGGGGTCGGAGACGATCGGGGCGATGGTGCCGTCGTAGTCGCTGGCGACGAGCAGGACGGGGGACTGGGCCAGGGCGCGGAGCTTGGTGGGGAGGTCGGACATGGAGGGGGTGCGCGCAGTGGTGTCAGGCGTGGAGGGTCTCGAGGAACTGGTTGGCCCAGGAGAAAACATTGTTTCGCCGCACGATGCCCCGGAGGACCCCCATGCGGCTCTCGGCCTCCGCGGGGGGCATCTTCAGGGCGCTCACGATCGCGGCGCCGGTGCCGTCCACGTCGTAGGGGTTGACGAGGATGGCGCGGCGGAGCTCCTTGGCGGCGCCGGCGAACTCGCTGAGGACGAGCACCCCGGAGTTATCGGTGCGCGCGGCGATGTACTCCTTGGCGACCAGGTTCATGCCGTCCCGCAGGGGGGTGACGAGCATGACGTCGGCGGCGCGGTAGAAGGCCAGCAGGTCGTCGCGTGGGACGGAGCGGCGGAAGAAGTGGATGGCGACGTAGCCGGGGACGGAGAAGTCGCCGTTGACGCGGCCGACGCTCTGCTCGACCTGCGTGCGGATCTCGACGTAGTCCTTGACCAGGTCGCGGCTGGGGACGGCGATCTGGACCAGGACGCACTGCTCGACGCTGATCTCCTTGCGGCGGAGCAGCTCGGCGTAGGCGTGCATGCGCAGGTCGATCCCCTTGGTGTAGTCGAGCCGGTCCACGGCGAGGATGAGCTTGCGCTGCGGGCCGAGGCGCTCGCGGATGCGCTGCGCGGCCCGGATCACCGAGGGCTTGGAGGCGCCGGAGGCGAAGTCATTGAAGTCGATGGAGATGGGGAAGGCCCCTACGCGGGTGGTGCGGCCGTCGTGGGTCAGGCGGGTGTCGGTCCCCTCGGCCCCGGCGTAGCGGCGGGCGGCCCGGGAGAAGTTCTGGGCGTCGGCGTAGGTCTGGAAGCCGACCAGGTCGGCCCCGAGCAGGCCGGCGAGGACCTGCTGCCGCCAGGGGAGCCAGGCGAAGAGCTCCTCGGGGGGGAAGGGGGTGTGGAGGAAGAAGCCGATGCGCAGGTCCGGGCGCAGGTCGCGGAGCATGCGGGGGACGAGCTGGAGGTGGTAGTCGTGGACCCAGACGGTGTCGTTCTTGCGGACGCTCCTGGCGGCGGCGCGGGCGAATCGGCGGTTGACCTCGACGTAGCGGCTCCACCACGCGCGGTGGAAGCGCGGGGTTCGGATGGCGTGGTGGTAGAGGGGCCAGATGGTGGAGTTGGAGAAGCCGTGGTAGAAGCCCTCGACCTCGGCCCCGGGGAGGGCGACGGGGCGGATGTTGATCGACTGGTACGTGGAGGCGCGGGGGGCGCGGCCGGGGGCGCCGGTCCACCCGATCCACGCGCCGCCGGTGCGCTGGAGGATGGGCTCCAGCGCGGTCACCAGGCCGCCGGCGCTGCGCTCCCACGCGCCGCCGCCGGTGCGGCCGGCGCGGGCGACGTACTGCACGGGGAGGCGGTTGGCGACGATGATGAGCCGGCGGTCTTCGGCCAAAGGGACGGTCTCCGTGCCGCCGGCGGCGCGGGGCCGGCGCGTCATGACCGGCTCCCCGCGCGGCCGTGCGGAACCGGCACGGCGGCTGCGACGGGGACCCGTCGTTCGGTACAACCAGGGGCGGACTGTCCGTGCAGCATAGACCCCAAGCGGCGGCAGGGGGGCGAGTCGGGGCTTAGCCGGGGGGGCGGGGGCCGGCCCCGCGCCGGGCCCGAGAACTGGTACAGTCTCCGCGATGTCCAAGCTGGCGTGGCGCATCCCGGGATCGACGAGCAGTGTGCCGGGCATCGGGAGCGGGCCAGAGCCCGACAGCGACCGCGCGCCCCCGGGGGCGGTGCTGCTCGAGGTGGCGTGGGAGGTGTGCAACCAGCTCGGGGGGATCTACCAGGTCATCCGGTCCAAGGCGCCGCACATGGTCGGGCGGTGGCGGAACCGGTACTGGCTCGTCGGGCCGTACGTCGAGTCGCGGGCGAGCGTGGAGTTCGAGCCGCGGCGGGCGACGGGGTGGATCGAGCGGGTGGTGGACCAGCTCGCGATGGAGGGGCTGCGGGTTCACCATGGGAGGTGGCTGATCCCGGGTCGGCCGAAGGTGCTGCTGCTGGAGCACGGGCAAGATCGGGAGGCCGTCAACGCGCTGAAGCGCCGGGTGTGGGAGGACCACGGCATCGAGTCGCCGTGGGATGACCCGCTCGTGGAGGGGGTGCTGACCTTCGGGGACGCGGTGCGGCGGCTGCTGGGGGCGGTCTGCCGGCACTGGGCCGCGCGAGGGGACGTCGAGATGCGGCCGGGGGGTGCGGGGGTGCGCAGCGGGCCGCCGCGGCGGGTGCTGGCGCACTTCCACGAGTGGATGGGGGGGATGGCCATCCCGATGATCCGGCGCGAGGGGCTGCCGGTCGCGGCGGTCTTCACGACGCACGCGACGACGCTGGGGCGGGTGATCGCGTGGGGGGACGAGCGGTTCTACGACCGGCTGCCGACGCTGGACCACGCGGCCGAGGCGGAGCGGCACCACGTCAAGACCCAGCACTGGACGGAGCGGGCGTGCGCCCACGGGGCGGACGTGTTCACGACCGTCTCGCCGATCACCGGGGAGGAGTGCGAGCACCTGCTGGGTCGCAAGCCGGACATGATCCTCCCCAACGGGATCAACGTGGACCGGTACTACGTCGGCCACGAGTTCCAGACGCTGCACGCGCAGTACAAGGACCGGATCAACCGGTTCGTGATGGGGCACTTCTTCCCGAGCTACGCCTTCGACCTGGACAAGACGCTGTACTTCTTCACCAGCGGGCGGTTCGAGCCGCGGAACAAGGGGTTCGACCTGTGCCTGGAGGCGATGGCGCGGCTGAACGCGGAGCTGAAGGGGGCGGGCCTGGGGGTGACGGTGGTCTTCTTCATCGTCTCGCAGCGGCCGACGCGGTCGATCCTGCCGGAGGTGCTGCACCGGCGCGGCGTGCTTCGGGAGCTGCGGGAGGTGTGCCAGCGGGTGACGGCGGACCTTGGGGAGCAGCTCTTCCGGCGGGCCGCGGCGGGGGAGCGGGTCCGGCTGGACGACCTGGTGGACGAATACTGGGTGCTGCGGCTGCGGCGGACGCAGCAGGCGATGCGGACGACGCAGCAGCCGCCGGTGGTCACGCACCTGCTGGAGGACGAGGCTGGCGACGATGTGCTGCGGCAGATCCGCAGCGTCTGGCTCTTCAACCGGGCGGACGACCCGGTGAAGGTGGTGTACCACCCGGAGTTCATCAACCCGGTGAGCCCGCTGTGGGGGATCGAGTACGAGCAGTTCGTGCGGGGGTGCCACCTGGGGGTGTTCCCCAGCGCGTACGAGCCGTGGGGGTACACGCCGCTGGAGTGCGTGTCGATGGGCGTGCCGGCGGTGACGAGCGACCTGGCGGGGTTCGGGCGGTACGTCTCGGAGGTGCTGCCGGACCACGAGGACTGGGGGCTGAAGGTGCTGCGCCGCCGGGACCGCTCGTTCCACGAGTCGTCCGCGGAGCTGGCGGCGATGCTGCTGGAGTTCTGCCGGCTGCGGCGGCGGGACCGGATCTCGCTGCGCAACGACGTGGAACGCCGGAGCTGGGAGTTCGACTGGTCGCGGCTAGGACGGGCGTACGACTGGGCGCACGACCTGGCGATGGCGCGGTGCGGGACGGGGGCGAGATAGGGGGGGGAGAGGGGGGAGCGAGGGCTACCACTCGCCGGGGCCGAGCCAGCGGCCGCGGGCGTCCTGCTTCCACCGGCCGGACTCACCGTCGCCCGGGGCCCAGTCCGGGGGGGCGAGGTCGCCGAGGTAGTCGCGCAGAGGGCCGAAGACCATCCAGGGCATGGTGCGGCAGGCGTCGGCGATCCCCTCGCGGGTGGTCATGGCGTTCATCGTGGGGATGACCGTCTCGCGGAGGATGCCGGCGAAGGTGGGCCAGAACTCCTCGAACGTCGCGGCGTCGACGTCCCACCACTCGTCCGCGGGGTTCGGGAGGAAGTCGCCGACGCGGAAGGTCTGGTCCGCCGCCATGGGGGTGAACTTGTCGAAGCCGGGGCGGGGCTCGAAGTGACGCTGGGTCTGGAGGTTGGGGAAGAAGAGGGTGAGATTGAGGGTGAAGTTGATGGGGTGGGAGGCGTCGAGGCGCCACTGGGCCTTCTGGAAGTTGATCCCCTGCCAGACGTCGCCGCGGTCGCGCTTGAAGTTCCGGCCGGAGCCTTTGAAGCCGTGCTCGCGGAGGATGGGGCCGGTGCGTTTGGTGAGGAGTTTGAAGGCCTCGTCGTGGGTCATCGAGGGCGAGTTTACCGGGTGCGGGAGGCACAATTCCAGAGTCTTCATCCCCCAAGAGCCCCCAAAATCGGGTAGGGTGGTATGTTGGGGGCCGAAGCCGGCGCGTGGCCGTCGGATCTGGAACCGGTGGGGGAGGCCCGGGCCGCGGTGATCGGGCACGCAGCGCCGGTGTTCCGGCGGCTTTGTTCGGATGGCGCGTTGCTCGAAGAGTTTCGCCGCGGGCCGAACCCGCACATGCACCCCGTGATGGTGAAGGCGCTGGAGGGGCTCTGCGGGAATGGCCCGTAGCGGCCAACCCGCCAGGGGAATCCCGGGATTGCGGGGCCATACGGGCGGCGGCAACACGGGAACGGGTCGGCACGTCGTGCTCCCGTTCGTGCGGGCGCCGTTCGCGGGTTGGGATCGGGGGAGGGCGCCGCGTTTCAAGGGCATCCCGCGCCTGCTTCAGGGGTGTAGTGGTGGGGCGGGTGGTGCAACCCCGGCCCCGGGCTCGTGCGTACCTTTAGCCCGCCCACACCTGGAGTTCCTATGCACCGCTTCCTTCTCATTGCCGCCGCGGGCGCTGCCGCCTTCCTGACGAGCGCGCGGGCCGAGGCCGATCTCATCCGGTTCACATTCTCGGGGACGGTGATCGCGGTCACCGGCGAGGGGACGCCGCCGCCGGAGGCGGAGATCGGCGCCGTCTTCACGGTGTCGTTCCTCTTCGACCCCTCCGTGCCGGACACGGACCCATCGGGCAACTTCGGGTTCTACGACGGCGCGGTCCACTCCGCCGCGGCGGACATGGGGGGGCTGGTGGTCCAGGCGACCGGCGGGTTCATCACGGTCCTGAACAACGGGTTCGTCGGCGACACGCTCTTCTACGAGTCGGAGACGGACGAGTACCGCGTGCAGGCGAGCCTGACCGACATCCAGCGGACCGCGATCGACGGCGACGCCCTGCCGGACGACATCGACTTCTGGCAGTGGGACCTGAACCGGCTCTACCTCGGCGACGTCGGACTGCCGGGCTCCTGGACGGCCGTCGGCGAGATCACCTCCTTCACCCGCGAGGTCGTGGCCGGGGGCTGCCCGGCGGACTGGAACGGGGACGCGGCCGTCAACTCGAACGACATCAGCGCGTACCTCTCCGCGTGGCTGGACAGCGTGCAGAATGGCGACCTCGTCGCCGACTTCGACGGGTCGGGCGGGGTCAACTCCAACGACATCAGCGCGTTCCTGGCCGCGTGGCTCGACGCGGTGCAGGGCGGGTGCTGACCGGCCGCGTGCATCGCGGCGGGGCGTGAAGGCGTCCACAGGGTGTGCCACCGGGATCGGCGCCGCTGGGATCCCGGTGGCCCCTTGACCCGCTAGTGCCGGAACGTCGCCGCCATCCCGGTATCCGTGGGCATTCGGCCGGGGGGCACGATGACCACCTCGCCGCCGGTCCGCAGGACCGTCTCGGCCAGGTCGTCGATCACGTCGTCGACCTCGGGGTCGGCGAGCCGGTCGGGGTGGACCTCCCCCGTGGCCGGGTCGAACCGGCCGGGGACCTCGCGGCCGGCCTCGACCAGCAGCGACCCGATCCGCATCGCCGCGGCCGCCCGCGCCACCTCCTCCAGCTTCGAGGCCCCCAGCCCCCGCGCCGCGGCGGCGCGGTAGCTGTCGGTCAGCTCGGCCAGCCGGGCGAGGTACCTGGGCTCGACCACGCGCCAGACCTCGGCCCGCAGCTCCTCGCGCGAGAGCGGCGACGGGTTCTTCTCCACGCCTTCGGGCTGGAGGAGCGGGTTGCGGCTGATCCGGCGGAACGCGGCCTGGTTCTCGGGGAGGGCGACGAGGATCAGCGGCAGGCCGCTCGGGCGCGAGAAGCGGTTGAGCACCTCGCGGTCGATGATCTGGAAGAACCGTTCGACGTCCTTGCCGATCTCTTCCTTCCTGCTCCCGATGCCGGGGAAGCTCGCCGTTCCGCCGTGGGCCAGGGGCCCCGCGCCGGCGCGCTTGCCGAAGACGCCGACGGCCAGGTGCGGCTCGGTGAGCTGGTCCCCCAGCGCGGCCTCGATCGTGGTGGGCATGTCGCCCGTGTCCACCTCGTCGAGGGCGTCGCGGTTGCCCTCGAACAGCTTCGCCCGACCACGGTCGAGGCAGAGGACCTGGAACTCGTCCGCCGACTGCAGGATCCGCACCAAGGGCTTGATGTGGAAGCTCTCCGCCACATCGACGAACTCCTTGACCGGCCGGTGGAAGCGGAAGACGTCGAACCGGGACGGCGAGGCGAGGATCGCCAGGCCGTCGCGCTGGCGCCGCCAGAAGTCGCGGTCCTCCTCGAGGGCTCTGAACCGCTCGAGCAGGGGCTCGACTTCCCGCCCCGAGTGCTTCTCGCGCAGCGATCGTTCGGCCTCCCGCACGAGGTTCTTGTAGCGGATCGGGTTCTGGAGGGAGTCGGGGACGCCGCGGTGGGTCGGCTGGTAGAGGGAGATGCAGGGGGGCTCGTCCCCCTTGATGAGTTCGCGCAGGACGTCGGTCGTCAGCGTCCGCATCGGTCGCACTCCTTTCGGACGGACGGCGCTGCACGCTCTCTTGGCCGCCCCGCCTCTTGCTGACCGTAGGCCCGCTGGTGTGAAGATCCCGCGCCGCCGCGGCTCGTTCGCCCGTGCCCGCTCGGTTCGAGGATGAGCTCCGTTTCATGCCGTGTGCGGACCGCTCTCTCGCGTATCTCCCCCGTGGTCATGGGGCGGCGCTCCGGCTCGTGGCTGCGGCCTGGACGAGCCGCCATTCGTCAGGCACGGTCGCGGGGGATGATGGTCGGATTGTCCTTGCCGCCCCGGAGTACAAACGCCCCGGGCTCGGCGAGGGCGGCCGTGGCGAGTTGGGTGGCCTTCGCTCCGGTGAGTCCGGGCGGGAGGTGGAAGCTCTCGAAGGCGGCGCTGCGGATCCGGGCCTCGAAGGCGTGATTGAGCGCGAGAGTGCCCGCGTAGACCAGCGCGATGCGACCGGTCCAGTGGATGTCGAAGCAGAACGGGCGTGGGGTCGGCTCGAAGGCGATCCGGTGGTCGGCGGCGCCGGTCCGGAGTAGCCGCTGTAACGGAGGCGGGATTTGTGTGCGCTGGGGGGATGAGAACTCAACACATGATTCTGGTGGCGTCGGTCCTGTGCATGGTCGGTGTGCTGGCGGTGGCTCAGACTCAGCCGGGAGGGGGCGGGTCGGGCAGGGGCGGGGGCGGCGAAGGAGGGGGGGCCGGCCCTGTCCCCGCTGGAGCGGGGGCAGGAGATCCTGATGCGGGAGATCAAGACGACCTCCCCGCAGTGGGTGGGGACGACGGTGGTGCTGGCGGCGCCGTCGTGGGGGATCGGGGAGCGGGAGGCGTATGCGCTGGCGACGGTGTTGGAGAGTTGAGGGAGTGCGAGGGGACCCGCGCTCCGAAGCGAACCATCACCGCGGCCCGGCCGGTTCGGCCGGCGGGGGACCGGACAGGACGCAGCGGAACCCAAGGTGCTGGAGGCTGGTGTCCGGCGTCGCCGACATCCGCGCGCTCGGCCGGTAGCTCGCGCAGTAGCTGTCGTTGCACAGGTACGACCCGCCGCGGAGGATGTATTGATCGGTCGGCGCGGGGGGTGTGCTCGGCCCGCGCGGGTTGACGACGACGCCCGATTCCCCCGCCTCGCGGATGCGGCGCGCGTACTCATCGCCCCGGTACCGATCGCTGCACCACTCCCACACGTTCCCCGCCATGTCGTGAAGCCCGTACCCGTTCGGCGGGTAGCTCCCGACCGGCGCGGTGCGCGCGTACCCATCCTCGAGGGTGTTCCGGTCCGGGAACCGCCCCTGCCAGATGTTGGCGAGCTTCGGGCTCACCGGCTCATCCCCCCAGCAGTTGATCTTCCCCTCCAGCCCGCCGCGGGCCGCGTACTCCCACTCGGCCTCCGTCGGCAGGCGCTTGCCCGCCCACTGGCAGTACGCCACCGCATCCTCGTGCGAGACATGGACGACCGGGTGATCGTCCTTTCCATCGATGCTGCTCCCCGGCCCCTCGGGGTGACGCCAGTTCGCGCCGACGGTCCAGGTCCACCACTGGCCCGGGTTCCCCAGGCTCACGGGGCGATCCGGGGGGGTGAACACCGGCGAGCCGGGCTGGAGCGCCTCATCCGGCGGCCGCGGCGTCCCCGGCGGGGCCTGCCTGCTCAGCTCCTCCCAGTCCACGGCCCGCTCCGCCGTCGTCTTGTACCCCGTCGCCTCGACGAACCGCCGGAACTGGGCGTTGGTGACCTCCGTCACGTCCATCCAGAACCCATCGACCCGCACCCGGTGCCGCGGCGACTCATCCGGCCGGGCGAGCGGGCCCGCTCCGCCCATGGTGAACTCCCCGCCGGGGATCCAGACCATCCCCGTCGGGGCCTGATGTGGTGGTTGGCCGGGAGCCTCCGCGGCGTCCCCGGGCGGGTTTCCCGCCGCGAGGACTCCGGCGGCGAGAATCCCGAGCACTCCGGCCATGAGCGCACCGGCTCTTGCCGAGCCGGTGCGCCCCGCCGCCGTCGATGATGATGCCCCGGGCGACGGGCCGTGCCCATCGGTGCGCTGCGCACGCAACGTCAGTGCCCCCGCAGGTTGCGGAGGACGATCTCCAGGTCCGCGGCATCGGTCGTGCCGTCGTTGTTGAAGTCGAACCAGCTCGGCTGGCCCCAGTAGCGCTGCACGCCGGCGACGTCCTGCCCGGTCACCCGCTTGTCCTGGTTGCCGTCGCCCTCGACGAACCGCTCGGAGGCGAGGAGCGCCTCCAGCGCATCGCGGAGCTGGAGGAAGTTGGTCAGACGCTCGCAGTGCGGCCCCGGCGAGTCGCAGTTCCACGACGCCGGGACCTCGCCGTTCTCGAGGAGGTTGGAGGGTCCGTTGTCCAGGCCGAGCGGGTTCAGCGGGTCGTGCGGCGTCGGCCGGAGGTCGTAGAACTCGTACTCCCCCAGCGCGCCGTCGCACACCGCCCGGTCGAACCTGATCAGCTTGTAGCGCTCGTTGCGGAGCGCCCACGTCCGTATCGGGAGGATCTCCAGCTGGTTCGGGTTCCCGGCGTACACCGCGTCGCGCACCTCGCAGCAGCTGGAGAGCTCCAGCTCGCCCCCGGGGCCGTACCACGTCGCCCCCTCCAGCTCCGCGATGTGCTCGTCGGTGAAGAGCGTGTCGATGCAGACGTGGGCGGCCACCGGGCCGAGGTGCATCTCGACCACCGCCGGGTACGTGCGGTCGTGGATCGACTTCAGGCCCGGCCCCGACTCCGCGTAGCTGAACCGGCGCAGGGGCGCCTGGGAGGGGTTGGTCAGGTAGGCGAGCATCGGCCGGCTGTCGAGGATGTGCGAGTCCGGCGTCTGCCGCCGCACATCGACCCCCGCGATCTCGCCGAAGAGGTGGAAGAGGTCCACGCAGTCCACCAGGTGGTCCACCGTGCGACCCGGGCCCTGCACGAGCGGCCCGGCGACGACCAGCGGCGTCAGCACACCCGTCTGGTACGGCGTCGCCTTCGACCGCAGCGGGTTGTACGGGCGCTTGACGCTCTGGATGTAGGTGCCGTTGTCGCCCGCGATGACGATCATCGTGTTGCTCGCCCGCGGGTCGTAGATCAGCTCCCCGCCCGGGCCGCGCTGGGCGAGGCCGGCGCCCACGAGGAGGCGGCCGATCTCCTGGTCCACCGCGTAGAGCATCAGGTCGCTGACGATGTGGATCGCGTCCGGGTCGGTCGGGTCGTCCTGGGGCACATCCGCCGGCCACTCGAACCCCTCCGGGTAGAGGTGGTCCGGCGGGAGCTGGTACGGCGCGTGGATCGAGCTGTAGCTCACCGTGCACATCCACGGCTTGTGCGGGGGGCCGGCCTGCTGCTGGATCCACGCGATCCCCGCATCCGTCTGCGCCGTGGGGGCGTACCCGCGCCCGATGTCGTGCGCGACGGCGTTCCCGTCGTTGACCGTGCGCGGCCAGCGGTAGTACCCGTTGAACCTCGTGTCGTCATCGGTGAAGCGCACCGTCCGCCCCGACGAGAACGCCTCCTGGCACGTCGCGGCGAACTCCCCCGCGGCGTTGAGCGCGGGGATGCCCCCGAGCGTCGCGATCTGCTTGCCCGTGTACCCCCGCCCCCCGTTGTCGTCGCAGCGGATGGCTCCGTCGGCGTTCAGGAACCACCCGACGCCCAGCGCATCGCCGATGGGGAAGCCCCAGGCGTACGCCGTCGTGTCCTCGTGGTACTGCCCCCCGAGGGTGGGGTCCATCGGCGGGGGCGCGCCGAAGAGGATGCCGTCGTAGTAGTCCCACCCCATCTCCCGCGGCGCGGCGTAGCCGAAGGGGTTGTTCGTCGGCCCGCCGAGGTGGTACTTGCCGACCATGGCGCTGCGGTAGTGGGCGCTGCGCAGCACCATCGGCGTGGTCGTCTCGTACGCGGAGATCTGCGCGTTGGGCTGGTCGAGCTCCAGCAGGGCCGCGTTCACGCCCGTCCGCAGCGGGTAGCGCCCCGTGAAGAACGCCACGCGCGACGGGGAGCACTCCGGCATCGTGTGGAAGTTCGTGAACTTCACGCCCGCGGCCGCGACCGCCTCCAGGTTCGGCGCACGCACCGCATCGTCCGCCAGCGGGTTGAAGATCGCGAACTGATCGATGCCGACATCATCCAGGATGATGAACAGGATGTTGGGCTTCGCCGCCGGCGGCCCTCCCCCGGGCGGGCCACCCCCGGGCGGGCCCCCCGCACCCGGCCGGCCCCCCGGCTGGGCCGCGGAAGCCGCCGCGGCGACCAGGCCGACACCGAGCGCAAGGGCGGTGAGGCCACGCCTGATTCGCATGTGCATCGCGTTTTTCCTTGCTTGAGTTGCTTTCAGGGCCCCGAGCTTCTGGTGGGTGAAAGAGAAGGGGGCCGGATCCGCTGCAATGAATATGAGGGCGAGTCCTTCGCGGCAGGGTGCGCCAGCCCCTCCC
>JBIQJK010000155.1:0-7125 GCA_044507535.1 Planctomycetaceae bacterium | reverse complement strand
GGGGGGAGTGGGGGGTGAGAAGGGGAGAGGGGGGGGGGGAGAGGGGAGGAGGGGGGGGGGAGGGGGGTGGGGGGCAATGCCCCGTCGCCCCCGCCGTACTGCCATCACGCGCCCCCTCGCCCGTCGAACTGACCATCACATGCGGGCCCGTGCCCCGAGCCCGCTCCCCCGCCCCATATCACGGAGGACCCGGATCATGACGGCACTCGGTCGCCACGCCCCGCATCAGCGCACCGCCCCGATCGTCCTCGCCGCGGCGACGCTGCTCCTCTTTTCACCCGCCTTCCTTCTCGCCGAGCCGCCTCCCTCCGCCGGCCCGCCCCTCCGCGGCCCGGAAGTGAGCGACCGCGACGTCCCGGGCGCGCCCGGGGACTTCGGCTCCGGGCAGGACCGCCGCCGCCTCGCCGAGCGCATCCCTCTCCCAGTCTTCCGCGATGCGGTCATGTCCCTCGCCGGCGAGGATGTCCCCGCCGAACTCCGCCTCACCGACGAGCAGGCCGAGGCGCTCCGCCGCCACCAGCGCCGCTTCGAACGCGCCCGCCGCGAGCACATGGCCGAGCACGGCGCGGAGCTCCGCCGCCTCCGCGAGCAGGCCGGCCCACCCGATCCCGAGGCCGACGGGGCGACGACCCCCGCCCGGCGCGAGGCCCTCGACCGCTTCCGCGAGATCGAGCGCGCCGCCCCCCAGCCCGAGTCCCTCTACACGAAGATCTGGGAAGAGCTCACCCCCCGGCAGCGCGAGGCCGTCGAGGCGCGGCTCGAGGCCTTCCGGCAGCAGCGCGCCAAGGAGCGCGAGGAGCGATACGTCCGCCAGCGCGTCCCCGGCCCCTCCCGCTCCCCCCGTTCCCCCAGCGCCGACCGCCCCGACGCCATGGACGCCGGCGCCCCCATGATCGAGGGACGGCCCCAGGCCCAGCAGCGCCCCGATCGCTCCCGCCGCCCCGCGCCCGACACCCCCGCGGCACAGGAACGGCGCGAACGGATCGATCGACTCATCCGTGTGTTTGACCAGCTCCCCCCCGAAGCGCAAGAACGGCTGCTCCGCCGGCTCGAGGCCCACGCCGCCGAGCTCCGCGCCGACCAGGACCGGCCCGCCTCGCCACCTCGCCGACGGCCCCCGCCGAGCATGGACGAAGTGGATGTCCCGCCCCCCGATGGGCCCGATCCGCGCTGAATCGCGGCCATTTCCGGCGCAGCAAGCCGCCCGACCCGACCCCGATCACAAAACCAGGATTGACCCCCATCGAACCCGGCCGTCGCCGCGCTGCCGCCCGCATCACCCTTCATTCGGGGAGCGATCCAGCGGCATCGCGCCGCCCCCGCTCGCGAGCCGGAAGTGGCCGCGGCTGCTGGCCTTGGGCGCGATCCAAGCGCGGCGGAACCTTGCCGCCACCACAGGCGTAAGGAAGATTTGACGGAAACCCGGGGCGCAAAGGTTGCGGCCCGGCCCCGGCCCGCCCACTCGGCCTCGCGCGTGGAGGTCCGAGAACTCCTGCGGGAAAGGATGAGGGGCGCCGGCCGCGACGCTCGGCCGGATCGATGAAGGCGGCTTGATTTTGCATTTCTCGCTTGGCCGCTTTTTGAGTCCGGTGGACCTGTCCGGTCGATAAGGGGTAGACTCACTCAGATCTCTCTCTCCTCCAGCGGGGCGCTGTCTAACGATGGCGCCCTGCTTGTTTTTTGTTCTCATCCCCTCATCCCGCTCCCGGCCCGATCCCGGGTAGCATCGATCCCCGGCCCGCGCAGCGGAGGGCCCACGCCGAGGGGGGCATGCGCGATGGGGGCTCGCGGAGGAGGGACCGACTCATGGACCACACCGGCAGGCCGATCGTCGTCACCGGCGCGGCCGGGTTCATCGGCTCGCATGTTGTCGAGGCCCTCCTCGCCCGCGGCGACCGCGTCATCGGCATCGACAACTTCGACCCCTACTACGACGTCGCCCGCAAGGCCCGCAACGTCGAGGCCGGCAAGCGCGCCGGCGGCGACCGCTACGACTTCGTCGAGGCCGACATCTGCGACCACCCCGCCATCGACGACCTCTTCCAGCAGCGCCGCCCCGCCACCGTCATCCACCTCGCCGCCAGGGCCGGCGTCCGCCCCAGCATCGCCGACCCCGTGGGCTACGCGCGCGTCAACGTCACCGGCGCCGCCGTCGTGCTCGAGGCCGCGCGCGCCGCCGGCTGCGCCGCCTTCGTCATGGCCTCTTCCAGCTCCGTCTACGGCAACTGCCGCGTCCCCCCCGGCACGCCCTTCTCCGAGACCCTCGACGTCAGCGAGCCCATCTCCCCCTACGCCGCCACCAAGCGCGCCTGCGAGCTCATCGGCTACACCCACTGGCGCCTCACCGGCATGCCCACCGCCTGCCTCCGCTTCTTCACCGTCTTCGGCCCCCGCCAGCGCCCCGACCTCGCCATCGGCTCCTTCCTCCGCCGCGTCGCCGCGGGCGAGACCGTCCCCATGTTCGGCGACGGCTCCACCAGCCGCGACTACACCTTCATCACCGACATCGTCGCCGGCGTCCTCGCCGCCCACGACCGCATCGACCGGTACGGCTACCGGGTGTGGAACCTCGGCGGCAACGAGCCGATCACCCTGCTGGACATGATCGCGACCGTCGGCCGCGTCGTCGGGCGCGAGCCCATCGTCGAGCGCCTCCCCATGCAGCCCGGCGACGTCGAGCGCACCTACGCCGACCTCGCCCGCAGCTCCGAGGAGCTCGGCTTCCATCCCACCACCCCCTTCGAGGCCGGCGTCGCGCGGCAGTGGGAGTGGATGCGGGCCGAGGGCCTCGCCTAGCGTGGCCACGGCCCCCCACCCTCCCCATGGCCCGGAGATGCGCGGTGCGGAAGACTCGGCGGCAGCGCCTTCGACGACGCAGAGACCGGCGAGGCCGCCGCGGCCCGATCCGCCGCGCTTTCGCCGCGCTGCTCACCGCCCTCTACGCCGCCCTGGCCGCCCTCCTCCTTGCCGCCGCCCTCGCCCCCTACCTCGCCTGGGCCGAGTGGCGCATCGACCTCGCCGCCCAGTTCGCCGCCCACGCGGCCGCGATCACCACCGCCGCCGCCCTCTGGTGGGCCCTCTCCCGCCGCCCGATCCTCACCGGCGTCGCCCTCCTCGCCCTGGCCCTCCACGCCGCCGTCCTCCTCCCCGGCCGGGCCCGCTGGGCCGACCCCGGCGATGCGCACCTGGGCTCCCCCGTCCGCGTCATGCAGTTCAACGCCCACGCCAACAACCGCGACGCCGACGCCGTCATCGAGCTCTTCCTCACCAGCGACGCCGACATCGCCTCCCTCCTGGAGCCCGCCTACCAGGTCCTCGACGCCGGCTTCCGCAAGGCCCACCTCAAGGGCGCGTACCCCTACTTCGACCAGCACCAGCGCGGCGCACACCTCGGCTGGCAGTACCTCCTGAGCAAGTGGCCCATCCGCGAGTTCGTCTCCCCGCAGTCCACGGTTGACCCCGAGGGCCCCGCCTCCGGCTCGGTGATCGCCGTCGTCGTCGAGCGCCCGGGCGGCGCCTTCGGCGCGGTCCTGATCCACCCCCAGTCCCCGCGCAACGCCGGCCGCTGGCGCAACGGCAACGAGCTCGTCGAGCGAGCCGCCGCGATCGTCGAGCAGATGCGGAGCGCGGGCCTCCCGGTCGTCATGCTCGCCGACCTCAACTCCACCCCCTCGGGCCACCGCAGCCGCCTGCTGACGCGCAGCGCCGGCCTGCGCCGCTGCAAGCCGCTGCTGCTCGCCGACGGGACCTTCCCCGCCTACTGGCCCTGGCCCCGCCGCATCGCCATCGACGACGCCTGGGTGTCCGACGAGGTCCGCGTCACCGGCTGGCAGACCGCCGGTCCCGCCGGCTCCGACCACGCCGCGGCCATCATCGACCTGCTCGTCCCCAAGTCCGTGCCCAACTCCCCGACCCCGGACGTGGACACGTACGAGACGTTCGGCCTGCCGTGATCGCTCGCCCGAAGGGAGCCCCGGGCGCGAGCCCGGGGTCGCCCGCCCCGTGCGCACCCGCTCAAAGCAGTCTCACCACGGAGCACACGGAGCGCACGGAGAAAGGCAGAAGAGCTTCAGCGCGAAGGGCGCGAAGTGCTCGAAGGAAGAGAAGGTCTCAGCGTCGAAGGAAACGCGCGACAACCGGGGAAGAGTGGAGGGGGCAAGGCGGGATGCCCCCGCGCACCTCCTCACCCGGGCAAGACCCCTCCGCCCCTACGCCGTCCGCGGCTCCTCCCCGTACCCGCCGTATTCCCCGTACTCCCCGTCCCCCTCCTCCTCCGCGTACTCCGCGTACTCCGCCGCCAGGGCGGCCTCGTGCGCCGCCTCCTCGCGGGACAGCCGCGGCAGCCGGTCCATCAGCCCCAGCGCGAACGGCAGCAGCAGCCCGTTGAGGTTCGTCCCCTGCAGCGTGCTCGACTCCGCCATCCCGTGCGCCAGCGTCGCCCCCGCCAGCGAGAACGCGAAGAACGCGTACGGCGCCGCCCCCGGCGTCTTGCGGACGTCGTTGAGGATCATCAGCGACTTGATCCCGCACACCACCAGCATCAGCCCGAACAGCCCCGCCCCGATCAGCCCCGTCTCCGCCAGGATCTGCACGTAGATCGAGTGCAGGTTCGCCGTCGCCGCGCCCCCGCGCGGCGAGATGTCGAAGACCCACCCCGCCCCCGTCGCCGGGTTCAGGAGGAACAGCTCCATCCCGTTGTGCCACACCATCTGCCGGTTCGTGAAGTTCACCTCCCCGATCCGCTCCAGCGCGTCGCTGGAGACCGCCTGCATGAAGAAGTTCACCGCCAGCCCCCCGATGATCGCCAGCGTCGTCAGCAGCACCGGCCGCCGGAACAGCGGCGCCAGCATGATCACCGACGAGATCGCCGCCATCCCCGTCGCCGCGCGGCTCCCTGTCGCCAGCGTGATGAACCCGAAGAACCCCGCCAGCGACAGCGCGTACAGCTTCCAGATCTTCGCCCGGTCGTACACGCCCACGAACAGGCACAGCGCCAGCATCGCCGCCGCGTCGTGCCCGATCCGGTTCGCGTTCCACCCCCACACCGACAGCCGCCCGCTGAGCAGCTGCCCCGGCTCCCGCGCGATCCCCGCCAGCACCAGCAGCGCGTACAGCAGCCCCGCCGCCGTCAGGATCCGCAGCCCCGACCGGAAGTCCGCGAAGCTCCGCACCGACGACGCCAGCAGCAGCCCCGCCACCGCCACCATCGCGTACATCACCTTGAACTTCACCGCCGCCGCCGGCAGCTCGCTCCAGATCCCCGCCAGCGTGTAGAACCCCAGGAACAGCAGGAACGACGCCCCCGCCGGCCCCACCCGCACCACCCGGAACGCCAGCGCGTACACCACCAGCATCAGCATCGCCAGGTACACGCGGACCCACTTCAGCGCCTCCACCCCCGGCAGCTCCACCGCCACCGACATCGGCGACACCAGCACGAACGCCGCCCCCGCCAGGAACACCACGTTCACCCACCGCGCCGACACCAGCAGCGCCACGTGCGCCAGCGCGGCGCCGATCCCCAGGACCACCAGCAGCTGCATGTCGATCGACTGGAACACGGGCGACGGGTCTCCCGGGGCCGGCGGCTCGGGGAGCGACCCGCGGGCGGCTCCCGACTCTGCGCGGGGACGTTCTCTCTGGCGGCGAGCCCCCCGCGTGCGGGGCCGACAGTCTAGACCGTTACGGCCCCGAGCCGGGCTTGGTTCGGGATCCCCGCGACGGCAGGCCCGACGCACGCCCGCGGCGGGCTCGCCTCTTCCTTCCGTTTATCGGCCAGCCCCGTCCCCGCCTTCGGCCCCGCCCGCCGATCCGCCGCCGCCGTCCGGACCCAGCACCCCCGCCACCCGCAACGCCCCCCGCAGCCCCTCCACCGGGTCCCCCTCCCGCCGCCACCGCGCCAGCACCCCCGCCGCCGCCTCCTTCATCCCCCGCAGCCGCTCCTCCTGCGTCACCTCCCGCAGGCACCGCGTCAGCGCCCCCAGGTCCCCCGGCGGGAACACCCGCCCGCTCACCCCGTCCTCCACCAGCTCCGCCGCGGCCCCGACCACGTCCGTCGCCACCACCACCATCCCCGCGCACACCGCCTCGTTCACCACCAGCGCCCACGGCTCGTAGTCGCTCGGCAGCACCAGCACGTCGCTCGACCGGTACACCGCGCTCACGTCCCGCTGGTCCCCCAGGAACCCCGTCCAGATCACCCGCTCCCGCAGCTCCGCCGGCGCCCGCTTCTCCAGCCGCTCGCGCAGCTCCCCCGTCCCCACGATCACCAGGTCCCACTCCGGCCGCTCCGCCGCGATCGCGCAGAACGCGTCGATCGCCAGGTCCACCCGCTTGACCTTCACCAGCCTCCCCGTGAACACGATCCGCCGCCGCCCCGGCGCGAGCCCCAGCCTCGCCGCGGCCGCCTTGATGTACCCCTCGTCCAGGTTCTCGATCAGCCCGTAGTCCGGCTCGAAGGGGACCAGGAAGACCCGCTCCGGCCTCGCCCCGTACTTCAGGTAGTACTCCCGCCCCAGCGACCCGAAGGGCATGCACCCCGTGGACGCGCCCACCGCCCACCGCACCACCACGTTCTTCGCCACCCGCCACACCCCCCGCGCCAGGTCCCCCCGGATGTTCGAGTCCGACCACATGAAGCACGGCACCCCCCGCGAGCGGCACCAGCGGATCACCCGCAGCTGCGCCGGGTCCGCGTACCCCCCGGCCACCACGAACCGCACATCGTGCTCCTCGAGCCACCGGCAGATCCGCCCCCCCTTGCGCCACTCGTGCAGCGCGTAGCGGAACTTCGCCCGGTTCTCCACCGACTCCCCGCGCCCGAACATCACCGGCCCGATCTCAGGGTCCTCCGCCAGCTTCCACGGCGCATCCGGCACGTCGTGCGTGAACAGCGACCACAGCCGGATCTCCGGGATCTCGCGCGCGAACCGCCGGTGCACCTGGATCCGGTAGGGCGTCTGCACGTTCCCGACGATGGCGACGGTGGGACGGGACATGGGCTCGGATGGTACGGCCCCGCGCATCATCCCGTGGCTTCTGCCGGCGCGGCCGACTCGTCGCGCACCCGCCCCGCCCGCCCCCCCTCTCCCGCCACCGACGCGTACACCCCCTCCAGCTCGCGCC
>JBIQJK010000154.1:0-7179 GCA_044507535.1 Planctomycetaceae bacterium | reverse complement strand
GGGGGATGTTCGGTATCGTGACGAAATGGCGCACAGGGAGGGGAGGTGCGCGCGAGATTTCGGAGAGGTTGGTGTGGTCCAATGGCGATAAAGGCCCCGCTTGTGGGTGGGGCTTGGGGTGGCTCGTGGGGATGGGGCGAGGAGGGAGAGAGGAGAAGAGCACGGCCGGCGCCCCCCCAAAGCCGCCAGCCGTGGCACCCGGATTGGCGCGGGGGGACGGTTGAGGCGGGGAGGAAGGGGGTTAGTCGGCGGTGGGGATGGGTTGGGCGGTGTCCTGGCCGTTGCTGGCGGCGGCGAAGGGTTTGGGGCCGCGGGCGATGCCGATGATGGCGGCATCGGGGGGGATGGAGGCGGGGTCGGGGTTGACGGGGAGGATGTGGACGCGGTTGCCGTGGATGGCGGCGACGGGGATGGCGTCGGGGCCGGGGGGGGTTGCGGCGGGCCAGGCGGAGACGTGGGCGGCGTGGGTGTCGAGGTCGACGAGGAGGGAGGAGAGGGGTGTGTCGGTGGAGAGGATGGCGCGGCCGGGGCGGGGGTCGGCGGGGCGGTCGCTGATGCGGAAGACGTGCTCCTCGCCGCGGCGGTCGACGCCCCAGCGGGCGATCATGGCGTCCACGTCGCGGTTGCCGGTGGCGGCGATGATCCAGCCGGTGTCGTGGGGGGCGCCCTCCTCGTCCATCCAGCGGTAGTCGGTGGCGTCGCCGAGGGCGGTGGGGATGCCGGCGGCCTCGGCCGCGGCGATGCGCGCGGCGTTGGAGTCGATGAGGCGGACGGGGACGTTGTGGCGGAGGAGCGCGGCGGCGAGGTCGCGCGCGAGGCGGTGGGCGCCGACGATGACGACGGCGTTGGGCGGTGGGGCGAGGACGCCCAGGGCGCGGGCGAGGGGGCGGGTGGTGATGCTGGCGAGGCCGGCGGTCACGATGATGAGCAGGAAGATGACGGCCTCGAGGCGCTCGGCGCCGGGGACGCCGGCGCGGGCGAACTCCATCGCGGCGAAGGAGGTGACGGAGGCGGCGACGATGCCGCGGGGCGCGAAGAGGCTGGCGAAGGCCTTCTCGCGGAGGTCGAGGGAGGAGCCGACGGTGCTGATGAAGATGTTGGCGGGGCGGAGCAGGAGCATGATGGCGGCGAGGAAGACGACCTCGCGGGGGCCGATGGTGGCGAACTGGCGGATCTCGAATCGGGAGGCGAGGAGGACGAAGAGGATGGCGAGGAGGAAGCTGGAGATCTCCTCCTTGAACCGGCGGAGCTCCTGGCCGCCGATGATGTGCGTGTTGGCGATGACCAGGCCGCAGGTGGTGGCGGCGGCGAGGCCGGACTCGTGGGCGAGGAGCTCGGCGAGGCCGACGGAGGACATGCATCCGCCCATGGCGAGGAGGTGGAGGTGCTGCTCGGACTCGCGGCCGCGGGCGGAGGCGCGGCGCATGAGGCGGGTGAAGACGAGGCCGATGGCGGCGCCGATGAGGCCGCCGGCGATGAGGCGGAAGGCGGCCATGCCGGTGACGGCGAGGACGGGATTGGCGGCGGGGGAGGGGCCCTCCGGGTTGAGGAGGCGGAGGACGACCTCGAGGGTGGAGATGGTGGCGATGGCGCCGATGGCGTCGATGATGATGCCCTCGGAGGCGAGGACGGTGTTGAGGCGCGGGGTGAGGGGGATGCGGCGGATGATGGGCTGGATGACGGTGGGGCCGGTGACGATGAGGATGGCGCCGAGGGTGACGGAGAGGTGCCAGGACATGCCCAGGACGGAGCGGGCGAGGAGAGCGGCGCCGACCCAGGTGACCAGGGCGCCGACGGTCAGGACGCGCCAGACGGCCTTGGGTGCGTTGGAGAGGGTCTTTCGGTCGAGGTGGAGGCTTCCCTCGAAGATGAGCAGGGAGATGGAGACGGTGATGAGGGCCTGGAGGCCGCGGCCGCCGTTGGAGGCGTCGCCGAGGGTGGAGGCGTCGATGAGCCCGAGGCCGGAGCGGCCGAGGGCGAGGCCGGCGATGAGCAGGGGGAGGACGGCGGGGATGCGCAGGCGGTAGGAGATCAGCAGGACCAGCGAGCCGAGTCCGAGCGAGAGGGCGAGGGTTTGGGCGGCGGAAGTCTGGAGCACGCGGCGATGATACCCGAAGGGATGGGGGACATCCCCCGGCCGGATCGGGGGATTGTGCGGGCGTGATGCGGCGCGGGGGACGCTCGGGCGGGGCGCGGGATTGTGAAGTCATGAAGATTGCGGCCGGGCGCGGGCGTCGGCGCGCCGGGCGAGAAGCTTGCTGAGCTCGCGGAGCCAGAGGACGGAGCTGGCGACGGCGGCGCAGAGGAGCCAGTCGGCGGGGGCGAGGGGCGCGGTGGAGAAGGCGTGCTGGAGGAAGGGGGTGTAGACGACGGCGGCGTGGAGGAGGAGGGAGAGGGCGACGGCGCCCCAGAGCCACGGGTTTCGGAAGAGGCCGCTGAGGGCGCTGCGGCGGTCGGAGCGCGCGTTGAAGACGTTGAAGAGCTGGAACATCATGAGCGTGGTGAAGGCCATGGTGTGGGCGTAGGGGAGGTCGCCGCGGCCCTCGATGAGGCCGCCGGGGAGGGAGGCGTCGAGGACGGCGAGTGTGCCGGCGGCCATGATGAGGCCGACGAAGGCGATGCCGCGCCACATGGCCGCGGTGATGACGCGCTCGGAGCGGGGGCGCGGGGGGGCGGACATGACGTCGGGGTCGGCGGGGTCGACGCCGAGGGCCATGGCGGGGGCGCCGTCGGTGACGAGGTTGATCCAGAGGATCTGCGTGGCGAGGAGGGGGAGGACGATGGCGCCGCTGTCGGCGTCGGGGCGCCGCAGGCCGATCAGGGGTGCGAAGAGGACGCCGAGGAACATGGTCATGACCTCGCCGATGTTGGAGGAGAGGAGGTAGCGGAGGAACTTGCGGATGTTGGCGTAGATCGCGCGGCCCTCCTCGACGGCGGCGACGATGGTGGCGAAGTTGTCGTCGGTGAGGACGACGTCGGCGGCCTGCTTGGAGACGTCGGTGCCGGTGAGGCCCATGGCGACGCCGATGTCGGCGGCGCGGAGGGCGGGGGCGTCGTTGACGCCGTCGCCGGTCATGGCGACGGTGTGGCCGGCGCGCTGGAGGGCGGCGACGATGCGGAGCTTGTGCTCGGGGTCCACGCGGGCGTAGACGCTGGCGGTCGCGGCGGCGCGGTCGAGCTCGTCGTCGGACATGCGGGCCAGGGCGGGGCCGGTGACGACGGCGTGGGGGTCGGCGGAGGGGGCGATGCCGAGCTCGGCGGCGATGACCGCGGCGGTGCGCGGGTGGTCGCCGGTGATCATGATGGGGCGGACGCCGGCGCGGCGGGCGCGGGCGACGGCGTCCTTCGCCTCGGGGCGCGGGGGGTCGATCATGCCGATGAGGGCGAGGAAGACCATCTCTCGCTCGACGTGCTCGCCGTTATCTTCGTGGTTGCGGGGGTCGTGCTGCGCGTGGGGGAGCTCGCGCGAGGCGACGGCGAGGGTGCGCATGGCGCGGCCGGCGAGGTCCTCGCTTGCGCGGAGGATCTCGTCGCGCCGGGCGTCGGTGAGGGGGCGCTGGCCGCGGCCGACCTGCTCGAGGGTGCAGCGGGCCAGCAGCACGTCGGGCGCGCCCTTGGTGAAGACCAGGATGCGGCCGGCCTTGCGCTCGACGGCGCGGCGGTCGCTGTGGATGGTGGACATGAGCTTGCGCTCGGAGGAGAAGGGGACCTCGCCGATGCGGTCGAAGCGCTCCTGGAGGAGGTCGGGCTCGAGGCCGGACTTGCGGGCGGCGGCGATGAGGGCGCCCTCGGTGGGGTCGCCCTCGACGGTCCAGCGGCCGTCCTCCTGGACGAGGGCGGCGTTGCTGGCGCGCTCGGCGACGGTGAGGGCGCGGCGGAGCTCCTCGCGCTGCTCGGCCTCGAGCGAGGGGTCGCCGCGGAGGGTCATGCCGCCCTCGGGGGCGTAGCCGACGCCGGCGAAGTCCGCGCCGCCGCTGGCGGTCAGGACGGTGCGGACGGTCATCTCGTTGCGGGTGAGGGTGCCGGTCTTGTCGGAGGCGATGACGGAGGCGGAGCCGAGGGTCTCGACGGCGGCGAGGCGGCGGACGATGGCGTTGCGCCGGGCCATGCGCTGGACGCCGATGGCGAGGACGGCGGTGACGACGGCGGGGAGGCCCTCGGGGACGGCGGCGACGGCGAGGGCGACGCCGAGGATGAGGACCTCGAAGAGGGCCTCCAGGCCGCGGACGTGCTCGGCGATGACGATGGTGGCGATGACGAGGACGGCGATGCCGACGACGACGGCGCCCAGGAGTCGGCCGACGCGGGCGAGCTGGTCCTGGAGGGGCGTGGGCTCGGGGGCGACGGCCTGCATCATGCCGGCGATGCGGCCCATCTGCGTGGCCATGCCGGTGGCGGTGACGACGGCGACGGCATGGCCGTAGGTGGCGACGGCGCCGCTGAAGACCATGTTGTCGCGGTCGGCGAGGGGGGCGTCCTCGGCGACGGGCTCGGTGTCCTTGGTGACGGGGAGGCTCTCGCCGGTGAGGGCGGCCTCGGAGGTGTGGAGGGCGACGGCCTCGATGAGGCGGGCGTCGGCGGGGATGGCGTCGCCTTCTTCGATGAGGATGATGTCGCCGGGGACGAGCTGCGCGGCGGGGATGGAGTGGCGCTCGCCGTCGCGGAGGGCGGCGGCCTCGTCGGCGGTCATGGCGCTCAGGGCGGCGACGGCGGACTCGGCGCGGGCCTCCTGGACGTAGCCCATGATGGCGTTGAGGACGACGACGGCGAGGATGGCGATGGCCTCGTAGGGGAGGGGGGCGTCGCGCTGCATGAGCCAGAGGGCGGCGGAGATGGCCGCGGCGATCAGCAGCAGGACGACGAGGACGCTGGTGAACTGGCTCAGCAGCCGCTTCCACCAGGGGGTCGGGGGGGCGGCGGCGAGCTCGTTGGGGCCGTAGATGGCGAGGCGGCGGCGGGCCTCATCGGTGGAGAGTCCGGTGCGCGGGTCGGTTCCGAGGGCGGCGAGGACGTCGGCCGCGGGGAGATGGTGCGGGCCCGGCGGGGGGGCGGGCGCGGGGAAGGGGTCGCCGGCGCGGGGCGTCGGTGGATTCGGGGTGTCGGGTGCTCCCATGCGGCCGGCCCTCTGAGGAGGGGAGTGTACGTGGCGCCGCGGGGGCGCGAGGGGAAGAAGGTGGGGCGCTGCATGGAGCCGGGGGGTGTCGGGCCGCCGCGCTGGATGTTCGCGGCGCGGGTGCCTGGCCGAAGAGGAGAATGGAGCGGCCTCTGGGGCCGGGCTCTATGCTCCCGCGATGATTGCGATCGAGATCAGCGAGCCGGGGGGGCCGGAGGTGCTGAGGGCTGTCGAGCGCCCGATTCCCGAGCCGGGGCCGGGCGAGGTGCTGGTGCGGGTCGAGGCCGCGGGCGTGAACCGGCCGGACATCATGCAGCGGCTCGGCAAGTATCCGCCCCCGCCGGGGGCGTCGGACATCCCGGGCCTTGAGATCGCCGGCGTCGTCGAGCGGGTCAGTGGGGCGGGGCGGTGGCGTGTGGGGGATCGGGTGTGCGCGCTGGTTGCGGGTGGGGGGTATGCGGAGTACTGCGTAGCGCCGGCGGTGCAGTGCCTGCCGATCCCGGCGGGGATGGAGGCCCTCGCCGCCGCGGCGATTCCCGAGACGTATTTCACGGTCTGGACCAATCTCTTTCAGGATGGGCGTCTTCAGCCCGGCGAGCACGTCCTTGTGCACGGGGGCGCGGGCGGCATCGGGTCCACGGCGATCCAGCTTGCGAGGGCGCTGGGCTGCACCGTGTACGCGACGGCCGGGTCGGAAGAGAAGCGCCGGGTGTGCGAGCGGATCGGCGCGAGCGTCGCGATCAACTACCGGGAGCGGGACTTCGTCGAGGGGGTCATGTCCGCCACGGGGGGGCGGGGCGTGGACGTCGTGCTCGACGTCATGGGGGGCGACTACCTGCCGCGGAACATCAGGTGTTTGCGCCACCGGGGGCGTCTGGTGCAGGTCGGCCTGATCGGCGGCTCGAAGGGGGAGCTGGACCTCGGCGCCGTCCTGCGGAAGCACCTGACGATCATGGGCTCGACGCTGCGGCCGCGGAGCCCCGAAGAGAAGGGGGCCATCGCGCGCGAGCTGGAGGCGCGCGTGTGGCCGCTGCTGGAGCGCGGGGAGGTCGCGCCGATCGTCCACGCCACGTTCCCGCTGGCGGGGGCGTCGGAGGCGCACCGGCTGCTGGAGTCGGGGCGGGCGATGGGGAAGCTGGTGCTGCGGGTGGAGCGAGGCGGTCCGGCCGGGTAACAGCGCGAACGCCACAGAAATGCAATGGGCCCGGCGGGAGTCGAACCCACACGCCCCTGTCGGGGCCGCGGATTTTAAGTCCGCTGCGTCTGCCGTTTCGCCACGGGCCCGTGCGGGGGAAGGGTAGCGGCGGGGCGGGGATGGGGGCGGGTTGTGGGGAGGGTGCGGCGGGGGTGGGCGTTGGTGTAGGCTCTGGGGATGGAGCTGACGCCGCTGCGGTATTTTCGGGCGATTGCGCGGGCGGGGCATATGACGAGGGCGGCGCAGGCGTTGGGGGTGTCGCAGCCGGCGCTGTCGGCGATGCTCAAGAAGCTGGAGGCGGAGGTGGGGGCGGAGCTGCTGCACCGGACGGGGCGGGGGGTGGAGCTGACGGAGGCGGGGCGGGTGTTCCTGGAGAAGGCGGAGGAGGCGCTCCGGCGCGTGGATGATGCGGTGGAGGCTGTGCGGCAGGTCGTCGGGCTGGAGCGCGGGTCGATCCGGATCGGCGGGGGGGCGACGGCGACGACGTACCTGCTGCCGCCGGTGGTGTCGGGGATCCGGCGGCGGCGGCCGGGGCTGCGGTTCTACGTGAGGGAGGCGGGGTCGGGGCCGATCGCCGCGGCGGTGGCGAGCGGGGAGCTGGATTTGGGGATCGTGACGCTGCCGGTGCCGGAGGGGGGTGAGGCGGGGAAGGGGGGGCTGGTGGTGGCGCCGCTGGTGGAGGACGAGATGAGGCTGATCGTGCCGCCGCGGCATCGGCTCGCGGGGGCGAGGGGTTTCCGGTGGAAGGACCTGGCGGGGGAGGCGGTGGTGGCGTTCGAGGCGGGGTCGGCGGTGCGGACGCTGATCGACCGGGCGTCGGGGGCGGCGGGGGTGGCGCTGAACGTGATCATGGAGCTGCGGTCGATCGAGT
>JBIQJK010000153.1:0-7225 GCA_044507535.1 Planctomycetaceae bacterium | reverse complement strand
CCATGGAGATTGGGGAGGGGGGCCAGGTAGCCCTCACCCCAGCCCTCTCCCAAGGGGAGAAGGGGGCCGGAGGTGGAGAAGGAGAGAGGTGAGAGAGGGGGAGACCCGGGGATTCGCCGTGGGAGGGAAGAGGAAGTGGGGAGAGTGGGGGAGGGGGCTCATCCTCGGCGTGACGGGTGTGCCACGGGGTTAGGGGATGGGTTTGCCCTGGGGGTCCACCTTGGGGGTGGCGCCGTCGGGGGTGAGCTGGGCGTGCATGGGGGGGGAAGTGAGGTGTTCGAGGTTCTCGGCGGTGCGGTGGACGTGGTCGGGGCGGAGGCCGAGGCGCTCGACGAGGTAGGTCTCCCAGAGGCGGTGGGTGCGGACGAGGTTTCGTGCGCGGTCGCGGCCGGCGGGGGTGAGGGTGAGGGCGCCGGCGCTCGCGTCGCGGGCGATTTCGCCGGCGCTGAGGGCGCGGCGGAGGGCGAGGCGCGGCGGCATGCCGCCGCCGAGGGCGGCGATGGCGTCGGGCGTGCGCAGGGGCGTGCCGTTGCCGCGTTCCTCAACGCGGTAGAGCATCGCCAGCAGGTCCTCGCGGGCGATGGTGACGGCGAGGGCGAAGCGGCGGATGGCCTTGGCGAGGACGCCGTGGCTGGGGGCTAGGAGGATCGCGCCGGCGAGCAGCACGCCGGCGACGACGGTCATCATGCCCGCGGCGGAGAGGGCCTTGGGGGTGCCGAGCCAGGTCGGGGCGGTCGCGGCGAGGATGTAGCCGCCGACGCCGCAGAGGATCGCGATGGCGACGGACCAGAGGACCTGCGGGAGGAGGCGGTCGGTCAGGAGGCGGGCGGCGGCCGCGGGGCAGATGAGCATGGCGACGACGAGGATGGAGCCGACGGCTTCGAAGCTGGCGACGACGGCCGCGGCGACGAAGCCCATGAGGATCAGGTGCAGGGCGGTGGCGCTGAAGCCGAGCGATGTGGCCAGCGCGGGGTCGAAGGCGGCGAGGCGGAGCTCCTTGAAGAAGGCGGCGACGAAGAGGATGGTGAGGAACGTGACGACGGCGAGGGTGACGAGCTGGCGGGGAAGGCCCGAGAGGGTTTCGAGGGTGAGCAGGGCGGGCCAGTCGTCGGGCGGGAACCAGAAGACGGCCTCGAGCTGGCCGTAGAGGACGCAGTCGGCGTCGAGGTCCACCTGGCCGCCGCGGGCGGCGTGCTGGAGGAGCAGGACGCCCAGGGCGAACATGATGGAGAAGACGACGCCCATGGCCGCACCGGGCTCGACGCGTCCGAGGCGGCGGAGGAGCTCGATGAGGACGACGGTGATGAAGCCGGCCGCGGCGGCGCCGAGGAACATGGGCCAGGTGGCGCGGGTGCCGGCGATGGCGAAGGCGGCGACGAGGCCGGGGAGGACGGCGTGGCTGATGGCGTCGCCCATGAGGCTCTCGCGGCGGAGGATGAGGAAGTTGCCGAGGATGGCGCAGGAGACCGCCGCGAGGGTCGCCGTGAGGGCGGCGGGGAGGTCGAAGGAGAGGAGCTGGTGGAGGGTGGGGGACATTGGTGGGGTGTGGAGTGAAGAGGTGAGGGGGAGTCAGGGGTTCGGGTCGGGGGCGTGGAGGGGGTGGAGGCTGGGTGGGACCGGGTGGTCGCTGCTGCGCTGGGCGATGGCGCGTTCGAGTTGGGCGACGATCTCGGGGGAGAGGATGTGCTCGACGAGGTCGGCGGAGCGGTCGACGTGGCTGGCGGCGACGTCGGCGTGGGCGACGAGGTATTCCTCCCAGAGGCGGTGGTTGCGCGTGAGCCTGGCGGCGTCGGCGAGGCCGGCGTCGGTGAGGGCGAGTTCGCCGCCGGCTGAGCTCGCCAGCAGGCCGTCGCGCCGGAGGCGCGCGAGGACCAGGCGCAGCAGCGGGGCGGGGATGGTGCGGGCGGCGGAGAGCTCGGCGAGGGGGACGCCTTGGCCGGGGGCGGGGCGGCCGCGGGACTCGAGGGACTCGTAGAGGCCGCGGAGGATGTGGTCGCGGGCGACGTGGAGGCGGAGCGCGGCAGCGCGGGCGGCGGCGGCGAGGAGGCCGCGGCGGGGGGCCAGGAGCATGCTGAGGAGGAAGAGGCCGCCGGCGGTGAGGACGATGATGCTGCCGGCGGGGAGGCCGGGGAGGAGGGCGCTGGCGGCGGCGCCGAGGTAGCCGCTGAGGCCGCCGATGAGGCCCGCGGCGGCGACCATGCGCCAGAGGCGATCGGTCCAGAACCTGGCCGCGGCGGGTGGGATGATGAGCATGGCGACGACGAGGATCAGGCCGACGGCCTGGAGGCCGATGACGGTGACGACGACGACCAGCGACATCATGAGCAGGTCGATGAGCCAGACGGGCAGGCCGATGGCCGCGGCGAAGCGGTCGTCGAAACAGACGACGCGGAACTCCTTCAGGAGCAGGACGGCGGCGAGGATGGCGCCGGCGGCGACGGCGCCGATGAGGAGGGCGTCGGAGCGGCTCATGGCGGCGGTCTGGCCGTAGATGAAGTGGCTGAGGCCGCCGACGTTGCCGCGGCCGGCGGACTGGAGGTAGGAGAGGAGCACGACGCCGGCGCCGAAGAAGACGGAGAGGACGGCGCCGATGGCGGCGTCCTCGTGGAGGCGGGAGTGGCGGGTGATGAGCTGGACGCAGGCGACGCCGGCGACGCCGGTGAGGGTGGCGCCCAGGAGGAGGACGGGCATGGAGCGGCCGTCGTAGTCCAGCGCGGTGGCGGCGAGGAAGGCGAGGGCGATGCCGGGGAGGGTGGCGTGGGCGAGGGCGTCGCCCATGAGCGCCCGCTTGCGGAGCAGGGCGAAGGAGCCGACGACGCCCGCGGCGACGCCCAGGAGCGCCGCCCCGGCGACGACGACCGCGGCGTTGTAGCCGGCCTGGAAGGTGAGGATCCGGAGGAGGTCGGAGGAAGGAAGGGCGGAAGAAGAGTTCACCACAGAGACACAGAGGGCACAGAGAAGAGAGGACAGGGTTAGAGCAGAGAGAGAGGCGAAGGCGCGGGGAGCGCGGCCGGCATGGTGCTGCGCGGGCGCACACGCATAACCATTTCCTGTCTTCTCTGTGCCTCGGTGGTTCTGCTGTTGTCTTCTTCCCCGCGGTTCCCCGTTCTCCCCGCTTCCCCCGCGATCCGCCTTTGAACAGTCGGACGCGTGGGGCCGGTCCTCCCCGAGCTTGCGCTCGGGGCTCCCTCGGAGCGGACGGGCGATCATCGCGAAGCCCCCGCCTTGGCCATCGCCTCGGCGGCCTCTTCGAGGAGGGTCAGGCGGCCGCCGTAGGTCTTGTGGAGGTTCTCGCGGGTGAAGACCCCCCCCTCCCCCGAGACGGGGCCCGCGGCGACGACGCGGGTGTTGAGGAGCAGGACGTGGTCGAAGTACTCCGGGACGGTCTGGAGGTCGTGGTGGACGCAGATGACGGTGCGGCCGTCGTCGCGCAGGCGGCGGAGGATGGCGACGATCGCCTTCTCCGTCGCGGCGTCCACGCCGGCGAGCGGCTCGTCCATGAAGTAGAGCCGGGCCTCCTGGGCCAGGGCGCGGGCGAGGAAGACGCGCTGCTGCTGGCCGCCGGAGAGCTGGTTGATCTGGCGGTGCGCGTAGTCGGCCATGCCGACCTGCTCGAGGGCCTCGAGGGCGGCCCGCTTGTGGGGGCGGGTGACGGGGCGGAACCAGCCGATCTTGGCGTAGCGCCCCATGGCGACGACGTCGAGGGCGGAGACGGGGAAGTCCCAGTCCACGCTCTCGCGCTGCGGGACGTAGCCGACGATCCGCCGCTGCTGGCGGTAGGGGCGGCCGTAGATCTCGACGGTCCCCGAGGCCTTGGGGACCAGGCCCAGGCAGGCCTTGATGAAGGTCGATTTGCCCGCGCCGTTGGGGCCGACGATGGCGATCAGCGAGCGGTCGGGGGCGTCGTAGTCCACATCCCACAGGACGGGGCGGCGGTGGTAGGCGACCGTCATGTCGTGGACCGAGAGCGGGCTGGCGGGGGAGTGCTCCGGGTGCGCGGCGAGTGAGGCCGGGGGTTTGGTGCGGTGGATGGTGGTCATGGTTTCTTGGAAGAGGTTCTCACCACGGAGAGCACGGAGGGCACCGAGAGGAGAAGACAGGGTGGAAGGCAGGCAAGGCAAAGAAGCCGCTCACCGGTTTTCAGCGTCCGCCTCCCTTCCCCCCGCACAGCGCTTCGTTCTGCTCAAACCCACTCCTGCTCCGTCGAAGCATGCAACGAAGGCGAAGGGATCGTCCCGATCGCTCCGTGCCCTCCGTGGTGACAAACTCTTCCCCTTTCAGTTCGCGAGCCTCCCGTTCATGCCGCGGTCGGGCGTCGTGCCGCCCAGGGCGCGGGCGATGGTGGTGACGTTGTGGTCGATCATGCCGATGTACGTCCCCTCGTAGGTCCCGGCGGGTCCCATGGCGTCGGAGAAGAGCTCGCCGCCGATGGCGACGGCGTGGCCGCGGGCGGCGGCGCCGGCGATCAGGGCGCGGATGTTGCGGTCGGCGACGGTGGACTCGACGAAGACGGCCTTCACGTCCCGCTCCACCAGCGTCTCCACCAGGCGCTGGATGTCGCGCACGCCCGCCTCCGACTCGGTGGAGATCCCCTGGATGCCCATGACCTCGTAGCCGTATCGGCGGCCGAAGTAGTTGAACGCGTCGTGGGCCGTCACCAGCACGCGCGAGCGCTCGGGGACGCTTGAGAGGACCCCCTGGGCGTACTCGTGCAGCGCGGCGAGCTCGGCGAGGTATCGCTCCGCGTTGGCCCGGTACGCCTGCTCTCCCGCCGGGTCGGCCTCGATGAGCTTGTCGCGGACGACCTCCGCGGCCCCGGCCCAGGCGACCGGGTCCATCCACACGTGCGGGTCGGGGTGCCCCTCAAGGCCCTCGGGTTCGAGGAGGTATTCGTCGTCGAGCAGCTCGGTGACGGCGTGGACCTTTCGCCCGCTGGAGGCGACGCGGATGAGCGCGTCGGTCATCTTCCCCTCCAGGAGCAGGCCGCTGTAGAAGACGACGTCGGCCGCGGCGAGGGCGGCGATGTCCGAGCGGGTGGGCTTGTAGAGGTGCGGGTCCACGCCCGGGCCGAGGAGGGCGGAGACGTCGGCGCGGTCGCCGGCGATGTTGCGGGCCAGGTCGGCGACCATGCCGGTGGTGGCGACGACGGTCAGCCGCTCGCGCGCGGGGGCATCGGCGCTTTGCGCCGGGGCGCGGCGCTCGGCGCACCCGGCGAGGGCGAGGGCGAGGGCCGCGAGCAGGGGAGCCAGGAGCGAAGCAAGGGCGGTCGCCGTCGGGTTCCGCACGGGGGTCGCCTCCATCAGAAGCGCAGGCTCAGGCCAGCGAAAAGGGTAAGGTCGTCGGTGTCGCGCTCGGTGAGGCCGATGAGAACGCCCCCATCGAGCTGGGCGTCGGGGGTGAGGGCGTAGGTCAGGCCGGCGCTCAGGAGGGCCTGGTAGCTGCGCCCTCCGTCGAGGGGGGCGACGCCGACGTACTCGATGTAGCCGGCGAGGTCGCCGATCAGGTCGCGTCCGAGGGAGGCGGAGTGGACGAAGTCCGCCTGGTGCTCGTCGTCCTCCGTGCTGTAGAGGAAGTCGAACTCGGCCATCAGGCCCAGGGAGAAGCCGCCGGGGAGGTCGGCCGCGAAGGGGATGATCACGCCCCCCTGGACGTGGTCGGATGCGCCGGCCGCGGCGCTGAGGTCGTTGTCGCCGGTGGGGAGGGTGATGAAGGGCATGATCCCCATGGCGGTGCCGGACTCCCAGCCGTGCACGTCGCCGTCGTTGCCCCAGAGGTTGAGCTTCAGGCGCAGGGTGAGGTCGCCGACGCCGCGGACGGTCTCGCCGGGGGAGTGGTTCTCGTAGAGGAAGGGGGAGAAGAGGAGCTGGAGGTCGGCGTTGTTGAGGAGGCCGACCTTGAGGTTCACCGGGGCGACGGCGAGGGCGTCGGTGCGCCGGCCGCTCTCGCTGTCGCGGGTCCATTCGAGGAAGCTCATCTCGATCTGGACGGCGCCGGCGTCGAGCGTGCGCGGGCTCTCGGTGACGTCGGGGCGGTCGGTCTCCATCTCGCGCCGGAGGGCGCGGGGCGTGGGGTTCAGGAGGGTGTAGCGGCCCTTGTCCGCTGGTGGGTCGGGCTGGAGGGAGGGGAGCGCGGCGGCGAGAAATGTAGCCACGGCTACAGACATGGGCAAAATGTAGCATTCGCTACAAAGAAGGTCAAGCCGGGGCGGGGCGTAGAGTGATCCCCGCGTCCGGGGGTGCCGGGCGCGAAGGAGTCGCCGGGGCTTTTCATGGCGAGACCGCTGCTGGTGCGTACGGAGAGGCTGAGGCTGATCCCGGCCGATGCGCAGCTGGCGCGTGCCGCGGCGGATGGGCCGGGGCCGCTGGGGGAGGCGCTGGGGGTCCGTGTGCCGGCGTCGTGGCCGCCGGAGGACCTCGTTGACGCGATGGGGTTCGTGGCGGCGCACCTGGAGCGCGACCCGGCGGCGGCGGAGTGGCCGCCGCTGTGGTTCATCCTTGTGGATGCGCCCGTCGCGGCCGACCGGCTGCTGGTGGGGGCGGTGGGGGTGAAGAGCCGGCCGATGGCGGACGGGTCGATCGAGATCGGCTACGGCGTGGTGCCGGATGCGGAGGGGAAGGGGTACGCGACGGAGGCGGTGGGGGGGCTGCTGCGGTGGGCGTTCTCGCACCCGGAGGTGACGCGGGTGCTGGCCCACACGTTCGAGGGGCACCTGGGGTCGCGGGGGGTGCTGCGGAAGAACGGGTTCGTGCTGGCGGGTGCGGGGACGGAGCCGGTGGACGAGAACGACCGGCGCGGGCGGGGGGAGCTGCTGCTGTTCGAGCTGCGGCGCGGGGACTGGGAGCGGTCGGGGCGGGCGCCGCCGTCGGGGGCGCGGGTGGTGGGGGTGCACCACGTGCAGGTGATGATCGGTCCGGGGGAGGAGGAGCGGGCGCGGGCGTTCTACGTCGGCGTGCTGGGGCTGCGCGAGGTGGAGAAGCCCGAGGCGCTGCGCGGTCGCGGCGGGCTGTGGCTGGCCGCGGGGGAGATCGGCGTTCACATCGGCGTCGAGGAGGGGGCGGACCGGCGGGGGACCAGGGCGCACGTCGCCTACGCCGTGACGCGCCTGGCGACGTGGCGCGAGAGGCTGGTCGCGGCGGGGGTGGAGGTGATCGAGGGCGTCCCGATCCCCGGCTACGAGCGGCTGGAGTTCCGCGACCCGTTCGGGAACCGGGTCGAGCTGATCCAG
>JBIQJK010000152.1:0-7294 GCA_044507535.1 Planctomycetaceae bacterium | reverse complement strand
GGTCGCGAGGATCGACGGCCAGGACACCGGCGGCACCGGGCAGAGGCCGCTTATGGCTGCTGCGGTCAAGCCCTGACCAGGTTCACGGTTCCACCCGTGCACCGGGCCCGGCCGTCGATCGACGCGACTGCGCCCCACCCGACCCATCCCGGCGGGCGCCCATGGGGGCCCCGCCACGACTCCGAGCAGGGATCGTACACCCAACGGGGCTTGACGTACACTCTGCGTGTGACACCGCCACCCGCCCCGCCCGGGATCGACCCCTTCCACGCCACCCAGCGGCAGCGCGCCGTGCTGCTGCGGATCGTCCGGGCGTGCTTCGTCGTGCTGATCCTGACCGTCGTGCTGCTCAACGCCGGGCAGGTCGCCTTCTCGGCCGACATCCCGTGGTGGTTCCCCGTCGCGGCGGGGGCGGCGATGATGGGGGTGGCCCTGCTGGTGGACCTGGGGACGCCGCAGAAGAAGATCTCCACGATCTCCGGCGTCTTCCTGGGCCTCTTCGCCGGGATGCTGGCCACCGTCGCCCTCGGGGCGGTCATCGACCTGCTGACGCAGGTGTGGATCACGCAGGCGCTGGTGCTGGAGCGGCTGGCGCCCTTCCTGACGCTGTTCAAGGTCCTGCTGGGCATCACGCTGGGGTACCTGGGGATCGTGACCGTCCTCCAGACGCAGGACGACTTCCGGCTGGTCATCCCCTATGTGGAGTTCTCCAAGCAGATCCGCGGGCCCAAGCCGCTGCTGCTGGACTCCTCCGCGCTGATCGACGCCCGGATCGTGGACCTCGCGGGGACCGGGATCATCCAGGCGCCGATCGTCATCCCCCACTTCGTGATCGCGGAGCTCCAGCTGCTCGCCGACTCCGGGGACCGGATGCGCCGCGCCAAGGGGCGGCGGGGCCTGGAGGTCATCGGCAAGCTGCAGCGCTCCGGCGTGCTGGACGTCACGGTGGACGAGAGCCCGGTCACCGGCAAGGCGGTGGACCAGATGCTCATCGAGCTGGCGCGGCGGACGCCGGGGACGGTCGTGACCACCGACGTCGCCCTGGCGCGGATCGCGCAGATCCAGGGCGTGTCCGTGCTCAACCTGCACGAGGTCGCCAACGCCCTCAAGCCCGCGCTCATCCCCGGCGAGCAGGTCTCCATCAAGCTCGTCAAGGAGGGGGAGCAGCCCGGCCAGGGCGTGGGCTACCTCGAGGACGGGACCATGATCGTCGTCGAGCACGCGGCCGAGCACGTGGGGGCCGAGGTGCAGGCGGAGGTGACCAGCTCCCTGCAGACCTCCGCCGGGCGGCTGATCTTCGCCCGCCTCACGGCCGGGACGGGCGGGGCCGTCGCCGCGAAGCCGGAGCAGCGCCCGCTCCCGCCCGCGCTGCCGATCGGGGGGGCTCCCCCCGCGCAGCCGACCCCTGACGGCGCCAATCAGGCCGCTCCTCCTATCGAGGGGGAGGCCCAGGCGGCGGAGGCGGAGCCGGGCCCGGAAGCGACCGCGGCGCCGGCCGCATCTTCCGAGTCCAAAGCCGCGCCGTCGGCGAAGCCCGCCCGGACGCCGTTCCCTCCGAAGCCGCCGGCCCGGACGATCACGGGGCGGAACCCGCGCCGGTGACCGCGGCTTGCGCGCGCAGCCTCATCGCGTCGCCGAATCGAGCAGGATGGTGATCGGGCCGTCGTTGACCAGGCTCACGCGCATGCGGGCGCGGAAGACGCCCGTCCGGACCGGCGCGCCGCGGGCGGCGACCATCGCCGCGAAGCGCTCGAAGGCGGGCGCGGCGAGCTCCGGGCGCATGGCGCGGTCGAAGCTCGGGCGGCGGCCCTTGCGGGCGTCGCCGGCGAGCGTGAAGTTCGGCACCAGCAGGATCGAGCCGCCGACCTCGGCGACCGATCGGTTCATCTTGCCCGCATCGTCCTCGAAGATGCGCAGCTCGGCGAGCTTCGCGGCGGACCACTCGAGGTCGGCGTCCGTGTCGGTCTGCGTGAGGCCGACCAGCGCGAGCAGCCCGCGGCCGATGGCGGCGCGCTCCTCGCCCCCGACGACGACCGAGGCGGACGAGACTCGCTGGATGACGAGGATCATGGTGAGATCGCCAGGGGGAGGCGGCAGTGGGGGGGGAGGGGAGAAAGTAGACAAGAGGTCAGTCGATGGTCGCGACGACCTTCACCTCGAAGGCGATGGGCGCGTTGCCGGCCCGGGGCAGGGCGCCGACCTCGATCGTCGTGCGGGTGGGCTGATGGGGGCCGGCGGGGAAGTACTCCGCCCAGAGGCGGTTGTACGCCGCGAAGTCGCGCTTCATGTCCGTGAGGAAGACCAGGACGTCGATGATGTTCTCCCAGCGCGATCCGGCCTCTTCCAGAATTGTGCGAACGTTGTCGAGGCACGATCGGACCTGCGGCTCGATGTCGTAGTCGATCATGTTCCCGTCGGCGTCGAGCTTCACGCCGGGGATGTCCCTGCTCCCGCGCCGGCGCGGGCCGACGCCGGAGAGGAACAGGAGGTTGCCGGCGCGGCGGGCGTGCGGGTAAGCGCCGACGGGCTCGGCGGCCCTGGTCGATCGTGTGATGTTGTCTGCCATTGGACTTTCCTTTTTCACCACGGAGTCACGGAGGGCACGGAGCGGTCACGGAGTAAAGCGGATCTGGGCTTGCAGGAGCTAGAGAACGCGGCGAAGCAGGCCTTCGGTCAGAAGCTTGACGTTGAAGTTGATGAGCAGGCCGATCCGGCGCCGGGACGACTTCATTTAGGCCAGGAGCCGGGCCTGATGGACGGGGAGGACGTTCTCGACCGCCTTGCTCGCGGGCCGATTCCAACAGCCCGGGGCCGAGCTCCCGGTGCACCTCGATCGCCGCGCCGATGATGCTCTGCGTCAGCTGCTCTCCGATCAGCATTCCCGTCTCCACTCTCATCCACCCCTCTTGTCTTCCTCCGTGCCCTCCGTGGTGAAACCTCTTTAGATCCTCACACAGACATTCTTCGGTTCGGTAAAGAACTTCACCGCCTCCCACCCTCCCTCGCGCCCGACGCCGCTCTGCTTCATCCCCCCGAACGGCGTCCGCAGGTCGCGGAGCATCCAGCAGTTGATCCAGATGATCCCCGCCTCCAGGCCCGCGGCGACGCGGTGCGCCCTCGACAGGTCCCGCGTGAACACCGTCGCGGCCAGGCCGTAGCTCGTGCGGTTCGCCAGCCGCAGCGCCTCCGCCTCGTCCTCGAACGTCTGCACCGTCGCCACCGGCCCGAAGATCTCCTCCTGGATCACGGGGCAGTCGTTGGGCAGGTTGGTGATCACGGTGGGGAGGTAGTACGCCCCGGCGCGGCAGCGCTGCGGGAGCGTCGCCGGGTCGGGCGCTGCGCCCCCGCAGCGGATCACGCCCCCCAGCTCGCGGGCCATCTCCACGTACGACGACACCTTGTCCAGGTGCTGCCGGCTCACCAGCGAGCCGTGCTGGGTCGATTCCTCCAGCGGGTCGCCGATGCGCAGCGCCCCGGCCCGCTCCACGAGCCCCGCCGTCACCTCCTCGGCGATCCGCCGGTGCACCAGCACCCGCGAGCCGCAGAGGCAGATCTGCCCCTGGTTCGTGAACGCCCCCCTCGCCGCGGCGGCGATCGCGCCCCCGTCGCCGCGGAGCTCGGCGTCCTCGAAGATGATGAACGGGTTCTTCCCGCCCAGCTCGAGCGAGACCCGCTTGAACATCCCCCCCGCCGCCTGCGCGATCCACCGCCCCACGCCCGTCGAGCCGGTGAACGTGATCGTCGGCACGTCCGGGTGCTCGACCAGCGGCGCGCCCGCGCCCTTCCCCGTCCCGTGCACGATGTTGAGCGCCCCCGCCGGCAGCCCCGCCTCCTGGCTCAGCTCCGCCAGCAGGTGCGCCGTCGTCGGCGTCACCTCGCTGGGCTTTCCGACGACCGTGTTCCCCGTCGCCAGCGCGGGGGCGATCTTCCACGTGAACAGGTACAGCGGCAGGTTCCACGGCGAGATGCACCCGGCCACGCCCCGCGGCCGGCGCAGCGTGTAGTTGATCGCACGCCCGTCGGAGTCGTGGAACTCGCTCGATGTCTGCAGGATGGCTGAAGCGAAGAAGCGGAAGTTCGCCGCGGCCCGCGGGATGTCCACGGCGCGGGCGAGGGCGACCGGCTTGCCGGTGTCGGCGGACTCGGCCCGGGCCAGCCGCTCCAGGTCGCGCTCGATCAGGTCGGCCAGGCGGGTGAGCGCCGCCGACCGCTCCGCCGCGGGGGTCGCGCTCCACGCCGGGAACGCGGCCGCCGCCGCGGCCACCGCGGCGTCCACGTCCGCCCCCTCGGAATCCGGGACGCGGGCCAGCGGCGAGCCGGTCGCGGGGTTCGTCTTTTCGAGGTACCGGCCCGCGGCGGGCTCGACGAAGCGGCCGTCGATGAAGTTGCTCAGTGTCAGCATGGCCGCGCCAGTCTAGCCGCGGGGCATGAGCCGATGGGGGGCAGGGGGTGGAGGGGTTCTCGGACCGGCCGGGTCCGCCGCACAGGCCGCGCAGGCGGCGCATCCCCACCCACGCGGGCGACGGACGCCCACCGGCTCATGCACCGGCCCGCGGCGGGCCGATGGCGATGCGCACGACTGCACGGGGAGCCGGACGACGGCCTCCCGCCCGAGCGGGACCCGCAAGGCCACGACCCGATGCGCCCCACCCCTGAGAGGACCGCGCGAATGGCCGCCTCACGAAGTCTCCGGATCTCCGCCGTCACGCTGATGGGCCTTGTCGCGACGATCGGCCTGGTCCGCGGGCTTGCGCCCGTCGGCGTGCGGGCCACCACCGCCGGCGACCCCGACTACGAGGCGTACCGCAACCGCACGCAGGTGCCCGTGACGGGGCACTTCCGCGACTTCAAGCCGGCGGGCGCCGACGGCGGCCACGCGGACTTCGGATTCCAGGCCGCGGCCGGCGGCGGGCGGTACGCGAACATCGCCGCGGACGTTCTGGCCCCCGACGGCGCGCCGCAGTTCCGCAGCACGGGCTTCAAGGTCTTCCAGGACTGGCGCGACGCCCACGACCGGCCGATCCCCCCGCCGCGTCCGTACATCGACCCGCGCCCCGGCGACGCCGCGGGCGAGATCAGCGCGGTCGAGGGTGGCGCGGTCAGCGGCGCGGCCGGCTTCGCCTCCTGGTTCCGCGACACCCCCGGCGTCAACACGACGGCCCGCGGCACGCTGACCTTCCGGCGCGACCCCTCCACCGGCGAGTACGCCTACGAGGGCTTCCTCGAGGGTCCCTCCCCGACCGGCTCGTCGGGCGCCGACGACGGCGACAGCTCGACGACCTACGCGGTGGACACCGTCTTCATCCACGAGCGCGGGCGCGGGCAGTTCATCGAGGTCGCCACCGACGGCGACGCCTGGGTCTACGTCGACGGCCGGCTGGTGCTCGACGGCGGCGGCGGGGCGGCGCGGCCGTGGATGTTCACCGGCATCAGCGTGGACGGCTCCATCGTCATGCAGAACAACTGCACCGTCGAGGTCGCCGCCGGAACGGGCGGCACCATCACCACCAACGCCACCGGCGCCGGCTCGGTGAGCCTGTCCAACTCCGCCTCGATCGTCGGCCCGGTCCTGGTCGGCCCGGGGGGCGACCCCGCGTCGGTCGTCTCCGGCGCCAACCGCATCAACGGCCAGATCGGCGTGATGGACGAGCCGTTCGTCATGCCCGCCATCCCCACGCCCACCGGCCTGGGCGCCAGCCGGGGCACCGTCCACTTCAACGGGGTCAACAGCACCATCAACCAGAGCTTCCGCTGCGGCTCGCTCATCTTCGACGGCAACAACAGCATCATCGTCCGCGGCCACGTGGCGATCCTGTGCGACACCGCCACCATCCGCAACCGGACGACGATCGACATCGCCCCGGACTCGAGCCTGGAGATCTACTGCCTCGGCGCGTTCACGGTGGACAACTACGTGAACCTCAACGTCAACACCGGCGACCCCGCGCTGGTCACGATCTTCGTCCTGGGCAACACGCCCGTCTCCCTCCCGAACAACGCCACGCTGGTGGCCAACTTCGTCTCCCCCAACGTCGGCATGACCATCGGCAACAGCGTCACCGTCATCGGCGGGTTCTACGGCAAGTCGCTGCAGGTGCAGAACGGCGCCCGGTTCGTCGTCACGCCCACCGACCCCGCCGGGTTCGGTCGCGGCGACGCCCACGCCTCCATGTCCCAGCGGATCGACCTCGACCGCCTCAACTGGCTCCGGGACCGCCGGACCTACCGCCTGAAGATGTTCTTCGCCGACCGCGCCCCGCCCAAGAGCGTCTTCCGCATCCGCACGAACATCGACACGCTCAACCTCGCCGCGCCCCCGCCGCGCCACATCGGGCGCGACTAGCCGCCGGCGGCGGCCTACAGCGTCCCCAGACGCCCCCCGTCCACCGGCAGGTTGATCCCGTTGATGTACCCTGCGGCCGGGCTGGCCAGGAACGCGATCGCCGCGCCCACCTCCGAGGCCTCCCCGAACCGCCCCGCGGGGATCGTCGCGATCATCGCTTGCTTCACGGCCTCCTCGCTCTCGCCCGACTTCTGCGCCCGCGCCGCGATCAGCGAGGCGAGGCGGTCGGTGCCCGTGTAGCCGGGGAGGACGTTGTTCACCGTGATCCCGTGCGGCCCGACCTCGCCGGCGAGGGTCTTGGCCCAGCTCGCCACCGCCCCGCGGATCGTGTTGCTCACCCCCAGCCCCGGGATCGGCGCCTTCACGCTGGTGGAGATGACGTTGATGATCCGCCCGTAGCGGGCCGCCTTCATCCCCGGCAGCAGCGCCTGCACCAGGATCTGGTTGCACACCACGTGCGCCGTGAACGCCGCGAGGAACTGCTCCGGCGTCGCCTCCGTGATCGGCCCCCCGGGGGGGCCGCCGGTGTTGTTGATCAGGATGTGGAAGGGGCTGGCCGGGTCGATCGCCGAGCTGACGGCCTGCCGGACCTGCTCCGGCCTGGAGAAGTCGGCCACCAGGTGCGAGTGCGGCTGGGCGTCCGCGCCGTGGGGGCGGGGCAGCTCGGCCGCGGCCAGACGCAGGCGGTCCTCGTCCCGGGCCAGGAGCGTCACTGTCGCCCCCAGGGCGGCGAGCTCAACGGCCGCGGCCCGGCCGATCCCCTGAGACGATCCGCAGACGAGCGCTTTTTTCCCGGCCAGTGAGAGGTCCATACCGCCAACGATACCAGAGCCGCGACCGGCGCGCCCGGCGCAATTCTGGACCTGGGTGTCTAGCATCCAGGCGTCCCTCTCCGCCCCGAACCCCGAGGCCCCCGCCATGACCACGTTCCCCCCCACCCCCGAGCCCCCG
>JBIQJK010000151.1:0-7442 GCA_044507535.1 Planctomycetaceae bacterium | reverse complement strand
ATGGCCATCGCAGGAAGCCCTCCAGGACCCGCTGGGCGGACTCGATGCCGGGGAGGAAGAAGATCATGCCGATGCCGACGCGCGCGTTGGTCGAGGCGACGCGGAGCCAGTACGCCGGGCCGTGCCGCTCGGCGGGGGCCATCGGCCGCACCCCCGCCACCCCGTCGAGGAAGAGGTTCGCCCCGTGCCACACCCCCCAGGCGATGAGCATGGGCGACAGGCCGTGCCACGCGCCGCAGAAGACCATGATGCCCGCGGCCAGCGCCGCCGCCCGCAGCCCCCCCAGCCGCATCCCCCCCAGCGGCACGAAGATGTGGTCCCGGAACCAGTCCCCCAGCGTGATGTGCCAGTTCCGCCAGAACTCCGTCATCGACGTCGCCAGGAACGGCTGCTTGAAGTTCTCCGGCACCCGGATCCCCAGCAGCAGCGCCAGCCCGATCGCGATGTGGCAGTAGCCGGCGAAGTCGAAGAAGAAGTACACGTAGAGCAGCCCCAGCGTCCCCGCGCTCTGGTAGGCGTTGGGGGCCTCGTTCATCAGCAGCCGCTCGACCCACGCGTAGAGCAGCGCGGCGACGCACACCTTGTAGAAGTACCCCTTGGTGATCCGGTGCACCGCCGCGCCCGCGGTCTGAAGGTCCAGCGCCCGCGGGCTGTCCGCCTCGCGCGAGAACTCGGTGAACTTCTGGATCGGCCCGCTGGTCAGCACCGGGGGGAACAGGGCGTAGTGCAGGGCCCGCAGCGGCGTGGAGTTGGGGACCTCCACCAGATAGTGCAGCCAGAGGTAGTTGATCCCCTTGAGCATGAAGTACGACAGCCCGATCACCCCCAGCAGCTCGGCCCCCATCCCCGACTCGCGCAGCGCGGGGAGGTCCAGCTCGCGATTGACCTTGACGACGCCCCACACCCCGAGCACCGCGACCGCCCCGAACCCGAGCAGGGCCCGCCGCCGCCCCGCCGCGCTCCCCGCCTTGCGGAGCCGGGCCATCCCGATCGCCAGCGGGTAGAGCACCAGCAGCGTCAGGCCGCCGATGAGCGCGAGCGTCGCCGGGGAGGCGAAGCCGACGATCGCCACGCTCGCCACCGCGCCGATGACGCTGTGCCACGACCTCGGTGTGACCAGCCGGCTCGCCACGACCAGGGCGAGCAGCCCGAGGAACACCGGGTCCAGCAGGCTGAGGGTGTACGGGGGGCTCATGGCGGGCCGCGCCGGAGCCGCCGGCCGCGAGGAGCGTGGGCGGATGCGGCCGCGCAGCGCCGCCACGGCATCCCGCGCCGGCACGCGCCTTCACCCACACACACACACGTTCGCAGCCGGCGTCCGGTCTCCTGGATCTCGTGCTGAAGCAGGCGACGGAGTAGGACCGTCGTGGTCCGCCGGGGAGCGTCCATTCTCGCACGGGGCGGGCTGGAAGTCCATAGCGTTGTACATCCGCCGGCGCCCCCGCCTCGCGAACCAGCAGATCGCTAGCTCATGAGAGCGCACTCAGGACTGAGGGAGCCCCGGGCGCAAGCCCGGGGGAGCGGCGCCCGAAGTCCGCCCGCGGCCGGAACGGGCGCACGCGAACGTCCACCCTGAGCTCGCGCTCAGGGCTCCCTCAAAGCCAAGGCTCCGTCACAACTCAGGCCCGCGCGCTCTCCCCCGCCCTCGTCCGCACCACCGGCGCGATCCCCTCCGCCAGCACGTCCCCGACCTTCCCCGCCAGTTGCCGCCGCACCTCCTCGATCGCGCGGTCCAGCGACTCGACCATCCGCTGCGCCTCCGCGATCGCGCGGTCCAGCGACGACCTCCCCGTCACGCTCCGGAGCACGTCCGTCTTGTTCTGCTGCTGGAGCTGCCGCTCGCACTCTTCCCGGGCACGCATCAGCCCCTGCACCGTCGCCTCCGCCTGCTCGCGGGTGGCGATGGTCTCGACCAGGAAGCGGTGGCGCTGCGTCACGTCCATGGGATCAAACCTCCACGATGCCGCGGGGAGTCGGCCGGACTGCAACGCTCCCGCGGCGGTCTCCGGGCCTCCGGCCCGTTGCCCCCTTCCCCTTCCCTTCCCTCCCGGCGCGCGACACGGCACTCCCTCTGGCGCCGGCGCTCGTCCCCGCCGCTCTACCGCGGCCTTCGGGGACGCTCCCTGTCCGGATTCATCGGCTCTCCCGGCCGGAATCGGCCATCGACGCGAATCCCCCGCGCCGGGAGCCCCAGGTGACGGGGTGATGAAGGCCGCGTGAAGGTGTGCCGCGGACGCCGATTCTACCCCCCGGGGTCCGACAAGTTCCCGAATGCCGAACATCATCCGACTTGCAGCGGCTACCCCGCCACCGACGCCGGCATCTCCGGCACGTGCCGCCGCATCGCCGCCAGCACCGCCGCGCGGTCGTTGCTTGTTCGCACCGCGGCCAGGTCGGTGATCATCTCCAGACCCGCCCCTCCCACCCCCGCATCGGCTCCCTCCGGCGCGGGGCCCGCCCAGGCGTTGATCCCCGGGTGCGCCGTCGGCCGGAGCTGCTCCGCCGCGTACGCCAACTCCTCGTAGAGCTTCTCCCCCGGCCGCGCCCCCGAGAAGACGATCTCCACCACCGGCCGGCCCCCCTCCGGCTCGGCCGCCGGCAGGTTCACCAGCCCTTCGAGCACCGACGGGTCCGCCAGCGTGTCGTACCGCACCCTGGCCGCGAGCCCGTGGGCGCGGGCGAATCGAACGGCCAGATCCAGGATCCGGATCGGCCGCCCCATGTCCAGCACGTGCACCGGGGCCGCGCCGGGGTCGGCGTGCTCCATCGCCCCCGCCTGCACCACCAGCGTCGCCGCCTCCGGGATCGTCATGAAGTACCGCGTCATCCGCGGGTCGGTCACCGTCAGCGGCCCCCCCTCGGCCAGCTGCGCCGACCAGATCGTCAGCACGCTGCACGCCGAGCCGAGCACGTTGCCGAACCGCACCATGCTCAGCCGCGTCGCGCTCCCCCGCGCCGCCAGCGACCGCACGTACATCTCCGCCAGCCGCTTGCTCGCCCCCATCACCGACACCGGGTTGACCGCCTTGTCCGTCGAGATCATCACGAACCGCTCGGCCCCAACGGCCACCGCGGCGTCGGCGATCGACTTGGTCCCGAAGAGGTTGTTCGTCACCGCGTGCCCCGGGTGGTCCTCCATCAGCGGCACGTGCTTGTGGGCCGCGGCGTGGAAGACCGCCTGCGGGCGCAGCGACACCAGGTGCCGCAGCGTCCCCTCCGCGTCCACCACGTCGTGCAGGATCGCCCGCCGCCTCACCCCGGGGAACCGCTGCGCGACCTGCCGGTCGATCTCGAACAGCGCGTTCTCCGACCGCTCCATCAGGATCAGCAGCTCCGGCCGGAACCCCGCCGCGACGCGGGCCAGCTCCGACCCGATGCTCCCCCCCGCCCCCGTGATCAGCACCCGCCTCCCCGTCAGCACCGCGCCGACGGCCTCGTGGTCGATGTCGTACGGCGTCCGCCCCACCAGCGCGGCCAGGTCCAGCGCCGCCGGCTGGCGCAGCGTCTGGGCCGCCGGGACCGGCGCGACTGCCGCCGCCTCGGGCGCCGCGGGGGGCGGCGACAGCAGGTCCGCCAGCGTCGGGATGAACCTCGACGGGATCCCCAGCGCCTCGAGCCCCGACCGGGCCTGCTCGGCCGCGGCCGGCATCGACGCAGGCACGCTCACCAGCGCGAAGCGGAACCCGTAGCGGGCGTGCAGCGCCGGCAGGTCCGCCAGCGCCCCCAGGATCGGCGTCTGCCCCGCCAGCGGCTGGGCCCTGGCCGCGGCCACGGCTCCGGGCCCCCCCAGCAGCACGCACCCGGTCACCACCGGCGCCCGCTCCAGCCCCTCCACCTGCACCCGCAGCGCCTCGACCGTCTGGCGCGTCCCGATCAGCACCACGCCCGTCCGCGGCAGGAGGCCGCCCTCGTGCGGGGCGGTCAGCCGCAGCGGCGGCGCCTTCGGGGTCGCGACGGCGGGGAGCATGGCGGCGGCGGCCGCCGCGGCAGAGAGCGTGGGTGAGCCCATGGAGCCTCCGGGAGCGAGCGAACGAGGTACTCGGACCTGCTGCGTTATCGGCGTTCCGGGGGGGGTGACTGCCGCCGAGCCCGGAAACTCGCGCCCGGAGTGGTTCGCGGACCTTCCCCGCGCAAAAGACGCCGGGTGAACAAAGTGCTATCGTGCTGCACCCATGATCGTCCGACTCCGCGGCATCCTCGAAGACGTCAACGGCAACACCGCTGTGGTCGCCCCCGAGGGGGGCGGCATGGCCTACGAGGTCCTCCTCCCGGCCTACTACGCCCAGCGCCTCACCGCCGGCGACGGCGGCATGATCGGCCAGCCCATCACCCTGTACACCACGCAGTACCTCGAATCGGTGGGCCAGGGGACGAGCTTCGTGCCGCGGATCCTCGGCTTCGCCTCCCCGCGCGAGCGCGAGTTCTTCTCCCTCTTCACCTCCGTCAAGGGCCTTGGCGCCAAGCGGGCGTTGCGGGCGCTGGCGATCGAGCCCGGCGAGATCGCCGCGGCCATCCTCGCCCGCGACGCCCGGACCCTCCAGAAGCTCCCCGAGATCGGCAAGCGCCTCGCCGAGACGATGATCGTCGAGCTCACCGGAAAAGTGGACACCTACGCCGACCTCTCCACCCGCCCCGAGGGGTCGCGGATCGGCGCCGCCGCCGCGGCCGCCGCCCGGCGCGACCCCGCCTTCGAGGACGCCGTCACCGCCCTGGTCGCCCTGGGCGAGAGCCGCCCCGAGGCGGAGCGCATGGTCACCCGTGCCGTGCAGAAGGACCCTGGGCTGAAGACGACCGAGCAGATCCTGCAGGGGGCGCTGGCGGCGCGGTAGGGCCGGTGGTAGCATTCGCATGGGTAACGATGCGTTACCGATGCGATGCCAATGCGGAGCCCCGGCCATGATCAACCTGCGCAACATCCACCCCCTGGACCACTTCAAGCGCCACACCGCCGCCTTCCGCGAGCGGCTGAAGAAGACCGGCGAGCCGGAGGTGCTCACGGTGGACGGCAAGGCCGAGCTGGTCGTCCAGAGCGCCGAGGCGTACCAGAAGCTCCTCGACAAGGTCGAGGAGCTCGACACCCGCGCGGCGATGTTCGAGGGGCTCGCCGAGGCCAAGGCGGGGCAGGCCAAGCCGATGTCGGAGGTCTTCGCCGAACTCCAGCGCCGGCATGAGGCCAGGACAGCGGCCCCGAGCAAGAGGCGCCGCCCGGCATGACCTACGAGGTCCTGATCTCCCCTCGGGCGATGCGCGACATCGACGAGGTGGCCGCGTACATCGAGCTCGACTCGCCGGCGAACGCGCAGAGCTGGCTGCGCGGCGTCCGGGAAGCGATCGCAAGCCTGGCCGACCTCCCGCGCCGGTGCCCGCCGGCGCGCGAGAGTCATTCTGAGGGACCGGAGTTCCGGCAACTGGTCTTCGGGAGCTACCGCATCCTGTTCACGATCACGGGTCAGACGGTGTTCGTGGTCCACGTCCGGCACGGGCACCGGGCCGACGCGGGACCGGAGGAGATCGACGCATAGGTCGGTGTGCCCGGCGCCTCTCCTCGTGCCGCGGGCCCTTCCCCGCGCACGCCCCGACCAGCCGGACTATCTTCCCCCCATGCGCTACGCGATGATCATGGCCGGGGGGTCGGGGACCCGGCTGTGGCCCATGAGCCGCTCCGGCCGCCCCAAGCAGCTCCTGCCGCTGGTCGCCCGCCCCGACGACGGCGGCCGCACCGTCTCCCTCCTGGAACTCGCCGCCCAGCGCCTCCGCGGCCTGGTCCCCCCCGAACGCCGCTACATCTGCACCGCCGAGGCCTACCGCCAGCAGATCAAGGCCGCCCTCCCCGAGTTCTCGGACGACCGCATCATCGGCGAGCCCGCCGGGCGCGACACCGTCAACGCCGTCGGCCTCGCCGCGGCCGTCCTGCACAAGCTCGACCCCGCCGCCGTCTTCGCCGTCCTCACCGCCGACCACATCATCGAGCCCCACGGCGTCTTCCGCGACCGCATGGAGCTCGGCTTCCGCCTCGTCGAGGCCGACCCCGGCCGGCTCGTCACCTTCTCCATCAAGCCCACCCACCCCGCCACCGGCTTCGGCTACGTCGAGCGCGGCCCCGCCATCGGCGGCGTCGAGGGGGCCGAGGGGCTGGCGTTCAAGGTCGCCCGGTTCGTCGAGAAGCCCAGCCTCGAGCGGGCCCAGGCCTACGTCGAGAGCGGGCACTTCTCGTGGAACAGCGGCATGTTCGTCTTCAAGGCCGCGACGTTCCTCCAGTGCCTCCAGAAGTACAAGCCCGAGACGCACGAGGGCGTGATGAAGATCGCCGAGGCCTGGGGCACCCCGCGCCAGGCCGAGGTCCTCGGCGCGGTCTACCCCACGCTCCCCAAGATCAGCGTGGACTACGCCGTGATGGAGCCGGCCTCGCGCGAGCCGCCGCCGCGGGGCGGGAGTGGAGGAAGTGGGGAGGGTGGGGGGGGCGGGGGGGTCAGTGTCTGCACGGTGCTGATGGACCTCCAGTGGCTCGACGTCGGCTCCTGGCCCAGCTACGGCGAGACGCTCGAGCCCGACCGCGAGGGGAACCGCGCCGGCGGCGCGGGCGCCGGCGGGGTCGTCTTCGCCCGCAGCAAGAACTCGCTGGCCGTCAGCGACGACCCGGCGCACACGGTGGCCATCCTCGGCTGCGAGGACCTGATCGTCGTGCACACGAAGGACGCCACGCTGGTCATGCCGCGGGCCCGGGCCGAGGAGCTCAAGGCCCTGCACGGGGCGCTGGACCCGAAGCTTACGTAGTCCATCGCACGGTCAGCGGCGCACGCTCTTCTGGCCCCCTCTCCCCTCGGGAGAGGCCGGGTGAGGGCTACGTGGCCGCCCTCCCATTTCTACATGGCTTCCCGATTCGTCCTTTCCCCTGCTCCCCCGAACAACCGCATCAGCTCCCCCATCCGCGCCAGGTGATAGTCGTCGTGGCAGCAGACGAACGTCACCGCGTCGATCAGCCGCATCGGCGTCTTCAGACGCGGGTGCAGCGCGGTGCGGGCGAAGTCCGCCTCCGTCAGCGCTTCGAGCCGCTCGACCTCCCGCATCCGCGCCGACCGGAACGCCGCGAGGATCTCTCCCAGCGGCCGGTCGTTGTGCCCCGCCTCGTGCGTGCCGCGGTTGGTCAGGTCCGCGGCCGACAGCTCTTCGCGCCCCTCGAGAAAATCCCCCAGCCGGCGCGACCACAGCGGCTCGAGGTCGAGCAGGTGCCCGGCGTTCTCCTGGATGGACCAGGTCCCCTCGCGCTCGCGCCGGGTCAGCACCGGCGCGGGGACGCCGCGGAGCCGTTCCTCCAGCCGCGCCGGCGTGCCGCGGAAGCGCTCGATGATGTCCGGGGCCCACGCGATGGGGAAGTCGAACGAGAACTTTCGCTCGAACCACGGGAGCTTCGGCATGGCTCATCCTCCTCCGTGCGAGTTGTC
>JBIQJK010000016.1:0-46944 GCA_044507535.1 Planctomycetaceae bacterium | reverse complement strand
ACGTGGGAGGAGATGCAGCCGCTGCTGGCGGAGGTGGCGGGCGGGGTGGTGATGGAGGAGATCGTGCTGGACCGCGCGCTGGAGGCGGAGCTGGCGCAGCGGGGGATCCGGCTGGGGGAGGAGGCGGTGGCGCGGGAGCGGGAGCTGCTGCTGAAGTCGGTGGCGGAGGCGGCGGGGGCGACGCCGGATGTGGCGGAGGCGGTGCTGGGGGAGGTGCGGCGGGCGAGGGGGCTCGGGGACCGGCGGTTCGCCGCGCTGCTGCGGCGGAACGCGGGGCTGCGCCGGCTGGTGCGCGACGAGGTGGTGATCACCGAGGAGGACCTGCGGACCGGGTACCAGGTTCAGCACGGGCCGAAGTACCGGGCGAGGCTGATCGTGACGGCGACGGATCGGGCGGCGGCGCGGGCGCTGGCACGGGTGCGGGGCGGGGAAGGTGAGGCGGCGGAGACGTTTGGGGCGGTGGCGGCGGAGATGTCAACCGACAGCTCCGCGGCGAGGGGCGGGGTGATCGAGCCGATCAGCCCGGCGGACCCGACGTACCCGGTCGCGCTGCGGGAGGCTCTGCGGGGGCTGAAGGTCGGGGAGGTCAGCGGGGTGGTGGCGCTGGAGGGGGGGTTCGCGATTCTGAAGCTGGAGGAGATCATCCCCGGGTCGGGGCGGCCGCTGGGGGAGGTTCGGGAGGAGGTGGAGGCGGAGCTGCGGCTGATCCGGGAGCGGGCGGCGATGGATGCGCTGGCGAGCCGGCTGATGCAGTCGTCGCGGGTGATCGTGCTGGACCGGTCGCTGGACTGGTCGTGGGGGGTGAGGCGGGAGCGCAACCGGTGATGTAGTCGTGGTTTGCGCTCTTCGGCCGAGGGGCGGGTAGGGGATGGGCGGGGCGGACTTTGCGGAGACTTCGCGCGCCGAGGGGGGTGGCGGGCGTACTTCTTGCGCGGGTTCGGGGTAGCATGTCGGCCACCGGGTGGACCCCGGGGTGGGGCGGGCGGGTCGGCACGGATGCCGCGGTGAATATGTTGCGCGGCGGGCGGGGCGGGAAGGGACCGAGCCGATTCCATCCATCACGAGGAGGAGCAGACATGTCGAGCAGGACTTTGGCGGCCGCGCTGATCGGCGCGGCGGGGCTTGCGATGCCGGTTGCGGCGCAGGACAGCGTGTCGCCGACGCCGGGGCTGGCGAACACGGACGCGGTGGGGGCGTGGGATGCGAGCGAGCAGCTCAACACGTTTGTGGTTGATCTCCAGGAGCTCACCAGCAGCGGCGGGCACGTCTTCGGGGTCGCGCCGCTGCTGAAGGCGAGCCGTGCGAGCGCGGCGTTCCCGACGTCGCAGATCATGCACAACGTGGTGAGCAACATGACGGTGCGGCGGCCGGCGCCGTTCGCGTCGTACTCGCTGTGGAACGGGGCGGGGTTCGGGGTGGCGCCGGTGAACACGGCGGGGACGCCGGTGTCGCCGAGCGGGGAGACGTTCCAGCTCGCGGCGGGGTTCGCGGAGTTCGACGGGCGCTGGGAGGGGGTCGTGGGGGCGGTGATCAACTACACGGCGGCGGAGCCGAAGCGGCTGTACGTGGCCCGCGCGCAGGCAGCGGCCAACGGGGACAGCGACGCGGAGAAGAAGGCGAGCTTCGGGATGGGGTCGGTGGATGCGTCGGGGAACGTGTACTTCCGGGCCGACGGCAACGGCGGGACGGGGGAGAACGTGCTCTCGCAGAACAACATCTTCCGGGTGCGGATGCTGGCGGACGGGCCGCTGGCGGGGCGCGACTTCTCGTCGCTGAACATCATCGACAACAACGCGGACAACGGGGAGTCGCGGGCGGACGGGGGCGCGCTGGACTGGATCGTCAAGCGGCAGTCGACGAACTCGCTGGTGCCGAACAACATCCCGCGGGAGCGGGGGATGGGCGTGTCGCGGGGGGTGTACGTGGGCTCGCTGGCGGACGGGATGTACCAGTACGAGCCCACGCCGCTGGCGACGGTGTCCACGCCGGCGCACCTGAGCGGGGCGGAGGGCCACCGCTCGTCCGTGAGCTTCTCTCAGGCGGCGTTCTTCTCCGAGAGCGTGGGGACGTGCGGGATCATCCTGGCGCACGAGGGCGCCTCGGACGCGATCGGGGTCTGGGGCGTGGATGAGGACGGGGCGGTGTCGGGGGGGAGGGCGCTGCCTCTGCCGGCGTCGATCTCGGACAACGACCCCGCGGCGGGGTACACGATCCCCCTGGTCGTGAACGCGCCGGTCGGCGAGCCGTTCGACCGGCTGGACCACTACCGGGGGCAGACGCAGTTCCGTGGGGGCCCGGCGGTGGGGGTCGGGTCGGACCAGGCGGGGCGGCTGCTGGCGACGGGGGTGGTGTACCTGCGGATGACGCAGACCACGGCGGGGTGGCCGTTCCAGGGGATCAGCGTGGCGCGGCTGGCGGAGCCGTCGGCGGAGCCGGAGTGGACGTGGGCGGCGTACGTGGTGCCGAACCCGAGCTTCGATCCGTTCGACCCGAACCCGAATAACCGCAACCCGTTCCGGGGCAAGCCGTTCTACAACGCCCAGGGGGAGATGATCGGGGAGCTGCGGCCGTTCACGGAGGTGACGTCGAACCCCGGGCCGTCGATGTCGGCGGGGGCGATCGACTCGGCGGGGAATGTGTGGTTCGTGTCGGCGTACGACCGGTACGACCAGGAGGGGAACCTGCGGGGCAACGCGACGACGGGGCTGTTCCGGGCGGTGTACGACCCGGCGGCGTTCTCGTACAAGCTGGAGCTGGTGCTCAACAACGGGGCGCAGATCCGGGGTGCGAACTCGGACCGGGAGTTCAAGATCACGCTGATCGGGCTGGTGAACTCCGGGGGCGGGGCGTCGTCGAGCGGGCTGTTCGCCAACGGGATCAACCAGAGCACGTGGGCCGGGGCGAACCCGGCGTCGCTCAGCCCGTCGGACCCGCGGACGCTGGGCGGGCTGGTGCTGCAGGCGAACATCATCTACGACGTGAACGAGGACGGGGAGTTCGATCGGCTCACCGGGAGCGGGGGCGACCCGAACGGGCCGGACCAGGACTACATCGTGCTGCTGTTCCTGGGCGGCGCGGCCGCGGGCGGGGAGGAGCCGACGGACTGCAACGGCAACGGGATCGACGATGCGCAGGAGATCGCGGGGGGCGCGAGCGACTGCTTCGATCCGACCGTGCTGACGGCCCCGCACACGATGGGCGGGTCGGACGGCGCGCTGGACGAGTGCCAGTGCGTGGCGAACTGGAACCGCGACGGGACGACGAACTCGAACGACATCAGCGAGTTCCTGACGAGCTGGCTGAACGCGGTCGGCGGCGGCCCGGCGAGCGCGGACCTGAACTGCGACGGGGCGACGAACTCGAACGACATCAGCGCGTTCCTGACGTCGTGGCTGGGCGCGGTGCAGGGGACGGTCCCGCACGACGGGTGCCCGTGAGCCGCCGGTTGCCGGCTTGATCGGTTGATCGCGGCCCCCGCGCTGAGGCGCGGGGGCCGTTTTCGTTTGTCCTCGGGGTACAAGGGTGGAAACGCCCTGTTTGTGGGGGCGATAACCCGATTCCGGCTCGATGCCTCCACGATCGCAGCGTGGCGCCGCACGAAGGTAAGCACAACTTTGAGAAAAACGCTTCCTTGTGACGGGTGGGACGCGGTACTCTGGGCACAGTCTCGGGGGGGGATGGCCCGGCCGGAGCGGACCTGGGTCGAGGAGGCCGCTGTGTCGATTCGCGCCGCCTTCGCCCGCTGCACGCTCACCTGCTATCCGTTCCAGAACGGCCAGGGCCGCATCATCGATCGAACGTTTCTGAGCCGGCTCTCATTCCCCGAGCGGACGATCCGGGTACGGGCGGCCGACGGCTTCGAGATGGTGGTGAACCCCAACGACCACGTCGGGCGGCACCTGCTGCTGACCGGCCGGTTCGACCACACGGTGGTGCGGGTGCTGCGGGAGTTCTCGCGCCCGGGGGACCGGGTGTGGGACATCGGTGCGAACGTGGGCTACGTGAGCTGCTGCATGCTGGCGCTGGTGCCGGGGTCGGTGGTCGTGGCGGTGGAGCCGCAGCCGGAGCTGGTGGAGCTGCTGACGGGGAACCTCGCCGGGTTCGGGGCGGGGCGGGCGACGGTGGTCGCGGCCGCGATCTCGGGGGCGACCGGCTCGGCGACGATGCAGACCAACACGGCCAACAGCGGGGCCGGGAAGCTCGTCGAGCGGCCGTCCCCCGGGGCGGGCACGCTGCAGGTGCCGACGATCAGCGGGGAGGACTTCGCCAGGCGGTACCGGACCGAGCCGGTGAACCTTGTGAAGATCGACGTCGAGGGGCACGAGCGGACGGTGCTGGAGTCGCTCGCGGCGGCGCTGGAGGCGGATCGGCCGCGGGCGATCGTCTTCGAGTGCCACGACCTGATGGCAGACCCGGGGTCGCACCCGGTGCATGCGCTGCTGAGGGGGATCGGGTACGAGGTGAGCGCGGTGCAGAAGCGGCTGAACTCGCACCGGCTGGTGCCGCTGGAGAGGATGCGGGGGGAGAGGGTGCGGAGCGCGGACTTCGTGGCGACGCCGCGGAGTCGCGTCGTGATCACGGCGGCGGCCGGGCTCCCGGCGGAGGTGGAGGCGGTGCGTGCGGGGGCCGGGATGGGCCCGGGCCCGTTGAGCGAGAGATAAGAGCCGCCTGCCGGATTCGAACCCGCGACCTGCGCTTTACAAAGGAGATGCCGCGGAGTCGCAAGGTACTGGAAATACAGGGGGTTGCGCGACAGAGGGGGGCGAGCCGATACACGATTCTGCAGGACCCGCCCCCCACCTCCCGCCCCTCACCCCCGCCGGCACCGCCGCCGTCGCCGTGGTCAACTCCCTGCCCCCTGACGAGCGGGCCCGCGTCCTCGCGACCCTGAACGCCACCCCATGAACGACCGCGACCTCCCCCCGGCTGGGCCGGCGGGCGGGCGGTCGCTCACACACGCAGGACCGGCCCAGGAGTCTCGCCATGAAGACCGGACAAAACAGCGTCACCCCCGAGGCCCAGCCGCCGAAGGCCAAGCTCCCGAAGGGATGGGAAGTGAGCATCGACATGGAGGACCGCAACGCCCCGCCGTGCTTCCTCGCCATCGGCTACGCGGACGCGCTCCCCCTCGACCACCCCGACGTCCCCTCCGGCCTCGCCGACCTCGCCAGGGCCGAGCACGCCCGCCACTGGAAGGAGCAGGACGACCAGACCCGCCGGCGCCGACCCGTTGCCGACACGGTTCACGGCCTCGCCACGATCGCGGCCCAGCTCCACGAGCTGAAGCACACGCTCGAGAGCCTCACCCCTCATCCGATCGTGCAGGGCAATCTCTCGATCGACATCCCCCGCGACATCCGCGGGGCATGGATCGATCCGCCCGAGGCCCTCTGGCGCGCCGCCGAGCAGATCGAGAACCTCATCCGCTCGATCGTCACCGACCCCGACCACGAGGCCCTCGTCAGCCGCTACGCCGGCGACGAACTCGCCAAGGACGACCCCGCCCCGACTTCCGCCGCGGCCTGACGTGATCTCCCCCCCGCCGCCGGGACACCGGCCGCGGGGGATTTATTCCCCCGTCCATGCCGAAAGGAAGGCGGGAAAGCTCTTTGTGCGGGCCCTTCGGTTCGGTATTCTGCGCCCATGTCTGCCACGTCTTCCCGTCGCTGGTGTGATCCATTGGGCCGAGCTGTCGCGTATGGCCGAGGACGGTGGTCCGCCAGCACACTCGATGAGTTGCTGAAGGCTCGTCGCGATGTCCACGATGAGCTTCGCCTGTGGGCCGTGGCGTGCACCTTCATGGCGATCGGGCTCTTTGTCGCGCGGGGCCTCATCGGTGACGACTACGGCTATGACTCGATTAACGGCCGACAGCATGGTGGTCCCCACGACCAGATCATCTTCGTCTGCTTTCTCGCCCTTGCCGGCGTCTACGCCGCACGCCGCGGCTTCATGTGGGCGGCGTACTACAGCGTGGTTGCCGACTACAACCGATCACTAGACACCCTTCCCGAGCCGGAACGCACCTCGCGTCGCGAGGACTACTACCGTCGCTTCTACTCCTCCGGGAACTGACTGACCATCTCCTCGAGCAGCCGCCACACACCGATCGATCGGTGGAATGGCAGCAGCCGCATGATGGCGCCGGCGTCGGTCTGGGTGAACTCGTCGCGGCCGCGCACCGCCCCGAGGGGGCCGCGGAGCAGGAGGTCAGAGGTCGAGTTGTAGTCGAGGCTGTAGCTGGCGGACCGGCCCGCCAGGGTCCGCGCCGTCTTCGGGGTGGGCTCCCCCTGCTGGCCGATCAGTGCGGATTGGGCGTAGACGTTCACCGTCTCCCGCACCTCGCGGACGGGGTTGGAGCCGAGCATCGACGTGAACCTCCGCCGTGCCCCCGCCCAGGCCGCTGGATCGTCCGAGAGCGTAATGGCAAGGTCCACGGCCACCTGGGGCGAGGGAGGCTCAGGGGCCCCGCTTCCCGCTCCCTCTCCCCCGACCAGCAGGCCCAGGCCGATCGGCTGATCTGGGCCCTCCTGCCGCACTGACCGGGCCGCTCCAGGCCGCCCAGCCGTCACCCCTCGCCGACGCCCCCCCCCGCCAGAGGGCGGGCCCCGGCCCGCGATGCCCTCGCCGCGACGCCCAGGCGGCCCCCGACAGCCTTCCGGAGCCGAACCGGACCCCATCTTTAGGCGACCGTGGATTACCACACTTTTTTGGGGACACTTCGGCGCGCATCTGGTGAAACCCCTGCCCGGGCTCCCCCGTAATTCGGCTGCATGCACCACCCCAAAGACGGCCACGTTGCCGCCCCCACACTCGCCGAATGGGAGCCGACCTACTTCCGGCTCCGCGCTGGCGAGATCGCCCCGCGGACCATCCTGCTGCACCGCGACACGTTCCGATACCTTGTCGCCAAGTTCGGTGCGGGCCGGCGACTCGACCAGATCACCCCCGCCGACGCCGATGATTGGACCGTCTGGCTGCGGCGGCAGCCCGTTAAGCCCGGCCGCGGCGCCCCGAACCCCAAGCGTTGCCTAAGCGAGGGCACGGTCCGGTCCCACGTGCGGCGCGCGAAGGTGATCTTCAAGCGGGCGGCGAAGAGGCGGCACATCTCTGAAAACCCGTTCGCGGAGATCAAGGGCACGGCCCCCAGAAAGGTGAAGGACTGGTACGTCGTCAGCCGCGAGCAGCTCGAGGACATCCTTCGATGCTGCCCCACCCCGGGATGGCGAGCCCTCCTGGCCCTCTGCCGCCTCGCCGGCCTCCGGAGGGGGGAGGCCCTTCGCCTGGAATGGAAGGACATCAACTGGGAGAGGCGGACCATCCAGGTCCTACCTCAGGCGGACGAGGAGACCGGCGAGCGGGTCGAGACGACGAAGCAGGCGTACCGCCAGGTGCCGATCGAGCCGCGGCTGTATGAGATCCTCAGGGAGTGCCACGAGGCCGCCCCCGGCCCCGAGTGCATGGACTACGAGCCGCGGGTCTGCCCCATCAAGGGCGCCATCAACATCGACCGAGCCCTGCTGGAGATCACCGCCGCGGCGGGCGTTCCGAAGTACAGCAAGCCGTTTCACGCGCTCCGCAAGGCCCTCGAGTCTGAATGGCTGGAAGTGCACCCGGTGATGGACGTCTGCACCTGGCTCGGACACTCGCCCCTCGTCGCTGCCGAGTTCTACCACCGGACGACGCCGGCGAGCATCGCGAGGGTGACGACTCCCCCGGGGCCACGGCCGGGACATTCCGACCCAGCCAACGACGGCGAAATCGAGATGATCGTGTCCAAGTTGCCCGCCCTCTCCCCGGAGATCCTCGCGGTAATCGTGGCGCTGGTGAAGGCGGCCGGGTAGCCCCGCTGGTCGAGGGGCCGGCCGCAAGGGGCTTGTGTTCAGAGCTTCACCGCGTGTACGCTGGGCCCTTCACCGGAAGGGCCACCATGGATAGACGAGCAGCGATCATTGCGGTTCCGGCAGGACTGGCAGGGTGTGTGGCCGGAGCCTCTTCGAAGACGCCCGCGGCTGCACATTCTCAGCCAAACTACCTGTCCATGATCGAATCAGATGTATCTAGTCTCAAGTTGGACGTGAGCGAAATCCGGCAGAATGTTAATCGACTCGCGCAAGTGCTTGGGGTGGATGTGTTTGGGGCACCAGGCTCGGGATTATTGAACGACACTGTCAAGGCACGCCTTGTCGCTCTCGACCACCAGATTTCGTCTGTCGAGAGCAACCTGCGGGACATGGAATCGCGACTCTCTCGCGAGATGCAGAACCTCGAAACCAAGATCAGCACTCTGAGCCTGCGGCTGGCAACGGTCGAAGAGTGGCGCTGACGACCGCAGTCCGCCTCCGCCCGCCTTCCCCACCTCCCCGCCTCTACCATCGCGACCGCCTGCCTCCGGAACCACCGCCAGCTGCGGCACCCCGACGACCCGGCCAGTCCTCCAGTCGCCCATCGGTGAATCAGACTCGCACCCGCCACATCCGGGGGGTCTGGCGGGTGCCGGCGAGAATCCTCTTGGGGGCAATGTCGAGCCGCTTGAGGAGAACGTCACAGCCAGCGCCTTGGACTTGGTGCCAGACGGGAAAGGCGACCATGGTCCGACCCGATTGCCATTCTCTGCCCGCCCTGCCCTCACGGCGTGCATACTTCGGCCGACCATCTGCTGAATACAGCCGAGCCGGCCACAACCTTGAGGCCACGCCATTGACGCAGCGGGCGAGCTGCACACCGCCCATCTCCCTAATCTGTTTAATGCTTCACAATAAGCCTCACGAGACGGTTTCTCCTGGCGAACAAACCTGGGCTCGCCGCCATTGAAGAAGCGGTCGGCGTGTGGTAGGATTGGCCCCAAATTGGACCTGCGATGAACACGGCTGAACGAGAACGGCTCTTCGCGCTTCTGGATGCGGCTTGCACTGCACAGCAGATCAGTGATCTGCTTCGGGAGTTTAAGCCGCTCGACAAAGAGATTCGCGTTTCCGGCAACTCGGAAGAACTACTTCAGTCGGTGAGGCGTGCGGTTGATCGTGGCACCGTGCCCCTTCAACGAGTTCTACGGCTCCTCGCGAGGGCGGAGGAAAACGGTCGCCAACACATCTTTTACTACAAGCCTCGCACAAGGGTGCATGCCGTCAAGTACAACGATGGCGACAGCGTTGCTCAATCGCTCTTCGGCGAGAATTGGGCCGCATCCGAAAAGTTCCCTCGATTCTACCTAGAGCCCCACGGAATGAAGTGGGCGGACTTTCGCGTTGAGACCGTTGATGGAACAGACTACCACTCTTGGACTCTCAAGGTATACAACGGACGGGTCATCAACCGGTTCCTTGGGGAGTCTCGCATCAATGACAACCGGTTTTCGCGCGAATACGAGCGGGTCCTAACCCGCGAAGTATGGCTGGTACGATGGCATTCGTTTGGCCTGCTTGAATTCCGTATTCCCAGCCATGATCGCGAATCACGCCGAACCTGTTTGGGCGATCTCGAGATCTTTTGGGACCGTGTTGCCCAGGGGATCCGCCGCGAGGATTTTGTCGAATGGGATTTGGGCCCTGTACGCAATGCACTCGTGCAGAATGCCGAGAAGCGAGCTAGCGAATACCGCCTGGGGAATGCACAGTTCGTGGATAGTCGAGATGGAAGCGCCCAGTTCAATCCCGCATATCCCGAAGAGAGCCTCTTCGACGCGCCGGCTCGACGGAGCGCTGTTGCTCTGTTCAGGGAGTGCTCACAGCTTGTTGTATACTGGAAGCCACCCAAGGGCCAAACGGCCTTTAATGAAGAGATACGCACCGAGATTGGCGGCTATAAATCGAACGGAATACGCATTGGCGCACGCACAACTCCGGAGGCTGTGAACCATGTCACGCTTCGACTCCGCGAGTTCTGACTATGGCAATGCCATTCGGTTGCTTCGCGACTTCGTACGCAAGCACTCCGATCGGCGAGTATTTGAGCCGCGCCGCGTCGCGAGAGAACTTGGGCGAATCGAGATGACAGCTTTGGCTTATGCGTTCGACGCATTGGCCTCGGACGGACTACTCGTGCGCGTCTTCCGAATTCGACCACCAACGACACACACGCTGCTCGACCAGGACTTTTACAGCGTGGACGAGATCCCGGCGGAGTTGCGCGACGCCTTTAATCGCCCATTTTGCACAGACGATGCCGAGATTGTTCAAGTGTTTCGCAATGCACGCACATGAGCGAGTATCAGGAAAAGCGCGACGAACTCCTGAAACTGCTCAACTGCTACAGTATGAGCGGTCGTGTTGCCGACTTCAAGCAATTCTCTGCATTCGCTCATGAGCACTGGGGCCCGGAAACTGCAAGGGTCATGGAGACCTTCGCAGAACTTGTTCGCGACCAGAGCATAGAGAACAACAAGCTTCGCTTTGCCCTAGAGAAAATAAGTGTAGGGCAAATCAGCATTGCCGGCGATTTCGTTGTCGGCACCAAGGACGTGCGCGATCAATCGCACGAAAAGACGCAGTTCTCGGGCTCCCAGTTCTCTGGCGTTGGCGTGGTCGCAGGAGCCTCCACAGGTTCCACGATGACTGGGTCAGGGAATGCAGGTGCGGCACCATCTCCAGCGAACAGTCGAAGTGTTTGGCCATGGCTGGTGTCCTTTGCTTGTGGATCCGGCCTAGTGGCATTCAACCTCTTTGTCCACTCGAACTCGATTCGCCTGATCGTTTTTGGCGGAGTCGCGGCCGTGAGCCTTTATGCGGTCCTTCAACCACGGTACTTCCACCGCCGCCTCGCTGCCGGACTATTGCTGGCGGGTTCGATTCCTGAATGTGCGTTGAGCGGGGCCGTGACCTTCGGTTGGCCGAGAGCCGCCGGTTGGATCGGCGGCATCCTATCAAATCAAGTCTCTGACGGCGTCCAGATTGCAATCATCGCAGTTGCAGCGATCATCTACGTGGTCGGCGAGTCTCGACTTCCACCATGGAAGTGATGCCTACGGCACGCCGTAGCCGCCGTAGGGGGCCCGCTCGGCGAAGATCGGCCCGGCTGAGCCCCTCGCCGCCCCGGCGCTGGATCGCCCGCCGGCGGAGCGCGAGCCGGGCTTGCGGTACAGGCTGTTGAGACCGCGGCCAAGGTCGAGCCCCGTCGTGAACCCCTGTAGCCCTCCGACGACGCCGGCATAGCCCGGGCTGGTGAACTGACCGGCGAGCTGGTCGAGCTCGGCCTGGAGCCGCGACTGGATGGCGAGGTTGCGGTTGCGGGCGTTGGCCTCCTCGATCTCGATGGACAGGGCGGCGTCGTGGACAAGCTGCTCATCGAATGCCTGGTATGACCCGCCGAATCCGACGCCGGCGGCGGCCTGGGAGACGCGGAGCCGCCCGCGGGCGAGCTGGAGTTCGGCGATCCGCTTCTGCCGCTCGAGGGCGGCGGCGCGGTTGACCTGCTCCTGCTGGGCCTGGGCGGCGATGATCGCCGACGCCTGGGCTCGGTCGATGGAGCGGTTGAAGCGCCTGGCGGCGCTGTACGTCGTGGCGGCTTGGGCGGCGCCGATGGCCAGGCCGGGTCCCAAGCTCATGAAGGCATCAGCGAACTTGCTCACGGGGTTCTCCAGGGGGCCGGCTCGGCTAGACCCCGCTGTTGATAGGTGGGGTCGGTATTGGCTCGGTGGGATTACCACCGGGGCCCGGTGGGGGCAGCGGTCCGCCGCCGCCGTCGTCCGGCCGGGGTCCTGGGGGCTGGGTGTCGATGTTGTCGCCGCCCCCGGGTGGGGGCGGCGGTCCGGGGTTGGTCGGGCCGCTGGTGGGGATGAACTGGTACAGCGGGCCGACGGGACCGGACGCGACGACCTCGTGGCCGATGGGGTCGGGCTGGTTGGCGAGCGGGGAGGGGCCGCACCAGACGGCGTAGCTCGTCCGGCCCCCACACCCGCACGTCCCGACCGTTGCGATCCTCCCGCTCATGCTGCGACCTCCGATGCGGCGGGACCTGCCTCGTCACTCCGCCATGACCGGCCGCGACGTCGCCGCCCGGCGATCTTGACCTCTGCGGCCGGCATCGCCACGTCGATCTTCTCCACGCCCACCGTCATCACCGCCTCCTCACAACGTGGCAAAGCCGCTCCCCGGCCGCGGATCGCTCCTCGAGTTCCGCGATCTCACGCTGGAGGCGGGCGAGGGCGGCCGACTTCAGCCGGAGCGCCTCGTCGATCGTCACCGGCACGGTCGGGGACCATTTCCAGTCAGCAGCCGGGGGACACCCCGCGTCAACCCAGTCGGCCAGCTCCCGACGCCGCCACATGGGGGCGCCGCTCACCATGACAGGGAAGGGGACCAGCTCCGCCTTCCGGGCCTGGAACCATTTGGACCGACCCAGCCCGAGCACGCGATAAACCTCCTGTTGGGTCAAGAGCTCGCGATCGTGCAGCGGGATGGCCGGGGCCGCGGTCATGATCCGGTCATCGCCTCCTCACCGCCCTCCTGCAGACCGTCCGCCGGCGGGAAGAGACGCAGCCGGCGGCGAGCGGCCTCGAACTTCGCCGCACGAAGCAGCCGGCTCTGCGGAGACTCGCCGTCGTACTCCGCCGCCGGCCCCAGATCCTTGATCCGCCGGACGGCCACGTTGAAGTACGCCGCCGGCGCCGGACGCATTACCGGCTTCCCCGAGGCATCAACGGCGACCTGCCCCGTCGCGGGGTCGGTGACCGGGACGCCGCAGCGGAGGATCGTCGCCAGCTCGCGATCGGTCGTCCGCGCCAACCGCTGGGGGATGGAACGGCCCGGACCACGGGGGCGGCGCTTCGGCTTGGTGACGTTCTCGGAATCGCTCATTGCAGCAGTCTCCTCATCTCCCGGTCCTCCCGGTACGCCTTGACCAGCCGCACCAGGGCGAAGTGCCGGCGAAAGCAATCCGGGCTCTGCGCCGCCTCACGTACCCTGGCTAGCTCGGCGACCGTCATCGTCGCCTCTGCCCAGTCGATCGCGAGGTGGACCTCGCGCGGCGTCCCGTCCCCGAGCCCGATTGACTCGAAGTAGGCGCGGTAGGCTGGGCTGTCGGCGTCATCCGCGTACACGGGGTCTCCTGGTCACCGTCGGGGGATGTTGACCCCGCCCGGGTGCACGGTGCGGGGTCGCGGGTGGCGGATCAGCCACAGCCGCCCCTCGAGGTCCGCGAGGTGCGTCTTCAGCGAGCCGACCCGGCCCGCCACGTCGTGCCTCGCCTCGCGCTCTGCATAGAGGCGGTTCTTCTGCCGCTGCCGCTCCTCCATGAGACGGCGCGTCTCCGCCTCGTGGGCCTCGATGTCCGCCGTGATCTCCTGGGCGGTCCGAAGCTCGGCGAGGGCCGTCTCGGCTTGCTGGATCTCCTCCCTCACGTCGCGGATCTTCGGGACCAGGGCGAGCTCCTCGCCGACGCGGTCGGGGTCGATCCCGAGGTCCGCCATCAGGCCCGACAGCTCCTCCGTCTGCGCCGGCGTGGCCTTACAGCCGGCGCCGGCGATCTCGAGGATAAGGGCCTCGTAGCGAGCGACCTTGCCCGCCCGATCCTGGGCCCGAAGGCTCGTCACCGCCCCCACCACGCTCAGCCCCGCCGCCTCGTCGATCATCGTCATGGTCTATGTCCTTCTGGAAAGAGGGCCCGGCCGGGTCGCCCCATCGCCGACCGGGCCCCACGCAGGCTCATCACCCGGCGGCCGCGGCCGCCGCCTTGGACCGGCCGCCCCCAGCCGTCCGCTTGTCGCCCTTCTCGTCGCCCGTCCGTGCCGCCAGCTCCGCCTTGAGCCGCTCGATCTCGGCGCGCTGCTCGGCGAGGACGAGGGACTCGTTCCCCGTCCGGGCGAGCTCCGCCCGCTGCGCCGGGGTGAGCGGCTTGGGGGCCGTCACCGCGGCCTGAGCCGCCAGCCTTACGGCGTCGGCCTTGGAGCCGGCCGTGGCGGACGCGTAGATCGTGCCGAGCGTCAGGTCGATGATCTCGGCCTTGTAGCTGGACGGGCCGACGGGGGCGAACTTGCCGCCGTCGTCCTTCTCGAGGGGCGGGGCGATGCCGACACAGCGATACGTGGCGTTGAGGTCGCTGAGGATCTGGGTGGTCTCGGGGTCAGGTTGGAACGGCATGCTGGGTCGTCTCCGAAAGGGCGGGGGCGAAGCGTTCGAGCTCGCCGAGTTCAGCTTCAATCTGCCGGCGCTCGTCCTCGAGCTCAGCCCGGCTGGTGGTCATCGCAATGAGGCGGGTCGGCGTCTCGATCCGGCCCCGGCCCCGGCTGTCGAGGGCCTCGATCTTCGCCGTCACCTGGGCCAGCCGCCGGCGGAGCACCCGTATCCGCACGTCGCGGAGAACGGGGCTGTCGGCATAAACGGCGAGGAGGGGCATGGTCTCAGCGGCTCCACGAGCGGATCACGTGCCGCGGCGTGGCCTTGAGCTTCGCCAGGGCGGCGGCATCCCCGCCTTCGGCGAGGCGGGTCAGGCGGGCGTACTCCGCCGAGTCCCTCGCCCCACCCTTCGCGGCCGACTCCTCGCCGAGGGCCTCACGGGCGGCGCCGCGAAAGGCCGCCGCATGGCGGGTCGTGTAGGTGTCCGCGTAGAACGACTCCCGGCGCTCCGCGGGCAGGCCGTCCACGTAGTCGAACACCCGCTTCACGGCGCCGACGTCGCCGACGATCCCGACCTCGATGGCGGTCAGGTGATCGGAGATGCCGCGGCCGACGGCGGCGAGCTCGGACTTCTGCGCAGGGGCGAGGGGTTGGGGCATGGGGTGGGTCTCGGGGAGGGTGTCACAGGGCGTCTGTTCACACAGAATACGCCACCGCCTACAGGTCTTTTCCACGCTTTTGCAGCACTCGCTCTTGTGTCCCTAAGTTTCCTCAAGATTCCCAACACCAACCGCGGCCCGCGAATGGGCCCAGAGTTTGTTTTGGCCGGGATTTTGGGGGCCAGAGGATTTCTGCCGCGATGATGGGGAGGTCGTTGAACCTGAATGAAGCCGCGCGAGACCCCCCCGTGGGGGGGGTCCGGCCACAGGCGGGGAGGCATGGGCAACGCCGGGGGCGAGCGGGTGTCTCGCCCATGTACCACCGTGCCGCCAGTGTCGCCGTAACCCACTGAAAACACAGGGGTTGCCGCACTCCGCCTCTGCTGTACACAAGCGCAGGGCGGCTCCGCATCCCCGGTCCGACCGGGGATGGCCCGTCCCGAGGCGAGGGGACCACGCGCCGCACCCGTGCGCGCTCGTACCGACCCGGACGCCTTCCACCACTTCCCTCCCACACCACGGACGGGCACCTCTTCCACCCCTTCACCCGTCCCCATCACCGGACGCCGGCCACGCCACAGCACCCTCCGCCGCTTCATCCACCCCGCCCACACCAGCTCTACCCACGAGCCGCTCAACACCACGCTCGCCGTCATGGCCTCGCCCTCATCTGCGTCGGCGGCACCAGCAGCGGCACAGCCACAGCACCAGCCATGCCGTAGCGGTTCAGCCTGGGCGCGGAGGGAGACCCCCGCGAAGGGGTCTTTCCTATGCCGTGAGCGGACGAGCCCGTGGCGTCGGTCGGTTGAGCGTTCTTACATTTCGGTGCGGAGCACACTGCGGCTTCATCTCAACGTGAGCCCATCCCGGAGTCGGGACGGCGCGGAGTAGGGTCAGCTCCCCGCGTCTCGCCGAAGAGGTCGGGAACGCTTCCGGGGCAGGGGCTTGAGCTTGGCGCCCAGGCCCAGCCGCTTGAGCAGCTTGTTCCACTCCTTGGGGTCCCCGCCATCGATCGCGGGCTTGCCCTTCGGAGCTCGGTTGCGTTTCTTGAAGTCCGACATTCGTACTGTTCTCCTGGCTGCTAGCGGTGCACCTCGTCGATGCACGGCCCCGCGGAGTGCCCGCGGACCGGCGTCCCAGCCTGACGGCAGCCTTCGTCGTCGTCTCGATCGGTCGCCGCGTGGGAGCCCGCGGTTCCGTCCTTCCCAGGTCCGGCGGGGGCTCGAGACGCCACCCGCGCCGGCTATGTCAAGCCAGCCCCGTCACCTCTCGGCGGCGGGGCGGTCGTGAACGACTTTCTTGACCTCGGGAGCCAGGGTGGTGTAGAGGTCTTTGCTTAGCCAATGGCTTCCATGGCAGTGTTTGCACCCGCCCTTGCGATCGCAGTTGGGGACGAATGGGCACGGGCAATACGGCGCCCCAAACTCGACGGCGGTGACGATGTTCTTGAAGTCGGTGACGATCTGTTGAATCCGAAGTTCCCGGCCGATCGGCAACTCGGCGAGGGCAACAACCTCCCGCTTCAGCGCGTGGAGCCGGTTGATGATGGCCTTGAACTCCGGGGCACGAGCAATGGCCTCGGCGGCAACGGGGTCCGTCACGACCAACCCCAGACCATCCACCACGACGCCGCCACCATCCCCCTCCTCCCCGCCATCCGCCTCGCCAGCCGTCTCCGGGCCCAGCCCGGCCTCCGTCGCCGCCGCGGCCATCACGGCCGCCCCAGCCGGCTCCTCAGGCAGCGGGCGAGGCCGTGGACGGCCGATATTGCCCGTCCTCATCGTCGCCGTGGTGCCGTGGCGGGTGGTGTACTCCACCGTGTCCTGACTTCCAGAATCTGGAAGTGACTGCCGCACATCCGCGACCAGCATGTCACTCACGCCGCAGTGCCGCGCGACCGCGTTGTTGGACCGCCTCCGACCCAACTCCCGGTCCAGCTCCAGGGCCATCCGGACGGCCTTCCGCTTGTCGGCATTGGTCCGGCGGAGCCCGTGAGAGATGTTGGCCGCCGTCGCCGCATCCATCGCGGCGGTCCGACCGCCCGGCCACACGTTGGCGATTATCGTCCTCCACCCGGCCTCCCGAGCCGCTCGCACACGGTGGTGCCCGTCGCCCGGCCAGTAGCCGGCCTCGTCGTCGCCGTAGACGTCGATCGCGGGGAACTCTGCCCCCTGCTTCATCGCCTCGGCGTACTCGGTGACGGTCTCCTCGTTCACCTTCTCCCGCGACTGGACAGCAGGGTCGAGGTGGATCTTGTCGAGGTCGATCTTCTTACGGACGAATCCCGGGGCGGAGCCTTGCCGCGCCCCCCCACGCTTTTTCGCCCTCGTCGTCGCCGTCGCAGCCATCACGCCGCCCCCCGCTTGAACTCGTCCCACATCGTCAAGCCCGTGACGGGGTGCGGCCCGCCGGCGAGGTAGGCGACATGGGCATCGAGGCTGTCGCGACGGATCAGGCCCGGCCGCTCCTCCACGAACACCCCGGCCCGGACATGGACCGCAACCAGGTCCCCGGGGGTCAGCCCGTTGTAGGTGGGGACCTCCCAGCCCATCAGGCTCGCGGCCTCCTGGTGGGTGATCAGGTCGAGCTTCGAGATTCGGTTCGTTGACGCCGTTTTCGCCTGTGCTACCATCGCTTCGTTCCCTTCAGCCGGCGCCCCTCTTTGACGGGACGGGCGCCGGCTTCTATTTAACCACCCCCCAACTCCGTGTCTACGTGCGGACCCTTAGGGGCCCTTGGGTACAGTTGAGGACAGTTAGGCCCCCTCCTCCCCGTCTCTCAGGCCCAGGCATGGGCGGATCAGCTCCGCGCTCCACCGGATCGTCCTCGAGTTGATCCGAATATCCGGCCTTGGCACCGCGCCGTCCTTCATCCGGCGCCGCACCGTCTTGGTGCAGCACCCCCACCAGACGGCGAGGTCGTCGATGGAGAGCGGGGCCCCGGCCATGACGCGGGCTCGCACCTCGGCAACGCTCGTCCTCATTCCAGCCCCCCCTTCAGCACCTCGCCAACGGGGCGGGCCATCCGCGTGAAGATCACCCGGACGCCGAGCTCTTCCAGTCTCCGCAGCGGCGCCAATGCCTCCTCCGGCCAGCCGCGACGCAGGCACGAGAGGAGCAGATCGAACTCGACGCCGATCTCAAAGGACCGATCCCGCGACAGGAACCGGGGCAGCTCCGGGGCGGGGTTGGGGGGGACCATGAGCTCCAAGGTGGCGAGGTCCTCGCGAAGCTCAGCCTGGTCGAACGTTCGAGGGCCAGTCACATGGTGGGACCGGACCCGCTTGGCCTTTGCCTGCTCGAGCAGCCACTCGGGCGGCACGGCGAAGTAGTCGGCCGCCTCGTCCAGCTTCAAGAGCCGAGACTGGTCAACACTCTCAGGTGGAGCGGTCGGCTTCGGCGTCGCGGGCTCACGCGCCTTGGCCAGGAGTACCGACTCCACCGCTTCGGGATCAAAGAGCCAGGTCGTCCCGGCTCGTACCCCCGGCACCCTGCCGGCCTCGGCCTCGTCGGCGAGCCAGCCGGGCTTGACGCCCAGGCGGCGAGCCATCGTCGCGAGCGGGATCGGTCTTGTCGGTGTTTCGGGCATCGCGGGGAGTATGGCGCCCGGGCCCTCGTCGCGGAAGGAACCTTCCTAGAAGGTTCTTGGATTCGCTCAACCCCCGCCACGCAGGGCGAGATATCGTCGCCCCCTTCCATTAATCGCCACACCCTTCGCGTCTGCTTCGACCAATCGGTACCTATAGAGCCGGTCGAGGTGGACCTTAAGAGTCTTCTCGTTGCTCGCCGTCTCGTCGGCCGGTAGCGTCGCGAACGGATCATCCGACGCAAACGCGGTCAGAATCTTGCCCCTCGTGAGCTTCACTTTCTTGATGTCAAGGATGCGCAGGATATTGATCTCGATGGCCCCTAGATCAGCCATCTCGGCGACATCATCGCCGCCAATGAAGTCCACGAGAAAGCGGCAAGCGTCGGCTGCCCAGGTCATCCATTCGTCGCCGACACCCTCCGCCCGGGGCCGGGCCCCTCGCGGCTCACCGAACTCGAGTGGATACCTGTCGCGCAGCCGCAGCACCATGCTTATCCACAACACGCTCGCGGCCCTTGACGCTTCCCCTGTAGCCTCGTCCAGCGAGCCCTGAAATGCGGCCGCGGGCAGGAGCCGGCTCGGCACCACAACGGGCAATTCGCCCCCCTCGCGGACATACGTCGCCACAAGCCGGCCCGCCTCTGTGGACAGTGCTGCCAACCGCGAGCCCGCCCAGCTCGTCAGCGGCAGATCGCCAGTGGGATTCGCTTCCGCACACTGGCGCGCCTCCTCGTCGAAACGTTCGGCAAGTACGACCATTCGTCGACGCAGCGTATTTGCGGCCTGTCCCATACTGTCCCAATGTACCATCGGGCTTGACAGCAGTCAAGGCGTGCGGTATTCTGCCCGCATGGCCAAGACGACGACGAGAAAGAGCATCAGCGACCGGATCCGCGAGGAGATCGAGGCCCGCGGCCTGACCGGATACCGAGTGTCGAAGGAGTCGGGGCTTTCTGAGCCGACCGTATACCGCTTTCTCCGCGGGGAGGGCGACCCCACCATCGAGAGCCTCGACAAGCTCCTCGCGTTCCTCGGGTGGGACGTCGGCCCGGTGAAGCCCGCCAGCAAGGGAGGCAGGCGATGATCCGCCCCTACACCATCCAGCGCAGCGACAACGGGCGATGGGCGGTCCGGTTCGCCGGCATCCGCGGCGGCGCCCTCACCATCGGCTGCAAGGACCAGGACGAGGCCGAGACGGTCCGCCGCAAGATCGGCCTCCTCCTCGACGCCGTCATCAACGACGAGCCGATGAACCACGAGGCCGCCGCGTGGATCGACCGCCTCCCCCGCCAGTGGCGGGAGCGGCTGGAGAAGTCCGGCCTCCTCGATCCGGTCAGGGCCGCGACGAAGGCCGAACTGTCCGAGCACTTCGACGCCTGGGGCACCAGCCTTGAAGCAGCCGCCGACGGAGAGGGGCGGGCGAAGGAGGCCCGCCGGATCCTCGGGACATGGGCCGCGGCGTGCGGGTGGGTCCGCCTCGCCGACATCACGCTCGACGGCGTCGAGGCCGCCCTCGCCAACTGGCGGAAGGACGGCATCCCCCTCGTCGCCCGCCCCGCAGAGGACGGGACGACCAAAGCGAGGCAGCGCCGGGTCCGGCGGGGCGCAGCCCCCCACTCCCTCCGCAAGCACGCCCAGGTGCTCAAGCAGTTCTGCTCCTGGTGCGTCGCCACAAAGCGGCTCAAGGTCTCGCCCGTCGCCGCACTCGGCAAGATCAAGGGCGGGACCAGACGCGAGCGGCGGGCCCTCGATATCGACGAGCTCCGCCTCCTCATCGACGTCACCACTACCGCTCCCGACCGCGAAGGCCGCGACCGCGCCGGCGACGTCCGCTGGCACATGACCGGCGCCGAGCGGGCCCTCCTGTACCGCCTCGCCGTCGAGACCGGCCTCCGCTCCGGGGAGCTGCGCAGTCTCACCCGGGCGAGCTTCCGCCTCGCCGCCGTGCCGCCCGTGGTTGAACTCAAGGCCCGGGACGAGAAGAACCGGAAGGGTTCGGTCATCCGGCTCAAGCCCAGCACCGCCAAGGCGCTCGGGGCCTACCTCGCCAGGAAGGCGCCCGCGGCCCCTGCGTTCGATATGCCGCCCTCGGACGAGACGGCCGACATGATCAGGGCCGACCTCGCCCTCGCCCGCGAGCGATGGATCGACGGGGCGGGGCAGGACCCGGCCGAGCGGAAGCGGCGGACGGAGTCTTACTTCCTCGCCGACACCGACGAGGCCGGCGCCGTCTTTGACTTCCACGCCCTCCGGGTCACGTTCATCACCAACCTCGCCCGCGCCGGCGTCCCCCTCCAGACGGCGCAGAAGCTGGCCCGCCACTCGGACCCGAAGCTCACCGCCGGGATCTACACGAAGCTCGGGCTCAACGACCACACCGACGCCATCGCCAAGCTCCCCGACCTCGACATGCCCACCGACCAAGCCGCCGCCGCCACCGGCACGAGCGGCCAGCCGATACATGATCGCTACATGGGACAGGTCGGGACGGTTGGGGACACTTTGGGACAGGCCCCGGAGTCGGACGCCCCGAACCCCCTGCCGTTCCGGGACTTAGGCCGCGAAGTTGGGGACACTTCGGGACAGTTGAAGAGCCGCCTGCCGGATTCGAACCCGCGACCTGCGCTTTACAAAAGCGCTGCTCTACCGCTGAGCTAAGGCGGCCCGGTGGGCCCGGCGTGGCTTGGGGCCGGGGCGGGGCGTGGAATGGTAGGGCTGGGGGGTGGTGGGAGGGGGTGAGCCCTCACCCCAACCCTCTCCCGGGGAGAGGGGGCCGGAGGGGGGAGAGGAAGAGAAGCGAGAGAGGGCGGAGCACGGCCGGCACCCCCCACAACGCCGCCAGCCGTGGCACCCGGAATGGGGGAAGAGGAGAGGTAGAGGGGGAGGGGGCCCATCCTCGGCGTGACGGGAGTGGCACGGGTTAGTGGCAGCCGGTGGTGACCTCGTTGAGCCAGGTGGTGAGGAAGGCGGAGATGTCGTTGGAGTTGGTGCCGGCGAGGCCGTCGAAGTCGGCGTTGAAGGTGCCGTCCACGACGTCGGCGAGCCAGTCGGTCAGGAAGGCGGAGATGTCGTTGGAGTTGACCACGGCGTTGTCGTCGCGGTCGGCGAGACAGCCGACGGAGCACCGGGGGACGATGATGCTGAGGTCGTCGATGGCGGCCTCGACGAGGGAGCCCTCGCCCTCATCGGCGGCGATGAAGCGGAGGCGCATCGTCGGGGTCGGGGTGGCGACGTCGGCGACGGTGAACTCGTGGCGGATCCAGCCGCCGGAAGTGCCGGGGCCGGCGGGGCCGACGGTCTCGACGGGGGCCCAGGTCGCGCCGTTGTCGGGGGAGATCTCGACCCTGAAGACGTCGGCGTTGGGGGCGGCGCCGGCGGAGTTGGAGTACCAGCGCCAGTAGGCGATGCGGGCGGTGGGGGCGGCGCCGAGGTTGATGAGGGGGGAGACGAGGGTGGTCTTGCCGTTGTCCACATCCCACGCGCCGTCGCCGCTGCCGGCGCGGCCGTCGGTGACCCAGCACATCACGCCGGGGGCGGGGGTGTGGTCGTCGCCGGGCTGGGCGATGGTGGGCTGGGGGTCCATGCGGTTCCAGATGCCGGCGGTGGCGGTGTCCGGGTTCACCGGGTCACCGACGGTCCAGCCGAGGTTGGTCTCCATGTCGTCTTCCAGGAGGGTGTCCCGGCCGGTGACGATCTCGACGGCGAGGGGGGCGTCCGGGCCGGCGACGGGGCCGTAGTAGGCGTCGCCCTGGTTCTGGACCTGGACGTAGTACTCGATGGTGGCGAAGCAGGGGGCGGGGGGGAGGGTGCCGCGGTAGAGGCCGTCACCGAGGTGGATCATGGGGCGGGGCTGGAAGTCGCCGCCATTCACTCGGGCCATCAGGGTGGCGGACTCGGCGGGGGCGGGCTCGCCGAGGGAGGAGGTCTGGGCGAGGATCTCGAAGGGGCGCTCGGGGAGGGGGCCGGGCTGGTCGGAGGGGAGGAGGTCGACGGCGAGGGCGTTCTCGTCAAGCCGGACGACGATGAGGCCGCGCTCCAGGTCGCTGAGGATGATGCTGCCGCTGGGGAAGTAGGGGTAGTTGCCCCAGACGCCGTTGAAGGCGGGGTTGTCGTCGGAGGGGTAGGTGTCGATGTAGGCGATCTCGCGGAGGTTCTGGGGGTCGGCGGCGCTGTAGACGCGCAGGCCGCTGCGGTAGTTGCCGGCGAAGATCAGGCCGTCCTTGACGTACATGTTGTGGTCCACGGCGGGGTTGCCGTTGGTGAAGGAGCCGACGAAGACGGGGTTCTCGAGGTCGGCGATGTTGTAGATGAAGGTGGTGGTCGTGGAGGCGGTGGAGCCCTCGTCGAGCTCGTCGTTGATGTAGAGGTACTGGAGGTCCTCCGAGGGCCAGCCCTGGTGGCAGAAGCGCACGCCGGGGTAGCGCGGGGAGGAGATGGTGAACATGTTGCTCTTGTCGGTGACGTCCACGATGTCGAGGCCGCCGCCCGCGCTGTAGCCGATGGCGGGGCCGCCGGTGAAGCAGAAGGCGATCTCGCGGCCGGCGTAGGGGCCCTCGGTGTACGTCACGACGGTGGCCTCGTGGACGTAGCGCTCGGTCCAGGCGCCGACGATGGTGGGGTTGGCGGGGTCGGCGGTGCTGACGGCGGTGAGGCCGCCGTTGTTGATGTTGGTGCCGCAGAGATAGATGTAGCCGGAGTCGGGGTTGTTGACGACGGTGTGGGTGGTGGTGTGGCCGGCCTGGAGGCGGTCGCCGAGGTAGGCGACGACGCCGGAGTCGATCTGGGACATGTCGGCGACCTGGATGCCGCGGCCGCCCTCGCTGACCATGTAGGCGTGGTGGCCGATGACGGTGACGTCGTGCCAGAGGCTGTTGGGGCCGGGGACGTAGCCGACGATGACGGGGTTCTGGGGGTCGGTGATCTCGACGAAGGCGGTGCCGCGCCGGAGGCCGATGAGGGCGTACTCGCGTCCGGAGGGGGAGACGTAGCCCCAGCAGTCGGCGGCGGTCTCCTGGTTGGCGCCGTCGGGGAACTGGTTGAGGGGGATCCAGGACTGGAGGCGGATGCCCTGGGACTCGAAGATGCCGCGGGTCGAGTCGCCGGTCTCGGCGCCGCCGCCCCCGCGGACGATGGGGCCGGCGTAGGGGGGCTGGCGGTCGAGGAGCTTGCGCCAGTCCTCATCGGCGAGGGAGGTGGTTGCGAGCAGGGCCAATGCCGACGCGGCGCCGGACCATGCGAGGAGGGACGACCGGCGAGCGGCGCGCTTCGGCGTGAGCATGCTTTGCCTCCAAGTGCCCGGACCAGAGGGGGATACAGGGTCCGGACGGCGTGACCTTGTGCAGTGTACCGCACAGGGCCGGGTCCACAAGTTGTTTTCCGGGTGGGGGAAGAAGTGGCCGGCGGGGGGGTTTGCCGTACACTGGACCTGTCACAAGGCGAACCTCATGAAGACCTCTCGACGGGCACTGGGACGGGCGGCGGCGGTAGTGGCGGGGGTGGCGCTGGCGGCGGGGGCTGGCGCCGCGGCGTGGGTGGGGCCGCTGTTCCTGGTGGACGACCGGCGGGAGCCGCTGGTGGAGGTGTCGTGGCCGACGGCATCGGGGGAGCGGGTGGAGCTGAGCGGGAGGAGGCCGTACCGGGCGGCGGAGGACCGGACGCCGATGGGGAAGAACCTGGCGGTGTACGCGGCGCTGGGGGGGACCAGGCTGGAGGTGGGGGCGTCGGACCCGGGTGGGGCGATCGTGAAGGTGGGGTTCTACAAGATCGACGGGGAGCGGTGGCTGTTCGAAGAGATCGCGCCGGGGGGAGCGGTGACGATCCGGGTGTCGGGGGTGAGGTTCAACCGGCCGGGGACGCCGCGGGCGGAGACGCTGGTGCACCACGCGAAGTTCGATGATCCGAACTCGCTCCTGGGGTGCGTGGCGTCGGCGGCGGCGGCGACGCGGGACAACCTGGTGGACCTGTTCAACACGGCGGATGAGGACGACACGCTCAACGGGCGGATCACGGCGAGGAACGGGCGTCTGGGGGTGCTGCGGGTCGGCGGGGAGAGGAGCGAGGGGAAGGGGTCGGCGGTGTTCGACGTCGAGGAGGATGGATCGATCTCGGCGACGGTGACGATCCCGTACGCGCTGTTCAAGCACCCGGATGATCCGTGGCTGCGGAGCAACCCTGGGGACTTCGCGGAGCCGTTCCACTTCCACATCGAGTTCGAGGTGGTGCCGGCGGATGGGGCGGGGGGAACGGGCCGATAACGGCGCGAGCGGGGACGGTTGGGGGGCTGGCGCGGCGGCGCGGGCGGGTCGGCGCGCTGCTCACGCGGCGGAGGGGCGTTGAAGAGGAATCGGCGGGCCGATAGGGAGGAGGCCGCCGCGGCGTTTCCGCGGCGGGAGTGCTGTGGAGGCGCCGCCGGTGCGTTTGCATGCAGGTCACCAGGAGTTCCGGGGGGCCGCGGGGTCGCCGCCGCGGCGCGGGCTGCTGTCGCGGCTGTTCGGGGGCGGGGAGCCGGAGACGCCGGCGGCCGTCGAGCAGCGAGGGCGGCCGCGGTTCGAGGTGGGCGGGGCGGCGACGCTGACGGAGATGGACCGGCGGGGAGTTCCGGGGCGGTCGTGGCCGGCCGAGATCCTCAACGTGAGCAAGGGAGGGGCGGCGGTGTCAACGGCGGTGTTCATCGCGCCGGGGGCGTCGGTGATGGTGCAGTTCAGCGGGAACGCGGGGGAGCCGGCGCGGCAGCTGATGGCGACGGTGCTGCACATCCGGCGGAGGGACGAGCTGTCGTTCGCGGTGGGGCTGAAGTTCGAGGCGCAGGGGAGGCTGCCGCGGGTCGCGCCGTCGTTCAACCTCTCGGCGGGGGCGTAGGGGAAGGCAGGGCGGGGGCGATCAGAAGTGGCGGTCGAACCAATCGAGGGCGAGGTCGGCGACCTGTTCGAGGGCGCCGGGCTCCTCGAAGAGGTGCGTTGCGCCGGGGATGATGGCGAGCTCGCGGGGGCAGGTGAGCCGCTCGAGGGCGTCGCGGTTGAGATCGACGACGAGGTCGTCGTCGCCGCCGACGATCAGGAGCGTGGGTGCCTGGACGCGGGGGAGCGCATCGCCGGCGAGGTCGGGACGGCCGCCGCGTGAGACGATGGAGGCGATCGAGGGATCATCCGCGGCGGCGACGAGCGCGGCGGCGGCGCCGGTGCTGGCGCCGAAGTAGGCGATGGGGCGGTCGCGCTTGATGCGGCCGGGGGACGGGCCGCCCCCCCCACTGCTGGTGCTGCCGCCCCAGTTGGGGATGTCGCGGGCGGCGCGGAGCCAGTCGGCGGCGGCGGCGAGGCGGGAGGCGAGGAGGGGGATGTCGAAGACGTTGGCGCGGTCGGAGGCCTCGGGCTCGGTAAGGAGGTCGAAGAGGAGGGTGCCGAGGCCGCCGCGGCGGAGGACGTCGGCGACGAAGCGGTTGCGGGAGCTGAAGCGGCTGCTGCCGCTGCCGTGGGCGAAGAGGACGACGCCGGGCGCGCCGGCGGGGATGTCGAGCGTGCCGGGGAGGAGGACGGGGCCGGCGCTGATGGCGACCTCGCAGGAGAAGGACTGCTGCGCGGTGACCATGGGTCGTGCTCCTTGACGTCAGCAGCGCGGCGCGCCGGGGGGATGGGCGGTCAGGCGCGGCGGTCCTCGCCGCGGCGGCGGACCGAGATCGCGCGCATTCCCTGCTCGGCCTCCTCGGAGGCGAAGGTGACCTGATCCCCTGGGCGGAGGGCGTCGAAGCCGCCGGACTCGCGGGCGACGCACTCGCTGCTGAAGTAGGCCTCGTGGCCGTCGGGGGTCTCGATGACGCCGAAACGCTCGTTGGGGTACAGCCTGAGGATGCAACCGGTCTGCATGGCGGCGGCCTCCGGGGAGATCGTATTGGCCGGCGGTGCATCAGCGCCGGTGAAGGCGTGCGCAGGCCGGCGTGCGGCGGGGCGACGGATGGGGCGGCGGGCGGTCGCTCGGCCGGGGGTGATGAGGCGGCGGCTGGGGTTGTTGGCGCGGTGCATGTGCGGGGCCCTCCGTGGTTTGCGTGCGGGGACATCGGGGCGGTCTGATGGGGCCGAGCGGCCATCATGCGGGATGGGTGTGAAGAGGGGTTTCATTTCGCGGCGGCGGTGGAGAGGGGGCGGCGGCTGGGGCGAGGGAGGGAAGTGGTTGGCATCGCACGGGGCCCGGAGGTATCTTCGTGGCACCGGGCGCTCGTCCAACGCTCCGGCGGGTCCCGATGCGGCCCGCCATTGGCAGGAGTCGATCATGATCCGCGGCACTCTCGGGGCCCTGACGATGGGGCTCGCGGTCGTCGTTGCAGTTCACCAGCCGGCCCTCGGGAATCCGCCGGAAAAAGGGGGTAAGGCCGCGGCGATGACGGCGACGGTGGTGCGGCCGTTTGTCCGCGCGGCGGGGCCGGCGGCGGGGGATGTGGCGGTGGCGCGGATGGACGGGGAGGTGTGGGAGGCGGCGCGGGCCGCGGCGGGGGCGGTGGTCGTCGAGGGGTTCCCGCTGCCGGGGGGGCGGGAGGTGGACCTGGAGCTGGAGCGGTTCAGCGTCGTCGGGGCGGGGACGCGGTTTGTCGTGGTGCGGAAGGGAGGGGAGGAGTCGGCGCTGGAGTTTGATCCATCGTCGGTGGTGATGTTCCGGGGGCGGGCGCGCGGTTATCCGGCGTCGCGGATTTACTTGAGCGTGGCGCCGACGGGCTCGACGGCGCGGATCGACCTGGGGCCCGGGGAGGGGCGGTACCTGATGACGGATCGGAGCAGCGGGGCCGCGCCGCTGCGGGAGGGGGAGGTGGCGGTGTTCGTCGCGCGGGCGGGCGGCGGGCTGGGGCTGCCGGTGCCGGTGTGCGGCGTGGCCCCGGGGGAGGGGCACGGGGCCGAGGATGTGGATGACCTGCCGCGGGAGATCCCGCCGCCGCTGGACCCACGGAGGGTCGGGCCGATCCTGGGGCTGCGGCAGCTGCAACTGGCGGTGGACACGGACAACGAGTACTTCAACCTCTTCGGGAGCGCGGAGGAGGCGACGGCGTACGCGGTGCAGCTGTACGGGGCGGTCAGCGACATCTACATCCGCGATGTGAACACGCGGATCGAGGTGACGGTGGTGCGGCTGTGGCAGACGCCGAACGATCCGTACGACGGGGACAACCTGCTGGCGGCGCTGCAGTCGCGGTGGGGGCCGGGGGTGTTCCCGGGGGTGCCGCGGGACGCGGTGCAGCTGCTGAGCGGGAGGCGGAACATCACGCCGGCGGGGCAGGCGTGGCTGACCGCGCTGTGCACGCAGGGGTACTCGTGGGGGGCGTACGTGCTGGGGTACTTCTTCGACCCGGAGACGCCGAACTGGACGAGCCGGGACATCTACCTGGCGGCGCACGAGCTGGGGCACAACTGCGGGAGCAACCACACGGACGTGTACGGGCTGGACAACTGCGGGGTGGGCGAGCCGCCGGCGCGGCGGGGGTCGATCATGTCGTACTGCGGGCAGGCGTACAGCGGGAGCGATGCGCTGTACGACCTGTGGTTCCACGAGCTGACGGCGGGGCTGATGCGGCAGCACATCTTCAGCCGGGCGTGCATCGCGACCGACTGCAACGCCAACGGCGTGCCGGACGCGGCCGACATCGCGGCGGGGACGAGCCAGGACGTCAACGGCAACGGCGTGCCGGACGAGTGCGAGGACTGCAACGGCAACGGGGTGCTGGACCCTGTGGACATCGCGTCGGGGGCGAGCGCGGATGTGAACGGGAACGGGGTGCCGGATGAGTGCGAGTCGGACTGCAACGGCAACGGCATCCCGGACGCGTACGAGACCGCGCTGGACCCGTCGATCGACCTGAACCAGAACCGCGTGCCGGACCTGTGCGAGGGGGACTGCGACGGGGACGGGGTGGCGGACTACAACCAGATCCAGGCGGACATGTCGCTGGACATCGACCGGAACGTGGTGCTGGACGAGTGCCAGCGGTGCCTGCCGGAGGGGCCGAACGACCTGGTCGCGCTCGACCACGCGTGGAACGTGTACGCGGGGAGCATCACGGGGGCCGGGGTGTGGGAGTTCTACACGCCGGCGGGAGTGCTGATGAACCGCTTCGGCGCCGACGAGGTCAGCATCACGGACGACCTGGTCGTCACGCCTGACCGGCGGGTGCTGGTGTCGAGCGCAGCGCAGAACCGCATCACGGCCTTCAACGCCGACGGGGAGAGCCTGGGGACGTTCATCGCCGGGGGGGAGAACGGGCTGAGCGGGCCGGCGTGCATGCTGCTGACGGGGGAGGGGACGCTGCTGGTGGTCAGCCGGAGCAACGCGTCGGTGCTGGAGTACGACGCGCAGAGCGGGGCGTTCATCCGGACGGTGGTGGAGCCGGGGGCGGGTGGGCTCGTCGGGCCGCACGGGATCGCGCGGGGTCCGAACGGGAACCTGTTCGTCACATCTTCCAACAACCAGGTGCTGGAGTTCGACGGGGCCACGGGGGCGTTCGTCCGCGTCTTCGTCACCACCGCGACCAGCGGCGGGCTGAGCGACCCGCGGGGGATCCTGTTCAAGCCGGATGGGAACCTGCTGGTCTGCTCGCGGGGGTCGGACCAGATCAAGGAGTACGACGGGACGACCGGGGCGCACCTGCGCAAGTGGAACAACAACGGCGTGCCGGGGGTGCTGTGGCTGGATGACCCGTGGTGCCTGCGGACGGGGCCGGACGGGCACATCTACGCGAGCCGGGCGCACGCGCACCGGTCGGGGCCGGGCGGGGGCGATGGGACGGGGGAGCTGCACGTCAGCGACGTGCGGATCTTCCAGTTCGACGTGGCGACGGGGGACTTCATCCGGGCGTACGTGATGGGGGACGACACGACGCTGTTCGGGACCAGCGGGTTCGACTTCATGCCCGGTGAGGATGCGGACTGCAACCACAACCGGCTGCCGGATGCGTGCGACATCGCCTCGGGGGTGGGGCGGGACATCAACCTCAACGGGCGGCTGGATGCGTGCGACTGCCTGGCGGACTGGGACAGCAGCGGGACGCCGAACTCGAACGACATCAGCGCATTTCTGCTGGCGTGGCTGGGGAGCGTGGGAGGGGCCGGGATGAACGGCGACTTTGATGGCGACGGGGTGGTCAACTCGAACGACATCGGCGCCTTCCTGGCGGCGTGGCTGGAGGCGGTGAGCGAAGGGTGCTGAACGAGGGCGAGTTGCGCGGAACGGGGCGCGTGGGGGAGTCCGGCGCGGGCCTGCGCCCGGAGTTCCCTTGCGCTAGTTCCCCAGGGGGCGGATAGAGATGTTGCGGAACCACAGGGGGGTGCCGTGGGCCTGGAGCCAGATGCGTCCGGTGTGCGGGACGGGGGAGGCGCGGTCCCAGTAGTTCTCGAGGGGGACGCGGTCGGCGACGAGCTCGCCGTTGAGGTAGACGGTGACGCGGTCGCCGACCATGACGATGCGGAAGGTGTTCCACTCCCCGGCGGGACGGTCGGCGACGCGGCTGGGCGCAGCGCCGCCGCGCTGGTTGTTGTACAGGCCGCCGGAGCCGGCGGGGTTGTCCCAGATCTGCACCTGCGGGCAGTCGCGGAGGTAGATGCCGCTGTCGCCGTCCTTGGCGATCTTCCAGTCGAGTCGGAGCTCGAAATCGTGGTAGCGCTCGCGGGTGGCGAGGCTCGTCCAGCCGCCGGCCATGTGGAGGGTGTCGCCCTCGATGCGCCAGTGCCTGAGCATCTCGGCGCGGGCGGCCTCCTCGGCGGCGGCCCGCTCCTCCGGGGACATCTTCGCCAGCTCCGGGGGGTCGGCGGCGACGGGCTCCCAGGCCGCCAGGTCGTGGCCGTTGAAGAGGGCGGTGAACCCCTCGGGGGGGTTCTTCGGATCGTCCGGGTCTGTGGCCGCGTGGGGTGTCCCGTCGAGGGCGGGGAACCGCGGGGAGGCCCACTGGCGCGGCTGTCCGCTCACCTCGGCGACCATGCGGACGCCGGCGCCGGGGAACCTTGTGAGCAGCGCCTCGGCCTCTTCGCCGCCCGAGACGCTGAGCGCCGTTGCGAGGGCGTCGGCGGTGGTCGAGTCCGTGGCGACAACGGAGACGGTGGCCTGGCGGCGCAGGCCGAGGCCGGTGCGCGGGTCCACGATGTGGGAGTATCGCTCGCCGCCGATCTCGACGAACTGGTGGGCGTCGCCGGAGGTTGAGATGGACGAGCGGACGAGAACCACCTCCTCGTCGCCGGACTCGAGGAGGGCGATGCGCCAGCCGGGCTCGCCGGGGGGGGCCTCGCCGACGCGGACGTCGCCGCCGAGGGAGACGAGGTAGCTGGTCAGACCCCTGGCCTCGAGGACGGCCGCGGCGGCGTCGGCGGCGTAGCCCTTGCCGATCCCGCCGAGGTCGAGCCGCATGCCAGGGGTGGTGAGGCAGGCGGTACGGCGGCGGGCGTCAAGGACCAGCTTGTCGTGGCCGGAGCGGGCGAGTGCGTCGCGGAGGGCCTCGGGGGCGGGGAGCGAGCCATCGGCCCGGGCTTTGCGCCAGAGGGCGACGAGGGGGCCGAGGGTGGGGTCGTACGCGCCGCCGGTGGCCGCGGCGATGCGGAGGGCGTGCGAGAGGACACCGAACAGGTCCTCGCTGAGGGGGACGTCGGTGTCGGCGGGGGCGGCGCAGAGGCGCATGAGCTCGCTGTCGTCACGGTAGTCGGTCATGACGGCCTCGAGCTCGTCGAGGCGGTTGAAGGCGGCGGCGGCCGCGGCGCGGGCCTGCTGCTCGTCCTGGGCGTGGACGACGATGCGGGCTGCATCGCCCATCGACATTCGTGTAAACTCGAACCGGCGCGGGCCGGTCGGGGCCTGCTGCCGGGGCGGCGTCCCCCCCACTGCTTCCACCGGCTGAGCTGCGCCGGGGCGAGGGAACATGAGGCACAGAGCGATGACCAGCGCGATGCCGCGAACCATGCAGAGCCTCCGACCCGCCGCCCGATCGCCGAGCCTACGCCCGAAGGGGGCGTGGGTGCAACGTCTCGCCGCGGTGGGGGCGGGGGCGGCGCTCGTCGCGGCGAGCCTTGGGGCGGGACATCCGCGGGCGGCGCCGCCGGCGGCGTTCACGCAGGCGGTTCCGGGGTCGGCGGCGGAGATCGAGATGATGCCGGTGCCGTCGCCGGACGGGGAGGGCACGATCTGGATGTCGAGCACGGAGATCACGTGGGATGTGTACGACGTCTTCGTGTACGGGCTGGAGGAGGGAAGAAAGGAAGGCGGGGGCGCGGACGCGGTGACGCGGCCGAGCCGGCCGTACATCCCGCCGGACCGCGGGTACGGGCACGCGGGGCACCCGGCGATCTCGATGACGGCGCACGGCGCCCGGGAGTTCTGCCGGTGGCTGTCGGAGAAGACGGGGCGGAGGTACCGGCTGCCGACGGAGGCGGAGTGGGAGCACGCGTGCCGGGCGGGGTCGGAGGGGGCGTACTGCTTCGGCGATGATGAGGGGAAGCTGGGGCGCTTCGCGTGGTACAGCGCGAACGCGCAGGGGCGGACGCACCCGGTCTCCACGAGGGCGCCGAACACGTGGGGGCTGTACGACATGCACGGGAACGTGGCGGAGTGGGCGATCGGGGCGGACGGGAAAGCAGTGGCCCGCGGCGGGTCGTTCATGGACGATGCGGCGGGGTGCCGGGCGGGGGCGAGGGAGGCTCCGACGCGGGCGTGGAACGCGAGCGACCCGCAGATCCCCAAGAGCAGGTGGTGGCTCGCGGATGCGCCGTTCGTCGGCTTCCGCGTGGTGTGCGAGGCGGATGAGGGTGAGGGTGCGCGGGGGACGAAGGCGGAGGGCGACGATGAGCAGCGCTGAGGTGAGCCGGAGGGAGTTCGTGAAGGCGGCTGCGGCGGTGGCGGCGGTGGCGGCCCTGCCCGGCGCGGCGGCGGCGCGGGGGGCGTGGGCGGGGGGGAGCGAGTCGATCCGCGTCGGGGTGATCGGGTGCGGGGGACGGGGGACGGGCGCGGCGATCAACGCGCTGGAGGCGGACCCGGCGGTGAGGATCGTCGCGCTGGGGGACCTGTTCGCGGACCGGGTCGAGTCGAGCCGGAGGCACCTGGCCGAGGCGGAGGAGTTCGGGGAGCGGGCGAGGGTGAGCCGGGAGCGGTGCTTCACGGGGTTCGATGCGTTTCAGAAGGTGCTGGAGGCGGACGTCGATGCGGTGATCCTGGCGACGCCGCCGCACTTCCGGCCGGCGCACTTCGCCGCGGCGGTGGCGGCGCGCAAGCACGTGTTCATGGAGAAGCCCGTCGCGGTGGACGGGCCCGGGGTGAGGATGGTGATGGAGGCGGGGGACGCGGCGGCGGCGGCGGGGCTGTGCGTCGTCGCGGGGACGCAGCGGCGCCACGAGGCGAGCTACCTCGCGGCGATGCAGCGGATCAGGGAGGGGGCGCTGGGGCGGATCGTCTCGGCGCGGTGCTACTGGAACCAGGGGGGGCTGTGGGTGCACCGGCGGAAGCCGGAATACTCGGACATGGAGTGGCAGGTCCGCAACTGGCTGTACTTCTGCTGGCTCAGCGGGGACCACATCGTCGAGCAGCACGTGCACAACCTGGACGTGGTGAACTGGGCGATCGGCTCGCACCCGGAGCGGTGCCTGGGGATGGGGGGGCGGCAGGTGCGGACGGGGGAGGAGTACGGGAACATCTTCGACCACTTCGCGGTGGAGTACGTGTACCCGGGTGGGGAGCACGTGATGAGCATGTGCCGGCAGATCGAGGGGACGGCGTCGCGCTGCGAGGAGGTGATCCACGGGTCGGAGGGGGCGGCGGTGCTGCGGCCTGGGTCGGCGCGGTTCAGCGGGGGCTCCGGGTGGCGGTTCGCGGAGAAGAACAACAACCCGTACGCGCAGGAGCACGCGGACCTCTTCGCGGCGATCCGATCCGGCGGGCGGCTCAACGAGGCGAGGCAGGTGGCGGAATCGACGCTGACGGCGATCATGGGGCGGATGTCGGCGTACACGGGGCAGGAGGTGACGTGGGAGCAGGCGCTCGGCTCGGAGCTTCGGCTGGGGCCCGTGGCGTACGAGTTCGGCGATGTGCCGGTGGACGAGGCGCCGACGCCGGGGAGGACGAAGCTGCTGTAGCGGTCGTTGGGAAGAGCCGCGGCCGAGGCGGCGAGGCACAGGGGGGCACGGAGACGGGAAAGGCGGTTTGAACGCGAAGGTCGCGACGAGCGCGAAGAAGGGCACGAAGAAGGAAGACAGAAGGGAAGAGAACGCGGGGGGAGCGGGGTAAGCGGGGGGGAGCGGGGGAAAGACAAGGGGTTGGATGGCCGGTGTACGAACGCGTCTCAGGCTTTAGCAGCCCCGGCCAGCTTTCAAGCCGTCCTCCTCTCCTTTCTCTGTCTCTGTGATCCCTCTGTGGCTCTGTGGCTCTGTGGTTGATCTTCTGATTTCCAAAGGGAGCGAAACTCATGCTTGTACGTGGGATTGTTCTGGTGATCCTGGCCGCGGCGGTGCTGGCGGCGGCGCCGGTGGGGGCGTTTGCGCAGCACAACGCGCTGACCGCGGAGGAGGAGGCGGCGGGGTGGGTGCTGCTGTTCAACGGCAAGGACACGGCGGGGTGGCACCAGCGCGGGGGCGGGACGTGGACGGCGGAGGATGGGGTGCTGGTCGGGCGGGATGGGCCAGGGCACCTGTTCACCGACCGGACGTACGCGGACCTGGAGCTGCGGGCCATGGTCCGGGTGAACGCCCGCGGCAACTCGGGGATCTACTTCCGCACGTACCCGTTCAAGGAGAACCCGGACGCGTGGCCCAACGGGTACGAAGCGCAGGTGGACCACCACGACCCGAAGAACTTCACAGGTGTCATTTACGACCGCGCGTGGCCGGCGGAGGTCAAGGCGCCGATCACGCGGGACGACGAGTGGTTCGAGTACCGCATCCGGGCCGTGGGGAACCACATCCAGACATGGATCAACGGCACGGCGATGGTGGACGCCAGGCTGGAGAACTTCGCCGAGGGGCACATCGCCCTGCAGACGCACCACAAGGGGAACCGGATCGAGTACCGGGATGTGAAGCTGCTGGACCTGTCGCGGAAGGGGGAGGATGAGCCCGCCCCGACGGGCCGGGGCGGGGCGGCGGGGCCCGTGCGGCTGTTCTACTGCACGCACTCGGCGGGGTTCCGGCACGATGTGCTGCCGGAGACGCGGGAGATCATGGCGCGGCTGGGGGAGGGGCTGGACTGGCTGGAGGTCGAGGTCTCGGACGACATCACGGACCTGGATGAGGCGAAGCTGGCGTCGCTGGACGCGGTGATGCTGTACACGACGGGGCGGCTGCCGCTGGACACGGAGATGCTGACCGAGTGGGTGCGCGGGGGCGGGGCGCTGATCGGGGTGCACTCGGCGACGGACACGCTCGCGGACGACCGGGTGTACGTGGAGAAGATCGGCGGGACGTTCGACGGGCACCCGTGGAACGAGGCGGTGACGATCGTGATCGATCGGCCGGAGCACCCGGCGATTAAGCCGCTGCTGTCGGGGGCGGGGGGGGCGGGGGAGGCGAGCTTCGAGATCGCGGACGAGATCTACCAGTTCCGGACGCTGAACCCGGGGAACGTGGTGCTGATGCACCTGTCGCCGGAGACGGCGCGCGTGGAGCTTGGGCGGGAGTACCCGCTGGCGTGGTGCCGCGAGAGCGGGGAGGGGCGGGTGTTCTACACGGCGCTGGGGCACCGGCCGGAGGTGTGGCGCGACGAGCGGTTCATCGGGCACGTGCTCGGGGGGATCCGCTGGGCGACGCGGAGGTAGCGGGGATGTGAGAGGGGGGGGGAGAGAGGGGGGTCAGGCGTGGACGAGGATGGCCGCGCCGCCGAGCTTGGCGAGGACGTGGCCGGTTCGGCTGCCGAGGAGGAGGTCCTTGATGGCCGAGTCGGCGTAGGCGCCCATGACCAGGAGGGCGAAGCGGTTGCTCTCGGTGGCCTGGTCGATGAGCTGGGCCTGCCAGGCGTCGCCGCGGTCGCCCCGGTCGTCGCCGAGGGGGAGGACGAGGGCGCCCGGCGCGAGGGACTGGGCCCTGGCGAGGGACTGCTCGAGCGTCGTGTCGCCGCGGGCCATGGCCAGGACGGTGACGGGCCAGCCGGTCTGGCGGCCGAGGTCGAGGGCGAAGGCGAGGGCGGCCGCGGAGGGGGCGGTGGAGTCGAAGACCGTCATGACGCGGTTGACGGGGCCGATGAGCTGGTTGGCGACGAGGACGGGGCAGGGGGCCTGCGTCGTCAGGGCGCGGGCGGTGGAGCCGAGGCCGGCGGTGGCGAAGCGGCCGGTGAGGCCGATGGCGAGCAGGTCGCCGACGCCGGAGTGGCGGACGAGGAAGTCCACGAGCGTGCCGCGGGCGAAGTGCGTCTCGAAGGGGACGTCGGAGAGGTGGCACTCGTGCTTGAAGGCCTCGAGGTCGTTGACGATGTTCTGCGGGGGCCCGACGTCCACCTCGGTGACCAGGGGCGGGGGCATGGCCGGCGGGGCGAGGGGGTCGAGGGCCATGGCGGGGCTGACCGAGAGCATGTCGGCGACGCCGGGCTCCTGGACGTAGACGGCCTCGAGCTTCGCGCCGGTCGCCTTGGCGAGCATGAGGGCGGTGTCATACGCCGCGCGGGCCTGGCGCGACCCGTCGTAGCCGACAACAATGCGCTCGAGCATACGGAAGGACTCCCGGCCGCCCCCCCCACTTTCCCCGGCTCCCCGCTGGCACCGTCCCCTTGTTCTACACGGCCCGGGGGTCCGCTGCAAGCGAGGGGAATCAAAGGATCACGATGAGCCGCCCGCGACGCGCCGCCGCCGATGTTCGACTCTTCGTCGCCGCGTACCCGCCGCGGGAGGCGGTGGAGCGGATGCTCGAGGCGGCGGCGGGGCTGGAGCTGGCGGCGCACCGCGTGACGCCGGCGGAGCAGGTGCACCTGACGCTGTGCTTCATCGGGGACACGCCCGGGCGGGAGGTGGAGGCGGTGCGGGAGTCGGTGGCGCGGTCGGCGGCGGGGGTGCCGGCGTTCGAGCTGACGCCGCGGCGGCTGGTGACGCTGCCCGAGCGCGGGAGGCCGCGGCTGGTGGCGATGGAGACGGATTCGCCCCCGGCGATGCTGGAGGTGGTGCGGCGGCTGGTGATGCGGCTGGCGAGGCGGGTGCGGCAGCGGCCGGCGGAGGGGTTCCTGCCGCACCTGACGCTGCTGCGCTACCAGCACACGGCGAGCCCCGGGCGGGTGGGGGCGGCGGTGGAGATGCCGGCGTTCGCGATCGACCGGGTGGCGCTGGTGCGGAGCGTGCTGACCAGCGCGGGGGCGGTGCACACGCCGGTGGAGGAGTTCCCGCTCGGTCAGTAGTTGGGGGTGGGGGCGCGGAACTGGTCGAGGTTGATGGAGCGGAAGTACTCGATCGTCCTGGCGAGGCCCTCGCGGAGGGGGACCTTGGGCTCCCAGTTCAGGCGGGCCTTGGCGAGGGAGATGTCGGGCTGGCGCTGGGTGGGGTCGTCGGCGGGGAGAGGCTTGTAGACCAGCGGCTTGGAGGAGCCGGTCATCTCCATGACGAGCTCGGCGAGCTGCTTGATGGTGAACTCGCCGGGATTGCCGAGGTTGACGGGGCCGACGAAGTCGTCGGGGCCGTTCATCATGGCGATGATGCCGTCCACGAGGTCGTCCACGTAGCAGAAGCTGCGGGTCTGGCTGCCGTCGCCGAAGATGGTGATGGGCTCGCCTGCGAGGGCCTGGCGGATGAAGTTGGAGACGACGCGGCCGTCGTAGGGGTGCATGCGGGGGCCGTAGGTGTTGAAGATGCGGATGACACGGATGTTGACGCGGTTGGAGCGCCAGTAGTCGAAGAAGAGGGTCTCGGCGGCGCGCTTGCCCTCGTCGTAGCAGGCGCGGGGGCCGATGGGGTTGACGTTGCCGCGGTAGGACTCGGGCTGTGGGTGGACGTCGGGGTCGCCGTAGATCTCGCTGGTGGAGGCCTGGAGGATCTTGGCGCGGCAGCGTTTGGCCATGCCGAGCATGTTGATGGCGCCCAGGACGCTGGTCTTCATGGTCTTGATGGGGTTGTACTGGTAGTGGCCCGGGGCGGCGGGGCAGGCCATGTTGTAGATCTCGTCCACCTCGAGCCAGATGGGGTGGGTGATGTCGTGGCGGATGAGCTCGAAGTTCGGGCGGCCGAGGAGGTGCTGGACGTTGATCTTCTGGCTGGTGAAGAAGTTGTCCAGGCAGATGACGTCGTGGCCCTGGGCCACGAGGCGGTCGCAGATGTGAGATCCGAGGAACCCCGCCCCGCCGGTCACCAGAATCCGCTTCATCTTGGACACGCGCTGCTCCTGCTCGCCCCTGTCGCCGGGCCCGGCGCGCGGGAGAGGCCCGCGGCTCGAAGGATACCCCGGCGCGCGGGCCGGCCCACCCGAAAGATGGAGGGGATCAGTCGGCGCGGCGCGCCGGCTTGGGGGGGATCGTCAGCTTGACGCCGCGGGGGAGGCGGTCGGGGTCGCGGAGGACGGCGCGGTTGGCCTCGTAGATGAGGCGCCAGAGGTTGGGGTCGTTGTAGAACTGCTTGGCGATGCCGGTGAGGGTGTCGCCGCCGGCGGTGACGTACTCGACGCCGGCGGGCTCGTCGGGCTTCTGCTCGTCGGCGGGAGGCGTGGAGACGGCGACCTGCTCCTCGACGACGCGGCCCTGGATGTTGCCGGGGTCGAGGGGGATCAGGATGACGGTGCGGCCGGGGTAGAGCTTGTCGGGGGTGAGGTAGGGGTTGGCCTTGGCGATGGCGTGCCAGTGGCGGCGGTCGCCGAGCTCGCGCTGGGCGATGACCTCAAGGCTGGTGTCGCCGCGCTGGACGGTGTACTCGCGGAAGCCGGGGGGCTCGACGCGCCGGCGGGTGACCGTCTGCGCGGGGTCGGCGGGGGGCTGGGAGGCGTCCGGGGAGGTGCGGGGACGGGGCGGGGGGAGCTGCGCGGGCTCCGGCGGCGCGGGGAGGGGGTGCTCCAGCACCAACTCCGGGGGGGCCTCGCCGAAGGTGACCTTCGGCTCGACGGCGCGGGGCTCGTAGAGCCAGAACGTGGCGATCCAGATGACGACCATGACGCACGCGACCCCGAAGATTCGGCGCGGCGTGTCCGTCATCGGCTCGGCCCTCCTGCGCTGGTGGCCCCCGCGCGGCGCGGGGGTCCTGCCGGGGGATTATCGGCCCGCGGCGGCGGGGAGTGAAGCGACCCCGTTCCCGCCCGCGCCGGCCGCGGCGGCCTGGCCGGCGGGGACGCCCTCGGCGTCGGGGGGCGTGGAGCCGCCCTCGAGCTTCCTGGACCAGACCAGCGGCGCGCCCAGGGCGACGGAGGAGTAGGTGCCGATGATGATGCCCAGGCCGAGGGCGTAGGCGAAGCCGCGGATCCCCTCGCCGCCCATGAGGTAGAGGACGAGGGTGGAGAGGATGGTGGTGGTGCCGGTCATGATCGTTCGGCTGAGGGTCTGGTTGACCGAGAGGTTGACCATGTCCCTGGTGGCGTAGGGGAGCTTGCCGCGGTTCTCGCGGATGCGGTCGAGGATGACGATCTTGTCGTTGATGGAGTATCCCAAGACGGTCAGGAGGGCGGCGACCATCTGGAGGTCGATGGTGAAGGGGAGGAGGCCGACGGCGCGGGAGAAGCCCGGGGCGGCGTCGAAGACGATCTCGGCGAGGGCGATCAGGCCGAGCGCGGCGAGGACGTCGTGGGCGGTGGCGACGATGGCGGCGACGGAGAAGCGCAGCGAGTTGAAGCGGACCCAGACGTAGATGACGACGAGCAGGAAGCTGAGGATGACGGCGACCATCGCCTGGGCGGCGAAGGTGCGCGCGATGGCGGGGCTGAAGGACTGGACGCTGGCGAGGGTGGTGCGCTGGGAGAGGGCGCTGGTGAGCAGGTTCCACTCGCGGTCGCGCATGGCGCCGGCCCAGCGGTGCTCGTCGGCGAAGTAGCTGACGTTGGGGTCGCGGACGAGGATGGCGGCGGTGCGGACGGCCTCGGGGACGCCCTCGAGGATGACGATGCTGGCGCGGCGGCCGGCGGTGTCGGTGAAGTCGGGCTGGCCGCGGACCTGGGTGAGGCGGGCCTCGAGGGAGGCGAGGGTCGGTCGCGGCTGGAGGTCCTCCAGGAGGATGGCGACGCCGCCGATGAACTCGCTGACGTCGTTGCGGACCTGGGGGCGGTCGATGCTGTCGCCCAGGGCGGGGCCGAGGACCGGGAAGACGGGGGCGTCGATGGGGCGCTCGGCGTCGGCGCCGGCGAACTGGAGCTGGGGCTGGGAGTCGATGGCGTCGCCGAGGGCCTCGATGACGGCGTCCTTGACGGTCTCGGCGTCGGAGACGACGGTCTTGATGGTGAACTGGTTGGAGTCGATGTTGTTGGGGTCGGGGTTGACGGCGATGACGTCGGCCTTGGCGAGCTCGGCGATGGCGGTGCCGCGGCGGGAATCGGCGACCTCGCGGATGCGGCGCTCGACCTCGGAGCGTGCGAGCTTGACGGGCTTCCCCGTCCCGTCGTCGGCCTTGAGCTGGATTGTGACGGCGGTGCCGCCGAGGAACTCGTTGTCGAGCATGTCCTTGCCGCGGACGGCGACCATGACCAGACCGAGGGCCACGAGGGCGACGGAGACGGTGTAGAAGAAGCCTCGCTTGGCGAGCCAGTCCACGTTGAGGGTGAAGGCCCGCTGGACGGCGGGGACGGACATGGGGAGCATGGAGGCGCGGCGCCAGCCGAACTTCTCGATGAAGATGTCGAAGAGCAGGCGGGTGACGACGAGCTGGGAGAAGAGGGTGGTGAGCACGCCGACGCTCATGGCGATGGCGAAGCCCTTGATCTCCTGGCTGCCGACGAGGCCGAGGACGGCGGCGACGATGAGGTTGGTGAGGTTGCCGTCGACGATGGCGGAGAGGGCCTTCTGGTAGCCGAGGCGGACGGCGGTGCGGAGGTCGGCGCCGGCGAGCATCTCCTCGCGCATGCGCTCGTAGATGAGGACGTTGGCGTCAACGGCCATGGCGAAGGCGAGGATGACGCCGGCGATGCCGGGGACGCTGAAGGGGGCGTGCTGGAGGGACATGGCGCCGACCAGCAGCAGGGCGTTGACCATGAGGCCGACGACGGCGATCAGGCCGAGGCGGAAGTAGTACCCGGCGAGGAAGGAGGCGCAGAGGAGGAAGCAGAAGAGGCCGGCCTGCAGGGCCTTGTTGAGGTTCTCCTGGCCGAGCTCGGGGGCGAGGACGCTCTCGCTGATGGGCTCGGGGGAGAGCTTGGCCTGGAGGGAGCCGGCGGAGAGGACGCGGACGATGTAGCGGATCTCCTCGGCGGAGAAGCTGCCGGTGATCTGGCCGCTGTTGGCGATGCGGCTGCGGAGGTTGGGGGCGGTGTAGATCTCGTCGTCGAGGAGGATGGCCATCTGGCGGCCGACGTTGCGCTCGGTGAGGCGGCCGAGGCGCTGGGCGCCGAGGGGGTCCATGGTGAAGTTGATCGCCGGGCGGCCGAGCTCGTCCACGCCCTGGAGGGCGCTGGCGAGGCTCCAGTCGCCCTCCGCCTCGGTGAGCTGCATGCCGGGGGTGCGGTAGGCGAGCATCCAGTACTCGCCGTCCCACTCCTCGACGACGTAGCCGCGGTTGGCGAAGTAGCCGACGGGGTTCTGGCTGAGGGCCTCGAGCTCGGCGACGTCGTTGTACCAGTTGTCGATCTTGTTGATCTTGTACCAGGCGACCTGCTCGCTGCCGGCGTTGCGGGGGCCGACCTCGCGGAGCCGCTCGCGGAGCTGCATCTCGTCGGGGAGCTCGCCGGGGTTGGCGGTGATGCGGAAGTGGAGCACGCCCGCGCCCTGGAGGATGCGCTTGAGGTCGGCGGGGTCGTCGAGGGTGGAGCGCTCTCGCTCGTAGGTTTCCCAGGCGGCGACGGCGCGGTCGATGACCGGGGCGGCGGCCTGGTGGGCTTCCTTGAGGCGGGTCAGGGCCCGCTCGCGCGGGCTGGGGAGTTGGACGGCCTTGTTGCTGCGGCGGTCGCGCAGGACGACCGGGCGGTCGCTCAGGCGCAGGGCCCGGCGGACCTCCGCGGGGGAGACCGTCGCGCCCAGGACCGCCTCGCGGGCCTGGACGTAGGCGATGTTGGCGCTGGCGGCCTGGGCGGCGGGCTCATCCAGCTTGCGCTCCTCGTCGGCGAGGGCCTGGCGGAGGAGGTCGATGACGGGCTGGTTCTGCTGCTCGGGTGGAAGGGCGAGCATCTCGTCGAGCTGGGCCTGGGCCGCGGCGACCCGGTCGCGCTGGGCCTCGTAGGCGGCGCGGGCGGCCGCGGCGGCGTCGTGCGCCTGGGCCGCGTTTGCGATGAGGGCGCGCCGGGCCTCGTCGCCGCCGCTCATGCGGGCGATGGCCTCCTCACGCTCCTCGGCGGGGAGGCGGAGGATCCGCTCGAACTCGTCGGGGCTGACCCAGCCTCGCTCGAGCTCGGCGAGGATCTGGTCCACATCCTGGCGGAGCCGCTTGACCCGCTCGGTGGGGAGCGGCATGGTGATCTCGATGCGGTCGTTGCCCTGCTGGACGATCCCGATCTCCAGCTGACCGGTCGGGTCGATGCGGTCCTTGAGGACGTCGATGACGCGAGGGATCACGTCGCGCTGCTCGCCGGGACGGACGTCCACGGCGTAGACGAGGCTGACGCCGCCGGCGAGGTCCTTGCCCTTGGAGACCTTGCCGATGCGCGGGAAGCCCTCGGGGAGCCAGTCGTGGGGCATCACCGCCCAGGCGGCGATGATGATCAGGAACAGGGTGAGGATGCCGTTTCGAGCGATATTCCGCATGGGCGATGGTGTCCGCAATGAACCCTGAAGCGGGCGGTCCCCCCTCCCCCGCCTCCTCCCACCCCGTCCCAGCCCCCTGTGCCGGGAATCGTTCGGAATCTTAAGAGGACTTTTCCCCGTCGCCAGCGGTCTCGGCCCCCGATGCGGGGGATCCGGCGCTCTTGATGACCTGCTGGATCGCGGACCTGGCGAAGCGGATCCGCGTGTTGGAGTTCTCGTCCACCTTCAGGACGACCTCGTCGCCGCGGACCTCCTGGACGGTGCCGATGATGCCGCCGATGGTCTGGACGCGGTCGAACTTGGAGATGCCGGCGAGGAGCTGCTCACGCCGGCGGCGCTCGCGGCGCTGGGTCATCATCGACGAGATGATCATGACGACGAGGAAGAGGAGGAGGACCAGCATGAACGGGCCGCTGAAGAGGCCCGGGGACTGCTGGGGCGTCCCGCCCGGCGCGCCGGTGGGCGTCCCCTGAGTGGGGTTGCCGCTCTGGGCGGGGTTGCCGGGCATCACGACCTCGCCCGTGGGGGCGCCGATCTCTGCGCCGCCGCCGGACTCGCTCCCTGCCTGGGCGAGGCTGGAGATCCACCACCCCGTCATGCCCTCGCCCGCCTCGCCTGTCGTCAAGCCAGTCTGCATGTTGGTCGCACCTTGCCTCCCCCTGCCCCCCACCGGGTCGCCGACGAGCCCAGGGCCGCGTGTTACGGCGCCTCGGGGGCGCGCTGACTGAGATTCTCGGGCAGCCCTGCCGCGGCGACCGGCCAGCGGCGGACGAACGCGGGCCAGGCATCATCCAGGATGGTCCGCCGGATGTCCAACATGAAGCGCTGGAAATACCGGAGGTTGTGCAGGCTCACGAGCATCGGCCCGAGCATCTCATTGGCCATGAACAGGTGACGAATATAGGCGCGCGTAAAGAAGGATTCCCCTCCGGGGCCGCGCCGACCGTGCCCACCAAGCGCGAAGGGGCCGCCTTTTTCGCCCTTTCCGGCTCCCCCTTCTCCAGCCCCCCCACTTTCCCCACCTCCCCCGATCTCCCCGCCACCGCCGATCCCCCAGCCGGGGGCGCAGGCGGGGCAGTCGCACCCCTCCTCGATGGGGCGGGGGTCCTCGGCGAAGGCGGCGTTGCGGAGGCGGATCTGGCCGGTGGGGGTGAAGGCGTTGGCGTTGCGGGCGTTGCGGGTGGGGAGGACGCAGTCGAACATGTCCACCCCGGCGAGGACGGCCGCGAGGAGGTCCCGCTCGTAGCCGACCCCCATGAGGTAGCGGGGGCGGTCCTCGGGCATCAGCACGGCGGTGTGGCGGACGACGCGGGCGATCTCCCCGGGCCCCTCGCCGACGGCGACGCCGCCGATGGCGTACCCCGGGAGGTCGATGGCGCAGACGCGCTGGGCGGACCAGGTCCGCTCGTCGAGGTCGGTGCCCCCCTGGATGATGCCGAAGAGGGCCTGGTCGTGCCAGCGGCCGCCGTCGAGGTGGGCGGCGCGGCAGCGCTCGAGCCAGCGGATGGTGCGCTCGTTGGCGGCGCGGACCCTGGCGGCGTGGTCGTAGCCGCCCTTGCCGCGGTCGCGGAGGGCGGCGATGCGGAGGCGGGTCTGGTTGACGGGGCCGGATTCGGGGTCCATCGACGGGGGGCAGTCGTCGAAGGCCATGATGATGTCGGCGCCGAGCTGGTTCTGGATCCGGACCGCCCGCTCGGGGGTGAGGGTGATCTGGCTGCCGTCGATGATGGAGCGGAAGGTGACGCCGTCGTCGGTGACGGTGTTGAGGTCGGCCATGGAGTAGGCCTGGTAGCCGCCCGAGTCGGTGAGGATGGGACCTGCCCAGTTCATGAAGCGGTGGAGGCCGCCCATGCGGGCGACGAGCTCGGAGCCGGGGCGGAGCATGAGGTGGTAGGTGTTGCCGAGGAGGATCTGGGCGCCGGTCGCGCCGACGTGCGAGGGGAGGACGCCCTTGACCGTGGCGCGGGTGCCCACGGGCATGAAGGCGGGGGTGTCGAAGGCGCCGTGGGGCGTGGTGACGCGGCCGACGCGGGCGCGGGTGCTCGCGGAGCGGGCGAGGACTTCAAAGCGCAGCGAGGGGTGCGCCGAGGCGGGGGGAGGGGCGGGGTTGGGGTGCGGGATCGGGGTGGTCATGATCCGGGGCGCCCGCTGGCGCGGCGGAGCGTTTCGCGCTCCTCGGGGGTGAGGCTGTCGATTCCCTCGGCGTGGACCTTGGCGAGGATGCGGTCCACGGCGTCGCGCTCGGCCTCGGCCTGGTCGCGGTACCAGCCGCGGGGGGCGTCGGCGGGGCGGGGGGCGGCGGCGCGGGAGGAGCGGCGGCGCGGGGAGCGGCGGGAGAAGCTGAAGAAGTCCACGACCTCGTCGAGGAAGGGGATCCGGCGGATGAGCAGGGCCCCGGCGGCGGCGCCGCCGAGGTGGGCGGCCTCGCCGCCGGCGTTGCTGCTCTGGGTGAGGAGGTTGTAGGCGGCGATGGCGGTGAAGATGTAGACGGTGGTCCGCAGGCGCATGGGGATGGCGAACATGACGTAGACGATCTCGCGCGGGTAGAGGGCGGCCGCGGCGAGGAGGACGCCGAAGACGCCGGCGGAGGCGCCCACGAGGGGGGTGTAGGGGTCGGAGAAGAGCACGCCCGGCAAGCGGAGCCCGAGGCCGTAGCCGAGGAGATTGAGGATGAGGTAGAGGGCCGCGCCGGCGGCGCCGCAGAGGAGGTAGAAGGCCGCGTAGCGCCTGGGCCCGAGCCTGGCCTCGACCATGCCGCCGAAGAACCAGAGGCCGAGCATGTTGAAGAGCAGGTGGATGAAGTTGGCGTGCAGGAACTGGAAGGTGACGAAGCGCCAGAGCTGGAGGTCGCTGAAGGCCTTGCCGGTGGAGAAGTGGCCGACGGCGTCGATGACGGGGCGGTGCATGATGCGGTAGCGGCCGATCTCGCCGGTGAATCGGCCGGTGCGGAGGTCGAAGAGGAGCTCGCCCGCGGGGTTGCGGCGCGCGAGGGAGGGCTCGATGACGGGGTGGTAGAGGAAGAGGGCCGGCTGGTCCGGGTCGCGCCGCTGGACGGAGCGCTCCACGACGGCCTGGTCGATCATCTCGCGGGTGACGGGCACCCAGCGGCCCTGGGGGTCCAGGGTCTCCTGGTAGTAGCCGGCGCCGGCGGAGATGGGGATCCAGACGTTGGCGAGGACGATGTGGCTGAGGATGAAGACGGCGACGTTGATGATGATGAGCCAGGTGTTGAAGGGGAGGCCGCCGCCGACGCCATAGCCGCGCCTGCTGGGGCCCGGCCTGGCGTAGTCGCGGTCTGCCAATCCCATCGTTCGTGCACCCTTCGAGGCGGCCCCCGCCGTGCGCCGTGCCCACGCGGGCGGGGCGCGGCCCGCGCCGGCGGGGGAGCCGTGGCGGAAGGTTATTCCGTCAGCGGCCCCGGCGTTTTCGCTCCGTGTCCCTCTGGAGGGTCCGCTTCTCGGCGCGGGTGAGGCTGGCCATGCCGGATCTGTGGACCTTCTCGAGGATGCGGTCCACCTCGGCCTGCTCGCGTCGCTCGCGCTCCTGGCGTTTGAGGGCCTCGCGATACTTGCGGTCGGCGGCCCGGCTGGAGGCGGGCTCGGCGCCGGGCATTCCGGCGAATCCGCGGCTGAAGTCGTAGCCGGGGAGGCCGGCCTCCTCCATGAACTCGAGCTTCTTTCGCTCGCCGTAGCAGGTCATGCCGGCGAAGAGGGCGATGCCCAGGAGGATCGTCTCGCCGCTGGTGATGGAGAAGATGCCGACGGCGATCGCGGCGACGAGGCCGACGTTGACGGCGATGGTCATGGAGCGGCGGTAGCCCAGGCGGGCCCAGAGGAGCTCCTGCACCATCCGGCCGCCGTCCATGGGGAACATGGGGAGGAAGACGTTGAAGCCGAAGAGGAGGAGGTTGGTGTAGCTCGCCCACCAGAGGGCGGCGGTCCACCAGCTGCCGGCGAGGTTGCTGGCGGCGTAGGCCCGGGCGGGGGCGAAGTAGTTGAAGAAGAGGTCGCCCCAGCCGCCGCCGGCGGCGAAGATGGCGGCGCCGAAGATCGGGGCCAGCAGGAGGTTCACCGCGGGCCCGCCGGCGGTGGTGATGAAGCTCGCCTTCCAGTCGTGGGGCGGGGCGGCGTAGGCGAGGCCGCCCAGGGGCCACATGAGGATCTCGTTGGCCTCGCCGCCGACCCAGCGGCAGGCGAAGCAGTGGCCGAACTCGTGCAGCAGGACCATCGTGAAGAGGGAGGCCATGCCGAGCGCCACAAAGGCGACGCCCATGACGTCGTCCCGGATCGCGGCGCGGATCAGCTCGATGGCGATGAAGAGGACGAAGAGGAGGTGGATCTTGACGCGGATCCGCGAGACGGTGAAGAGGTGGAAGGCCCAGGCGAAGAAGTCCCCCTGGCCGAACATCCGGCGCAGGGCGTCGCCGAAGCCCCCCGCGCCCCGGTCCTCGCTGTCTCGGTATCGGCGGTCCTCGAACCCCATAGATCACACCCGCTCCACGGCCCCCCCACCCCCTCCGCCCCCCCACGTTGGAGCCCCGCGACGTCGCGTTGGCTCCCGCCGACCTGCACGCCGCGTCGTCCCTCGGCGGGCCGCAGGTCGACGCCCGCCGGCTCAGCGAGGCGATCGACGACCGCACCGCCGCCGCCGTGCCCGCCGGTGCGGTGCTCGTGCACCCGTCGGTCACCTGGGACCACCTCGTCCTGCCCGAGGACCGCGAGCTGCAGCTGCGCGAGGCGGTGAGCCGGGCCCGGGCCGCGGCGACCGTGTTCGAGGGGTGGGGGTTCCTCGCCGGGCGCGCCGGGCGGGAGGGCCTCCGGCTCCTGTTCTGCGGCCCGCCGGGCACCGGCAAGACGCTCGCCGCCGAGGTCGTG
>JBIQJK010000150.1:0-7566 GCA_044507535.1 Planctomycetaceae bacterium | reverse complement strand
GGGTGGGGCGAAGGGGGCGCGGGCGGACGCGTTGTCGATGGTGTAGCGGCCGGTCCACCAGGAGGTGACGCGGATGTTGGGGCGTGCGCGCTCGGGAGCGGCGGCGGGGCGGGGGCCGGGGTCGCGCGGCGGGGTCGTGCAGGAGGCGGGGGAGGCGGCGTAGGCGGGGGCCGGCTGGGGAGCGGGGCTCGGGGTGATGCGGGGATCGTGGAGGATCGCCCAGATGTAGGCGGGGCCGCGGACGAGGTCCTCGATCACGGCGGGGCCGGGGACGGGCATGCGGTCGTAGACGGTGCGGAAGTCCTCGCGGGAGAGGACGTAGTTGGTGCGGCTGGGGTAGCAGGCGCGGCCGTCGCAGCGGTAGGTGAACTCCAGGCCAGTCCTGGTGCGGAAGGGCTGGCCGGCGAAGCGGAGGATGCGGTCCCAGGCGGCGTCGAAGCCGACGGGGGCGGCGGGGGCGCCGGCGAAGGCGGCCTCCAGGGAGGCGGCGTCGTGGACGGGCGCGGGGTCCTGGTCGAGGAGGGCGCCGCCGACGCTGGGGAGGGCTGCGGGCTTCATGGCGAAGGGATCGACGGCGGCGAGGAGGGCCTCGAGGTCGGCGAGCATGGCGGCGGCGGACTCGTAGCGCTTGTCGTAGTCGGTCATGGCGCGGCGGACGATCCAGCGGAGGGCCTCGGGGCAGCGTTTGGAGATCTGGCTGAGGCCGCCGTGGGCGGGGAAGGAGTTCTCGATGACGGAGTAGAGGACTGCGCCGGCGGCGTAGACGTCGAAGCGGGCGCCGTCCACCTCGTGGACCTTCACGCCCTTGAGGGCCATGCGGACCATCTCGGGATCGCGGAAGTACTCGGTGCCGTGGGTGGTCAGCGTCATCGCGCTGCGCAGGGGGGTGACGAGGCCGAAGTCCACGAGGTGGGCCTGGCCGTGGGCGACGATGATGTTGTCGGGCTTGACGTCCTTGTGCCAGAGGCCGCCGGCGTGGTAGTGGCAGAGGGTGCGGAGCAGGTCGCAGGCGTACTCGAGGGCCTCGCGGAGCTCGCGGTCGGCGAGGCCCTCGCTGGAGCCGGCGGCGTGGAGGCGCTGGGTGACCAGGCCGAGGGAGTCGCCGGGGACGTAGCGCATGACGTAGTAGAAGCGGTCGGCGGTGAGCTCGTGCTCGAGGATGAGGCCGAGGCGCTTGGCGGCGTCGAGGGCGCGGCTCTCGCGGACGATCTGGGGGAGGCTGCTCCCCTCGCGGAGGGAGAAGGACTTGATGACGACCTGGTCGACGTCGGCCAGGCCGGCGCGCTCGAAGGCGGCGCGCTTCTGCGGGCCGGGGTCGGCGACGTAGAGCTTGCTGCCGGAGCCGCCGCCCGGGAGGGAGCCGACGATGGTGTAGCCGTCGAACTGGTTGGCGCGGCCGCGGGGGCGGTCGGCGCCGGGGGCGGCGGCGACGGCCTCGGGGATGCGCTTCTCCAGGCCCTCGGTCAGGGGCGTGAGGCAGAGGAGCCTTGCCGGGTGGCCGATGAGGACGCGGTAGAGGCAGCGGAGGGCGGCGTGGGCCTCGCCCTGGATGGCGCGGCCGAAGTGCGCGGAGGCGGACCAGCGGCCGAGGGCGACGTTGCCGATGACCAGGGGGATGAGCGCAAGGGACGTGATGAGCGCGCCGACGGCGCGGAGGGTGTCGGAGATCATGCCGAAGACGAAGCGGACGACCTGGCGGACGAGCCAGGCGACGGCCCGGCAGACGGGCACGATGAGGTAGATGAGCGCGACGATGCCGAAGGGGATGGCGAGCACGGCGACCAGGATCAGCAGCACGGAGAAGGCGGCGCTCATGGTCCTCGTCCTTTCGCGGCCGGGCGTCTGGCCCGGGGGCGAGGGTGGGGATCAGTCCGTCAGCACCGATCGGTCGGCGAGGCGGAGCTGGGTCTGGCGGTGGAAGATCTCGGCGATGGCCTCGTCGAAGATCGCGTCGTCGGCCTTAGTGGGATTGAGCTCCAGGCCGTTTCGGGCGGCCTCCTGGCGCTCCTCCTCGGTGAAGGAGTAGGTGGCGATGACCTCGGCGAGCCGGGCGCGGAGGAGTTCCCGGACCTTGGCCAGGCGGCGGCTGACGGTCGGCTCGCTGACGCCCAGGGCGGCGGCGACGTCCTTGCCGCTCTGGCCGTCGAGGACGCGCATGCGGAAGATGGAGAAGTCGGTGAAGTCGGACTGCTTCTCGACCAGGCGGAGGGCGGCCTCGACCTTGGCGCGGAAGACGGCGGCCTCGTACTCGCCGTCGGCGCCGGGGCCGGAGGAGGCCTTCATCCAGGTCTCGTCGAAGTCGGCGTTGCGGCGGTTGCCGCCGCGCTTCTGGGCGGTCCGGCGGTCGAGCTCGTCGCCGAGGACGTGCTTGGCGATGGCGAGCAGCCAGGTGGAGAAGCGGGCGCCGCGGGCGGGGTCGTAGCGCTCGATGGAGTCGGAGAGTGCGGCGAGGGTCTCCTGGGAGAGGTCGCGGACGGTCTCGGGGCCGATGCGGCCGCGGCCCCACTTGGTGAGCTGGGCCCGCAGGACGGGGCCGAAGGTCTCCCAGAGCTCGAACCAGGCGGCCTGGTCGTTGGCGCGAAGGCGGGAGATGAAGCTGGTGGTCAGCGAGTTGAGCATGGCCCGGCGTCTCCGCTCCCCGCGCCCCGAACGTCCCCGCGAGCTGTCCCCGGTGCGGCGGTCTGAGTCTTCCCCCCGGCGGGCGCGGTCGGCGCCGCCGAGCCCGACTAAAGCACAGACGAATCGACGGGCCATGGTCGTCATGCAGCAGCCTTGTTCCGCCGTCGCGGCCCTTGCTTGCACGGGGCGCGGGGGAGGCGGAGGGGGAGGGCTGCCGTGTGAAAAAGGATACCACCGCCCCGGGCCGCGGCCCCCCGGCGCGGCAGATGGACTTACCGGGCGTGCGGGGGCGTGGTGAGGCCGGCGTTGTCACCGCGGCGATCAGCGGCGGGTCCGCTGCACGCCCGTGCGGGGTGAAAGTCGGCGCGGGGGATTCCCAACACCCTCCCATGGACCCCCGCCTCCAGCCGTGTGACGAGGTGCGACAGGGCCCGCAGGCGAACGCCACAGCAACAACACGCCAAGGAGGTAGACCCATGGCAGGCATCGTGAAGCGCACCGTGCAAGTCGGAGTCGTTCTGGCCCTGGTGGGCGCCGCGGCGACCGCGGCGATGGTCGGGATCGCGGGCAAGGACCGCACGCGGGCCTTCTTCACGCAGACCCGCCACAGCATCAACGACCGGATCGACGCGAGCATCACCGACCCGGTGGTGCTGCGGAACCACCTGCGCGACCTGGAGGCGCAGTACCCCAAGCGGATCGCGGAGGTTCGCGGCGACCTGGCGGAGCTGCGGGAGCAGATGGCGCAGCTGGGGCGGGAGATGGCGATCTCGGACCGGGTGGTCTCGCTGGCGGACCGGCACTACGACCAGCTGGCCAGCGCGCTGGAGCAAGCCGCGGAGGCGCGGGTGCAGACGGCGAGCTACGGGGGGGACCACGAGATCGTGATCGTGTTCAACGACGAGCGGCTGCCGGTGGAGTCGGCGCGGTCGCGGATGGACCAGATCGCGGCGACGCGGAACGCGTACGCCTCCCGCAGCGCGGACATCCAGAAGCACATGGGGTACCTGCAGCAGCAGGAGTCGCGTCTGGCGGGGCTGCTGACCAAGCTGGAGACGGAGCGGGCGCAGTTCCAGGCGCAGCTGTGGGACCTGGACCGGCAGGTGGACGCGATCGCCCGCAACGACCGGATGATCGAGATCATGCAGAAGCGACAGAAGTCGATCGACGAGCAGAGCCGCTACCGGGTGGCGAGCCTGGACCAGCTGCGGGCGCGGCTGGGGGAGCTGCGGGCGGGGCAGGAGTCGCGGCTGGAGGCGCTGGCGGGGGATGATGCGCGGGTGAACTACGAGGAGCAGGCGAAGCTCGAGCTCGACCGCGACCTGCTGACCAACGCCGGGCGGGCGCAGAAGGCGCCGCCGCAGCCGGTGAAGAAGGTGATCGAGATCCGGCCGGCGGGGGACGCCGGGGACGGGCAGAGCGAGGAGGCCGTCGGCAGCAGGCCGGGGATCCTCGCGGGGCCGGTGCGGTAGGGACCGGCGACGGCGCCGACGCACCATCCGATTCCGCTCTCGCGGCCGCCGCGTCCCGCAAGGGACGCGGCGGCTGTTCTTTCGATGGGGCGGCGCGGCGGGATCACCCCGCGCCGCCGGTCGGCTCGGGGCTGGCGGGGGCGCCGGCGCGGGCGGGGGCGGCGGGCGCGGGGTGGGGCCGGGGCGTGGGCGCGGGGGCGGCTTTGGGGTCGAAGAGCGCGCCGTAGAAGGCGGCGGCGATGAAGGCGGCGGCCACGATCTTGAAGGCCTCCTCGATGGAGCGGCCGCCGATGTCGAAGAAGTCGAGGAGGACCATCGCCGCGAAGCTGAGGCCGCCGGCGGCGATGGAGATGGTGAACCACGGGAGGCGGAGCAGCTCGCGCCGGCGCGGCCAGGTGATGAGGAGGGCGGCGACGCCGTAGCCGCCGACGATGGCGGCGTCGAGGAGCTGGGCGTGGAGCTGGGCGGGGTTCGGATCGAAGAGCTTGAGGATGGCGACGGCGCTGCGCTCGTGGAACTGGAGGAGGTCGTCGGCGGCGACGACGGGGAGGCCCAGGGCGCACAGGGCCCAGAAGGTGCGGCCCACGCCGGTGCTGTTGCGGATCCAGAGCCGGGCGGCGAGGACCGCGCTCCAAGCGATGAGCCCCACGGAGGCGGCGGTCCCCAGGCGGCCCTCGTCGAAGTGGTGGCCGGGGTGCCCGATGCTCAGATAGCCGTAGAGCCCCAGGGCGATGATGAAGGCGCAGGAGCCGCCGACGATGAACGCGGCGCGGACGATCCACGGCCTCGGGGGCCGTCCGGCCCGCTGCAGGTATTCGAGGAGGACTCGCATCCCGGCCTCCTGTCATCAAGGCGGCGCGGCACGCTGGGGCGGCGGCCGCTCGCGCGCCCGATGGGGCAGCCTAGCCGGTGCGGAGGGACCGGGCGGGCGAGCGAAAGCCTGCGCTCATGAGAGCCGGGTGAGCCGGCGCGCCGCGGGCGAGAGAAGACCGCCGCGGCGGCGGGTCGGCGCGGCGCACCTCGGGGCGCCGGCAACAAACAAGGCGGGCCGGCTTGCGCCGGCCCGCCCCGGTGACCGCTGAGAGCGAGGAGTTTTCTCAGCAGCCCTCGGTGACTTCCGTGAGCCAGGCCGAGAGGAAGGCCGAGATGTCGTTGGAGTTGACGCTGCCGCTGCCGTCGAAGTCGGCGACGAGGGTGCCGGCGCCGATGTCGGCGAGCCAGGCGGAGAGGAAGGCGGAGATGTCGTTGGAGTTGATCGCGCCGGAGCCGTCGAAGTCGGTGGCGCAGCCGCCGACGGAGGCGGGGGTGAGGGTGAGGTTGTCGATCATGGCGCGGGGCATGGAGAAGTCGTCGCCGTAGGTGGCGTAGAAGTGGAGCTGGTCGAAGGCGTCGGCGGAGACGGAGAGGGTGGCGAAGGCGATGTTGTCGCGGCCGCCGAGGTCGGAGATGGTGTGGGTGTCGCTGGCGACGACGACGCCGTCGAGCAGGGCGTCGAGGTGGTAGACGATGCCGCCCCAGGGGCCGTTCTCGTAGTAGACCATCTCGAAGGAGGCGGCGGACATCAGCTGGTCCAGGTCCATGGTGATGGAGGAGACGCGGCCGATGGAGAGGTTGTCGCCGGGGATGAAGGCGTTGGCGAAGGTGAGGGTGTTCACCGGGCTGCCGAAGTCGGGGTAGTCGTCGAATAGGAAGGTGGACCGCTCGACGATGACGTTCTCCCACTCCTGGGGGCCGAAGGTCTCGCCGGAGGGGAAGACGCCGGAGACCTGGTTGATGTCGCGGTAGGTGACGCCCATGTGGGTGAAGGAATCACCCTTGAAGCCCTCGTCGAGGTCCTCGTAGGTGATGACGATGTCCTCGGCGGCGGCGAGGGGGGCGGTGGCGGCGACGGCCATGGCCGCGGCGGCGAACGGGAGAAGGGTCGAACGCAGTGGGGACTTCATGGACTCTTCCTTTACAGACGCGGGGACAAACCGCGCGGGCGCACCCCGCCCGCCGCGAGCAATGGGCTATGCATGGTCGTTCCCCCCCGGCTCCCCCGCGTGCGGGGGGAGCTCGTGCCGGATCATGACGGAGGCGGGCATGGGCGGGTAGGCCATGCGGACGCGGTGGTGTTCGAAGGCGTCGGGGTCCCAGCCGAGACGCTCGAAGAGGGAGGCGAGGACCTTGGCGTGGCCGGGGAGGTCCGGGCAGCGGGCGCGGGTCAGGCCGTAGCCGAGGCGCTGGACGCGCTCGCCGGCGGGGAGGCGGTCGCTGGCGGCGTAGGTCGCGGGGGAGTGGAGCTCGCCGAAGACGCACAGCTCTCGCTCGGCGACGCCGGGGAAGAGGTCGCGGTGGACGAAGTGGTCGTAGACGAGGGTGCGGGCTGGGGTTCGGACCGCGCTGCCGAAGTAGGCGGCCTTGTTCTGGTGGGTGGCGTGGGCGGCGCCGAGCGCGTGGATGATCTCGCCGGTGTAGATGGTCTGCTGGCCGGTCTGGCCGACGGGGGCCTCGAGGAGCTCGTCGTTGAGCAGGCCTCCCGGCGCCGGGGAGCGTCGCAACCGGGGCATTGGTTGCGAACACAGCTCCGCCAGCACCGGGACGCCGCCGGCCGCCGCGGCCCCCTCCGGAGCAATCGGGGATCGGGAGGGCGACTTCGCAGCGGCGTCGTCGTCGAGGATGACCGACTGGCTGATGAGCCAGCGGATGTTGGGGCGGACGCGGGTGAGGTCGATCAGGCCGCGGACGACCGCCATGTCGATCCAGCCGGGTCGGGAGGCGGACCGGTTGAGGATCATGACGGAGAGGAGGACGCGGACGTTGGCGCCCCAGATGAAGCTGTTGCCGCGAAAGGCCTGCTCGCGCCAGCGGACCTCGGCGCCGTCGTCGCCGGCGGCGGCCTCGGCGAGCATCTCGAGCCAGGAGCGGTCCTGGGCGTGGCGGGAGACGAGTTCCTCGAAAGAGGCCGCGGCCATGCGGACCCGCTCGATCAGGGGCTCGGCGCCGGGGCGGTCGGCGATGGCCTCGACGAGGGTCTCGACGCCCGCGCGGGAGGGCATCATGCGGAGGGTCTTGGAGGGGTCGGTGGCCTGAGCGACACCGCGGACCTGCCAGGCGAGCTTGCGGTGGAGTCCGAGGGTGTCGCAGATCTCCCCGATGCCGGCGTCCACGCCGCAGAAGGTTTCCAAGACGGCGGCGAAGGCCTCCTGGATCTCGGGGAGGCGGCGGTCGAGGTCCTGTTCGAGGGAAAGGGCCATCGGGGGAGAGATTACCACGCCTGGAGAGGATTGCCAGAGCAGTTTCGGAAACAGGAACAAAAACGTTCCCGACCAACGTACAGACAAACAGCCTATCGTGAGACCCCCCCGGATCTAGGCTCTTGGCCGGCCGCGGGCCCCTTCCACTGGTGGCACTACCCGGTGGATGCCGATAATCTCCTCGTTCGTGCGGCCGGGCTGGGGGGATGCCGGGTGCGGGGCGGGGTTGGGAGGGGGAG
>JBIQJK010000149.1:0-7723 GCA_044507535.1 Planctomycetaceae bacterium | reverse complement strand
GTGAGGATGTGGTCAAGTTGTGTCGTCGGCGTGGCGGCGGGGAACGTCGCGGTGGGCGTGGGGGTGGGGGTGGTGGCGGCGTGGGGGGTGCGGGCGTGGGCTAGAGCTCGGGGGCGGGCTCGATGATGCCGCGGCACTGGCCGAAGCCGATGCGGCGGAAGCCGTCGCGCTCGCAGTAGGCGGTCATGGTGACCTCGTCGCCGTCGAGGAGGAAGGTGCGGGTCTCGCCGGTGGGGAGCTGGATGGGCCTGCGGGACCTGGTGGGGGCGTCCCAGGTGAGCTCGAGGAGGCAGCCGCGGGACTCGGGGGTGGGGCCGGAGATGGTGCCGGAGGCGAGGAGGTCGCCGGGCTGGAGGTTGCAGCCGTTGCTGGCGTGGTGCGTGACCATCTGGTCCACCGTCCAGTACATGTGGCGGAAGCTGCCCCTGGAGAGGCGGACGGGGGCGATGCCCTGGTCGCGCATCTGCTTCGAGGCGAGGTGGACCTCGACGGTGATGTCGAGGCCGCCGTCGCCGGGGCCGCGGAGGTAGGGGAGGGGCTGGGGGTCGTCCGCGTCGCGCTCGGGGCCGGGGACGCGGAAGGGCTCGAGGGCCTCCATGGTGACGACGAAGGGGGAGACGGTGGTGGCGAAGTTCTTCGCGAGGAAGGGGCCCAGGGGCTGGTACTCCCACTTCTGGAGGTCGCGGGCGGACCAGTCGTTGACGATGCACATGCCGAGGATGTGCTCGCGGGCCTTGTCGATGGGGATGGGGCGGCCGAGCTGGTTGCCCTGGGCGATGATGAGGCCGAGCTCCATCTCGTAGTCGAGGAGCTTGCAGGGGCCGAAGACGGGCTCGGATGCGCCGTCGGGCATGGTCTGGCCGAGGGGGCGGCGGACGGGCGCGCCCGAGGGGACCAGCGAGGAGGCGCGGCCGTGGTAGGCGATGGGGACGTGCTTGTAGTTGGGGAGCAGGGGGTTGTCGGGGCGGAACATGGAGCCGACGTTGGTGGCGTGGTGCTTGGAGGCGTAGAAGTCGGTGTAGTTGGGGATGGTCCAGATGGGCAGCGCGAAGGTGGCGCCGGCGAGGGGCTCGACGAGGGCCTCGCGGAGGTCGGCGTTGTCGCGGAGGGTGGGGTTGTCGTGGCGGAGGAGGTTGCTGATCATCGCGCGGAGGCGCGAGCGGAAGGCGGGGTCGGTGGTGGCGAGGAAGCCCAGCGAGGGGGCGTCGAAGCACTCCTCGATCTCGGCGTCGTCGCCGAAGAGGCCGGCCTCGTAGCAGCCGGTGAGGTTGAGGAACTGGTCGCCGATGGGGGTGACGACGGCGCCGAAGAAGGAGCCGTCGCCGGAGCCGGACTCCTCGACGACGACGGCGAAGGGGAGGTTCTGGATGGGGAAGTCGGAGGCGGGGTCGTTGGCGGACTCGACCCAGGACTTGAGGGCGGGATCGTGGGTGTCGTTGATGGGCATGGTGCTACCAGCGTAGGGGCGGGGACGGGCCGGGGCGTGAGGCGGGCGGGCGGGGTCAGGCGTCGCGCGGGCGGGAGGCCCACTGCATCTTGGTGATGAGGGTGGACCAGTAGCTGCCGCGGGGGTTGCGGACGAACTGGACGGCGTTGGGGTGGCGGCGGAAGACGACGCGTTCGTCGGCGTAGAGGCGGGCGTGGACCTGGCCGTCGAGGACGAGCGTGGTGCCGCCGCGCTCGCCGCCTTCGGCGCCGGGGGGACAGGGGTCGTCGTTGACGCGGTGGAGGCGGACCTCGATGGTGGAGGCGGCGCCGACGACGACGGGGCGGAAGGAGAGGGAGTGGGGGGCGATGGGGGTGATGGCGAAGGCGGCGACGTCGGGGGAGACGATGGGGCCGCCGGCGGAGGCGTTGTAGGCGGTGGAGCCCATGGGGGTGGAGACGATGAGGCCGTCGCCCATGACCGTGGGGCCGTCCTCACCGTCGATGGAGAGGGAGAGGGCGATCATGCGGAAGGGAGGGCCGGCGGTGACGACGCCGTCGTTGAGGGCGAGGCCCTCGAAGCGGGGCTCGTGGCCGTCGTCGTCGTGGACGCCGGTGGCGGGGGGGAAGACGGAGGCGCGGAGGAGCTCGCGGTTCTCGAGCTCGAGGGGGTCGTCGCCGAAGAGAGCCGCGGCCTGGCGGCGGAGGGCGGGCATGTCGAACTCGGCCATGAAGCCGAGCTTGCCGAAGTTGACGCCCAGGAGGGGGAGGCCGAGGGTGATGGTGCGGCGGGCCTGGGAGAGGAGGGTGCCGTCGCCGCCGAGGACGACGATGACGGAGGCTCCGTGGGCGTCGGCGATCGGGGCGTCGGAGGAGGTGTCGAAGGCCGCGGCGACGTCGCCGCCGGCGGAGGCGATCAGGGCGCGGACCTCGTCGAGGGCGCCGAGGACGCCGGGCTTGAGGTGGTTGTAGAGGAGGAGGACGCGGCGGGGCATGGGGGGAGTCTAGTTCGGGTCGGCGGGGCGGATGCGGACACGGCCGGGCTCAACGGTGGCGATGGCGTCCGCGGCGAGCTCGTCCCCGCACCGGGCGAGAGCGCCGGGGGCGCCCTCCACCTGTCCGGCGGCGGCCATGCGGACGAGCCGGACGATCCCCCGGTGGGGCATGCCGGAGGAGACGGCGAGCTCCCCGAAGTCCTTGTCGGGCATAACCACAACCCTGTGCTGGTCGTATGCGGCCCTGAGGATCTCGGCGTCGCCGGGGTCCTTGGGCCACTCGGCGACGGCCGCGACGTCGTGGCCGGCTTCGCGGGGGGCGCGGGTGACGTCGCTGTGGACGCTGGGGTCGATGAGCACTCTTGCCGGGGCGGGGTTGCTCACCGTGCGCTCCGAGTGTCAGGCCGCGGTGCCGGGCGAGCGGGTGACGATGGCGGGCTCGACGCGCTCGCGTCCGACGACGCGCCGGGCGTAGAGGAGGCGCGCCCGGATGTCCTCGGGCCCGAGCCAGTCGTAGCCCCGGAGGATGTTCTCGACGGATTCGCCCGCGGCGAGCATGCCGAGGACGTGCTCGACGGCGAGGCGGCGGCCGCGGATGATCGGCTTGCCGCCGAAGATCCCGGGGTTGACGACGATCCGCTTGAGGAGTTCGTTCTCGTCGGGGACGGGCGTGGTCATCGCTGGCTCCGCGGGGTGAGGGGCGGGCGGACGCGGCCTTGGGGGATTGTAGTGGACCTAGAGCGCGGCCGGGGCCGCTTCGGCGAGTGCCTTGAGCAGGAGGAGCTCGGCGCGGATGCCGCCGCGGTTGAGGATGTGGAAGTAGACGACGCCCATGATCCAGGCGAGGAGTGGGAGGCGGGCGGTGAAGCCCTCGACGTGGGTGACGCGGGTGCCGCCGCGGGAGGTGGGGCGGAAGGAGAAGGCGAAGAAGCTGCGGGCCAGGGGTGCACCGGTCTGGATGCCGGCGTAGGCGCGGGGCGGCGCGTAGCGGTAGCGGTAGCGAGCGGGGACGGGGAGGCCGGCGACGCGGATGCGGCAGCGGGCGCGGCGCGTGGGGCCGGGGGGATCGAGCATCACCATGGAGGCGATCTCTCGCGAGAACCGCGGGATCACCGCGGGGTCGGTGGCGAGGCGGTAGAGGCGCTCGCAGGGCGCATCGATGTCGACCTGGGAGCGGACGGTGTAGCGGCGGGGGGCGCTTCGTGGCACTTCGGTCCGTTGCTGGGGCTAGCGGGAGGCCGCGGGGCTCTGCGGGCGCGTGGCGGCCATCGCGGCGGGCTTGATCTCGGTCGCGGGGGCGGAAGCGGGTGCGGAAGCGGCCTGGCGGAGGGCGCGGGCGATGCCCGCGGCGTCGATGCCGGCCTCGGCGAGCTGCTTGGAGCGGGAGTCCTGGATGATCCACGAGTCCGGCAGGCCGAGGCGGACGACGCGGGAGGCGTCGAGGCCCATCTCCTGAGCGGCCTCGAGGACGGCGGCGCCGAAGCCGCCGATGATGCTGTGGTCCTCGACGGTGACGACCGGGATGCGGCGCTCCAGCAGGGCGCGGACGAGGGCGCGGTCAACGGGCTTGGCGAAGCGGGCGTCGTAGACGGCGACGCGGAGCTCTCCGGCGAGGTCGTCGGCGGCGCGGAGGGCGTCGATGGCGGGGGCGCCGAAGGCGAGGACGGCGGCGTCGGGCGCCTCCGCGCCGGACTGGACGTCGAGCGCGGGGGTGAGGCAGCGGGCCTTGCCGAGGACGAAGGGGGGGCACTCCTGGCCGGCGAGGCGGTCGCTGACGTTGTCGCGCGGGTAGCGGATGGCGGAGAGGCCGTCGTCGTAGGTGCGCATGAACTCGAGGCCGGCGACGAGGGAGGGCTCGTCGATGGCGGCGAGGAGGGCGGCGTCGGGGAGGGTGCGGAGGAGGGCGACGTCGCAGAAGCCGTGGTGCACCGCGCCGTCGCCGCCGACGAGGCCGGCGCGGTCGAGGCAGAGGCGGACGGCCAGGCCCTGGAGGGAGACCTCCTGGAAGGCCTGGTCGAAGGCGCGCTGGAGGAAGGTGGAGTAGACGGCCAGGAAGGGGCGGAAGCCGGTCTTGGCGAGGCCCGCCATCATGTCCAGGGCGTGGCTCTCGCAGATGCCGGTGTCCCAGACGCGGTCTGGGAAGAGGGGCATGACCTTGTCGATGCCGGTGCCGTTGGGCATGGCGGCGGTGGCGGCGACGACCTTGGGGTCGCGGGCCATCAGCTCGGCCATGGCGTCGCCGAAGGCGGTGGTGAAGGAGCGGCCGTCCTTCTTGAGCTCGACGCGGCACCCCTCTCGGATGAAGGGGCTGGGGGAGTGGAAGGTCTGCGAGTCGCTCTCGGCGAACCCGTACCCCTTGCCCTTGATGGTCTTGACGTGCAGGACCATCGGGCGGTCGAAGTCGCGGGCCTCGGTGAGGAACTCGATGAGGGCGGTGAAGTCGTGGCCGTCGATGGGGCCGACGGTGACGAGGCCGAAGTGCTCGAACCAGCCCCCCTCGTTGATCATGGCCTTGGTGGCCTCGCCGGCGCGGTGGTAGGCCTCCTTGATGAGGGAGCCGCCGGGGACGTGGCGGAGGACCTCGCCGGCGGACTTCTTCATCTCGGTGTAGAGGTGGGAGAGGCGGACGCGGTCGAAGTACTGCGCGACGGCGCCCTGGGGCTTGGAGATGCTCATCCCGTTGTCGTTGAGGACGACGAGGAACTGGCGCTTGAGCGTGCCCGCGCCGTTGAGGCCCTCCATGGCGACGCCGTTGACGATGGAGGCGTCGCCGATGAGGGTGACGACGCGGCGGCCGGTGGGATTGGTCGCGGGGTCGAAGGCCTGGCGGGTGAGCATGTCGCCGCGGGCCATGCCGACGGCGGTGGAGATGCCGGTGCCGGCGTGGCCGACGCGGAAGAGGTCGTAGGGGGACTCGGCGGGCTCGGGGAATCCGGACATGCCCTTGCTGGTGCGCAGGTTGGCGAGCAGGGGCAGGCGGCCGGTGAGCAGCTTGTGGGGGTAGCACTGGTGGCCGACGTCGAAGAGGAGGCGGTCGCGGCCGAAGTCGAAGACGTAGTGCAGGGCGATGGTCAGCTCGACCACGCCGAGGTTGGGCGCCAGGTGCCCGCCGGTCCTGGAGACCTGCTGGCAGATGGCGTCGCGGATCTCCTGGGCGAGCACGGGGAGCTGCTCGACGGAGAGCTTGCGGAGGTCGGCGGGCGACTGGATTGATTCGAGGAGGGCCATGAAGGTCTCTCGGGCGTTGTTTCAATCGGTCTTGAAAACTGTACGCCGCTTGGTCAGGTTCGTTCAGTCTATGGGCCGGTTGGATTCGACTCGGGGCGGAATCCGATGCCCGGAAGGCTTCTATCGGACAGCGGGGCGGTCAGCGCGAGCGAACCGCCATGTAGGAGCAGAGTTGCCGCAGCGGCTCGGCCGCGGGGCCCAGTGGCTGGATTGCGCCAAGGGCGAGGTCGTGGAGCCGGCGCACCTCGTCGCGCGAGCGCTCGACGCCGTAGACGCCGGGGTAGGTGAGCTTGCCGGCGTCCTGGTCCTTTCCCGAGCGTTTGCCGAGGTGGGCGGTGCTCTGGGTGACGTCGAGGATGTCATCCACGATCTGGAACATGAGGCCGATGGCCTCGCCGTAGGCGGAGAGGGCGTCGAGGGCGGCGTGATCGGCGCGGCCTGCCGCGGCCAGGCCGAAGAGGGCGCCCATGCGGCAGGAGGCGCGGATGAGCGCGCCGGTCTTGTTGTGATGAATGAGCTCGAGCCTGGCGCCGTCGTCCAGGGGTTTTCCGGGGGCAGCCTCGGGGAAGCCGCCGAGGGTGTCGTAGACCTGGCCGGCGATCATGGCCGTGGTGCTCTCGGCGAGCTCGCGCGTGATCGCCGCGCCGAGGGCCGGGTCGGCGACCTCGTCGATGATGATGCGGAAGGCGAGGGTGAGCATGGTGTCGCCGGCGAGGATGGCCATCGCCTCGCTTGTGCGGCGGTGGAGGGTGGGGCGGCCGCGGCGGAGGTCGTCGTTGTCCATGCCGGGCAGGTCGTCGTGGACGAGGCTGAAGGCGTGGATGAGCTCGATGGCGGCGGCGGCGGGGAGGGAGACGCGCGGGTCGACCCCGTCGCCCCCCGCGGCGGCGCAGGCGTGCCAGACCAGCAGGGGGCGGAGCCGCTTGCCGGGGCCGAGGAGGGAGTAGCGGACGGCGTCGGCGAGGTTGCCCGGCAGGGGGGCGCGGGCGGAGTAGGCGTCGAGGTACGCGTCGACCTCGGCGACGGGGGCGGTGATGGCGGCGAGGTCGTCGGTCTCGCCGGCGTGCCGCGGAGCGTCGGCGGTGTTCGGGTCGTCGGCGCCGGCGTCGGGAGCGCTGAGGGCGACGGGGCGTCGCACGGGGCGGGCGCTGGCGGGGGTCGAGGGCTCGTGCGGCATGGCGGGAAGTATAGTGACCGGGCGCTTGGCTCGGGGGGCGGGGTCGCGGCGGGCGCGGTACGATCCGTGCCTCATGGCGGGAGTGCTTGACCAGGTTGTGGGCGTGTTCCGCGCCGGCGGGTGGGTGATGTGGCCGCTGCTGGGGCTGAGCCTGCTGTCGGTTGCGCTGAGCCTGGAGCGGGCGATGTTTTGGACATCCGGCTCGGGCGGGGGGGGCGGGCGGCGGCGCGACCAGCGGCTGACGAAGCTGTGCGCTGCGCTGCGGCGTGGGGATGCCGAGGCGGCGCGGCGGGTGGCGGAGCGCGACGGCTCGGTCTACGGGTGGTTCGCGTCCGCGCTGATCGAGCGGCTCGGGGAGGGCGGGGCGGGGGAGATCGAGGCGGCGTCGGCGGAGCTGGTGGAGGCGGCGCGGCCGCGGGTGGAGCGGTTCGCGCTGACGATGTCCACGATCATCACGGCGGCGCCGATGCTCGGGATCCTCGGCACGGTGATCGGGATCATCGACAGCTTCCGGCTGCTGGGGGAGCGGCAGGATGTGATCGTGGAGCCGGCGGCGGTGGCGGGGGGGATCGCGGTGGCGCTGTACACGACGGCGTTCGGGCTGATCGTCGCGCTGGTGACGCTGTTCCCGTACGTGGCGTGCCGGGGCGCGGCGGATCGGTGCTTTTCGCGGCTTGAGGCGATGATCGCCGCGGCGGCGCACGGGGCGGGGAAGTCGCGAAATGGGTCGGGGGGGTGATGTGTGGAGGGGTGGAGGTGAGGGAGGGGAAGAGGGAACCCGCCTTCAACCCCCGCCCTCAGGGCGGGGGCTTCGGAGGGGAGGATGGGGAGAGGGGAAGACATGGGCTGGAAGCTGGCGTGTAGAAACCATTTGACAGCGGCCGGGGCTTGCGCTCCA
>JBIQJK010000148.1:0-7723 GCA_044507535.1 Planctomycetaceae bacterium | reverse complement strand
TGCCGGTTTGAGGTACTGAGTGCTACGGCTTTCGAGCGGAACGTAGCTCCAGGCCAGAGGAGGACTTACGCATGCCCCGCGCACTCGCGTGGGGGGCGGGGGAGCGGCGACCGACTGCGACCAAGGACCAGACGGCCACCACGACATCGTGGTCGTCGGCCACGACATCGAGGTCAAGGCGTCGGAAGCCCCGCCGGCGCTTCCCCCCCGAGGTGCTCACCGACGGGGAGGTCCGCGCCCTGCTGGACGCCTGCCCGGACACCCACACCGGCGTGCGGAACCGGGCGCTGCTGGCCCTGCTCTACCGCGGCGGGCTCCGGCTCGGGGAGGCCCTCAAGCTCCGGCCCAAGGACCTGGACCTCGAGCACGGGGCCGTGCGGGTGCTCTACGCCAAGGGGGGCTACTCCCGCACCGCCGGGATCGACCCCGGGGCCGCGGCCGAGGTCGCCCGCTGGCTGGCCCTGCGGGGGACCTGGACGCTCCCGCCGCTGGCGCCGGTGTTCTGCACCGCCAGCGGCCGGGGCGTGACCCAGGCGTACGTGCGGCGGCTGCTGCCGGTGCTGGGGGCCAGGGCGGGGATCGAGAAGCGGGTGCACGCCCACGGCCTGCGGCACACCCACGCCGCCCAGCTCCGCCAGGAGGGGCTGGACATCGGCATCATCTCCAAGCAGCTCGGTCATAGGTCGATAGCGACGACCGCGCGGTACCTCGACCACATCTGCCCGCTGGCGGTCGTGGAGGCGATGCGGGGAAGGTCATGGTAAGGGGTGAGCCGGCCTCCGCATGCGGCTGTAGCGGCCACTCGCGCGCCAAAGTAAGCTGTCCGTCATGCTGAGTCGTCTGCCTGTTCGGCGCACTTCGGCCCACGTTGTCGCGGATGTATTGCGCTGGACACTCATACTGGGCGCGTGGTTATTAATCAGCGCTGTGCTGTGGAGGCGGGGGTGGCATTGGGGCGCCCTCTGGCTGCTACCCGGCTTCGTGCTCACCATGAACATCATTGGATTCCTCATGGTGCCGCTGTACTGGGCGATCAACGCAAGGGCAGCCGAGTCCCAGTTCATTTCGGACCTCCTGGCCAAACGCAAAGCCGCTGCTACGGCTGAGCCCGACCCCTACGAGCAACTCCGATGTGAGCTGGTTGCCTCCGGCCTGGGTGATGACATGGTCTGCTCGCAGATCGAGTACTACCAGAAGCTGCAAGCCATCATCGCTGCATTGCCAGAAGGGCCAGAGCGTCAGAATGCCGAGAACAGAAGGGACGCTCTCAAGGTCCACTTGGATGCGGTTCTCGCCGGCTGGCGGGAGCAAGAGGACGCTGTCGCACAGGAGGTTCCCCGCACAGGCGGCAACTGAGGACTAGCGGACACGGCGCCGCTCCATCACCACCGCCGCCAGGTTCCTCGACCACACCCGCCCGCTGGCGGTCATGGATGCGGTGCGGGGGAGAGCGTGGTAGTGAAGTTGATGATTCCCGCGGTAGCAGATCACGCGGACCCTGACCAGTTCGGCGGGCTCGGGCAGCGGTTCCGGCTCCGGGTCCGGCGCCAGCGGCTCCGCGGGCAGCGGCTCGGGCTCGGGGAGCGGGAAGTCCGGCGGGTCGTCCTTCTCCTCGGAGGTATCCGGTGGCGACAGCATGAGCGGGTCGCTTCCCGACAGCGCGCCCGGGAGCACCAACTCGATCTAGGAACCCCGCCCCTGGCTCCCGGCGCGGCTGAGGAGCAGGACGCGCACGCTAAGGGCCGTTAGCGGGCCACGCGAGTCGCTCGCGTCGCGCCCAAGATCCAGAATTCTTCGTCGGTGACCCTCGGCACCCAGTCGCAGCGTCAGGCTCCTCCGCAGCCCGGCCGCGTCGACCCAAGGGTTGACTCATAGCCGCTCTGCCGCTAGATCCAGAAGACGGGGGAGCTCGATCTGGCCGGCGAGCCGGACCTCGTCGGCCTGTTCAGGTGCAGGTAGCGCTTCCGGCCCGTGCTGCGCGAACTCCGGTCCTCTCGCGAGCAAAGGCGATCCGCCCGCGATCTGCGCGAAGTAGCGAGCTGGCGGGCGGCGCATCAGTCGTCCTCCGACTGAGCCTTCATCGGTTCGGAACCGAGGGCGGCCCGCCACAGCCGCACGGCCTGCGCCGGCGTGAGCGCCACCACCGAGTGCGGGTCCCGGACGGGTGCCACAAGGCGGGTGCAGCGAGCTGGCGATGCGTGAGCATCTGCAGGCTGGAAAGTTCCCTCGGGTTGATCTCCGACATGTTGGCGATCGGAGCCGGCGTCGGCCTGCAAGCTTGGGGTCCTCCGTCCCACGTAGATACGCGGCCAGACCCGGCATGTGGCCTGTCCCGCGCCGCGTTATGGCGCATCGGTCGGGTTGGCAGCCGTCGTCTCGGTAACCTCTTACATCCCCGTTGCTGCCTCCCACGCGGCCTGCACGCCCGCCAGGTTGGCCTGCAGGTTGGCGGCGGCGGTGGCGGAGTCGGCGTCGGCGTCCAGGCAGGTGCCGGCGGCGCCTTGGTCGGGCTCCTCACCGCGGGCGGCGGCGATGCGGCGGTTGGCCAGGGCGTCGCGGAGCCGGCGCCACTGCGCCTCGGTGCGCTCTTGGAGCAGGTAGCGGGTGGCCAGGGCGCGGCCCGCGCCGGCGTTGGTGCGGGCGGTCTGGACCGCCGCCACCTCGCCGCCGCTGAGCCCCTCGGTCGCCGCCGCGAACAGGCCCGCGTTGGCGGCATCGGCGGCGCTCTGGGCGCCGGCCAGGGTGGTGCGGGCGCTGGCCAGGGCCGTGACGTCCTCCGGCGAGCCCGTGCCGCTCTGGACCAGGCGCAGCAGCCGGTCGTGCTCGGCGCGGGCCTCGGCGAGGTCCGCGTCGGCCCCGCGGAGGGTGCCGATGTGCTCCTCCAGGTGCGCCTCGGCGGCGGCGTAGACCGCCCGGGCCCTGGTCCCGTCCACGCCCGCGGCGGCGAGGTGCTCGGGCGTCAGGCCCGCGCGGACCAGGGCGCCGGCGAGCTCGGCGGGGGTGGCGGGCTGGACAAGCAGCGGGCTTGTCCGCATCGCCACCGAGGGGAGGGCGGCGCTGAGGGCGGCGACGGCGCCGCCGAGGGCGAGCACGCCCAGGACGAAGGTGGCGATGTGCCCGGCCCTGGACCGCGGCGTGGCAGTGGTGGTGTTCATCGGGGTCGAGCCTCCACTTGAGGGCGCTGCCCGCGGCGGCGCGCCGCGTGGGCACCGTCCGGGGTGTGGCCCCAGTAGACCACGGCGGAGCGGTGGTTGTCCAGAGGGTAGGTCAAAAAAGAGACCACATCGCACACCGATGTGTCTCCGAAGTCCCGCGTGGCGCCGGCCCCGCCCGCGGCGCCCGGGCCGCGAGCACCGAGGCTAGGTGTGCATCTCCGTCCCGAACTCCCCGGAAGAGGTGTGGCCGCGGCACACGCCTGTGCGTAATGGTGCCGGGAACATGGTTTTTCTCAGGTCGGGGGTTGACACGCCCGGTGCCGCGGCGGCATGCTCGGTCGGATCGGCGAGTTCTCATCTTCCCCACTCACCGCGAGCGGTCCCCCGGCGGACAAGGTGGCACCCATGACGGCGACGACACTGGAGCGGGCGGCGGCGACGGCGACGACAACCACCACGGCGAGGCGGGCGCGGGCGGCGGTCCGCGCGGATCGCGGCCGCCCGCGGCTTCTCCGGCCCGCGGCCGCGGGGCTCGCCGCGGCGGCCGTTGCCGCGGGCCTTCTGGGCGGCTCGCCGCCAGCCCAGGCCGGCCCGATTCTGGAGACCCACGGTTCGAGCCTGACGAGCTACCGCCCCAGCGGCGCCACGAGCGTCCAGGACATCCGCCCCCAGCACCTGCAGCGCGGGACCAACCTCGAGGGGACGCTGCGGGCCGGGCCGCTGCTGCCCTGGGCGCTGGCGGGCAACCCCTTCGGGGACAGCGGCGGGGGCTCGCCGCGGCTGGGCGACGTCGCGCTGGCGAGCGGGGCCTACGGCCCGGTGGAGGTGGACCTGGCCCTGCCGGCCCAGGGGGCGGGGCGCTGGACGATCGGCCGCACGTTCAACGCCGCGCAGCAGACCAGCGGGGGCACCGGCCGCGACTCCAACGGCCCGCAGGGGTTCAACTGGCACCAATCTTCCCAGCCGGAGATCGTGCTCTACAGGGGCGCCACCGACACCGAGGACATGGTCTACCTGGTCTACGGGGCCGACCGCTTCGCGGAGTTCCGGCGCACCGGCGCGGGCGCCGCGACCTATAGGGGCGTCAACGGGGCCGCGGGGGTCTTCGAGCACGTCGGCGGCTCGCCGGACGTGTGGATCTACCACGACCCCCACGGCACCAGGACGTACTTCTTCGGCGGCAACACCGCGTCGGGCCAAGCCGACTGGCAGCTGTGGAAGATCGCCGACGCGGCGGGCAACACCGCCTACGTCGGGCACGAGACCACCGCCTCGACGGCGGCGGCCAGCGGCTACAACGCCGACGGGACCATCTCGGTGGCCTACGACGGCGCCGGGCGGCGGTACTGCTACAGCTACTCGGCCTCGGCGATCGGCGGGGCCGTGCGGCTGGTCGGGGTGCTGGTGGAGACCGACGGCGGCGACGGGTGGCACGCCTGCGGCGAGGACGTACTGGTCGCCTCGGTGGCCTACGGGTACTACGAGGACGACGAGGAGAGCCACGGCTTGGCCGGGGACCTGAGGCTGGTCACGGTCACCACGCCGCTGAGCCAGGCGGGGGTGAGCCTGGTCAGCAAGACCCACTACCGCTACTACGACGACGCCTGGGACGACCAGGACGGCCGCCGCGGCAGCCCGCACCAGCTCAAGATGGTCCTGGAGGCCGAGGGGTACCGCCGGTACGACTGGGACCAGGACGGCGTCCTGGACGACGACCCGCTGGCCGACGCCGACGCCGCGCTGTTGCCCTACGCGGGGGCGTACCTGGAGTACGTCTCCGGGGGCGACCGGCGGGTGGCTAGCGTGTTCTTCAGCGGCGACTGCGGGTGCTCGGGGGGCAACAACGGGCTCTACCGCCTGAGCTACGGCACCAGCGGCTCCTTCAGCGACACGGCCGGGGGCTACGACGCCGAGTGGCAGAGCCGCGTGGTGATCGAGCAGCCCGACGGGGTGTACCGGACGCAGTACCTCGACGAGACGGGCCAGGGGCTCTCGACGGTGGTGACCGACGGCCACCCGGGCGTGGGCTACACCGACTGGTGGGCGACCAAGATCGTCCGCAACGCCGACGGCCAGGTGGTGGCGGTGCACAGCCCGGCCAACGCGCGGCGCGACGCCGGGCACGAGTACGACCACGCCACCGGAGAGATCGAGAGCAGGGCATCGGAGGGCCTGGTCGACGTGCTGGACCGCGTGGGCGGCACGGGTTTTGATCGCGGCCTGCCGCAGGCGGATCGGCACAAGGAGGGGGACGCCGCGGCGAGCGTGTACTTCACGAGCTACAGCGTGTACACCTCGCAGGGCCGCGGGGTCGGGTCCGTGACGCTCGAGCGGCCGCTGCGCTCGGCGAGCCGGCGCTACCACACCGAGGGCACCAGCGCCGGGACGGCGGCCAACTACGACGAGACGACCTACAGCTACAGCTTCCACAGCGCCACCGGCACCGACCCGGCCTCCCTGGCGATCAAGACCATCACCGCCACGCTGCCGGCGGTGAGCACGGCCAAGAACGGCTCGGGCGCTTCCGACACGACGGTGCGGTACCTGCGGGCCGATGGGACGGTCGCCTTCACCAGGGACGCCGACGGGAGCTACACCTACACGCAGTACAATGGCGGGCTGCTGGTCAAGCGGATCCAGGACTGCCAGACGGACCACGCCAGCGACTTCGCCCCCGGCGACGACCCGGCCGCCGACTTCGGCATCACCGAGACCTCGGCGGGGCTTCGGCTGGTGACGACCTACACCTACGACGCCCAGGGGCGGCCCGAGACGACCACGCTGCCGACGGGGCGGGTAGTGCGGCACTACCACGACCGGCTCGCCGACGGGCGCCCCGTCACCCTCTCGATCCCGCGCGAGGTCGCCGGGGGCGGCACGACCACCTACTACGGCCCGGCGGCCTACCGCGTGGCCAGCCTGGCCGGCAAGGCCGAGCTGCAGGGCACGGTGGGCATCGGCGCGGGCGGCACCACCGCGGCGCTGGCCTCCTGGGTCGACGGCACCCTGAGCAACCCCGTCTCGGCGCTGGGGGTCGGGACGCTGGAGCGGCTGAGCACCAGCATCCACAACCCCGCCGGCACGCGGGTGGAGGAGAGCCGGACCTACTTCGATATCCCCGCGGCGGGCTCGTTCCCGGGGACGGAGGGGACGCACTACGACTCGGTCCGGACCGGCTACGACGACATGGGCCGCGTCCGGCGCGTGGAGGACCAGACCGGGACGATCACGCGGACGGTCTACGACGAGCTCGGCCGGGTCACCGTCCGCTACCGCGGGACCAACGACTCGTCCTTCGGCGGCGGGGTCGTCACCACCGGCGCCGACGACATGGTGAAGGTGGAGGAGCTGGCCTACGACGGCGGATCCAGCGGCGGCAACAGCCACCTGACCACGCGGACGCAGTTCGTGCAGGCGGGCACGGCCGAGCAGCGGCAGACGGGCTACCAGCACGACTACCGCGGCCGGATGCTGCTGCAGACCAACCCGCAGAGCCCGCACGCCTTCCACAAGTACGACAACCTCGGCCGGCTGGTGGCCAGCGGCCTCTTCAGCTCCACCGCGGGCATCGCCGTCGGCACGGACGACCCAACGACCGAGACGGCCAACCGCGTGGGGCTGAGCCAGACCTTCTACGACGAGCTGGGCCGGGTCTGGAAAGCCCAGCGGCACAAGATCGACCTGGCCGACGGCTCCGACGACGACCACCTGCAGACGCTCACCTGGTACGACCCCGCGGGGCGCGTGGCCAAGGTCAGGGGCGAGCGGTTCACCAAGACCCGCTACGACGGCCTGGGCCGGGCCACGCACCGCTTCACGCTCTCGAGCTCCGACGACGCCGACTACGGCGACGCCATGGCCATCGATGGGGACGTCGTGCTCGAGGAGCACCAGAGCGTCTACGACGACCAGGGGCGGCTGGTGATGACCGCGGCCATCAGCCGGCTGCACAACGACTTCGGCTCCGGCCAGACGACCGGGGCGCTGGACAGCAACGCCGACGGCGACGGACTGGTGTACACCGCCTCGGACATCCGCGGACGGATCCAGATCACCGCCACGTGGTACGACGAGCTGGACCGCACGCTGGCCACGGCCTTCTACGGCACCAACCACGCCACCGACAACGCCGGCAGCTTCGACCGCGCCGCGCAGGTCTCCGTCCCGAGCCGCTCGGACACGGTGCTGGTGACCAGCTCCACCTACAACGACGCCGGGCAGACGGAGGACGTGACCGACCCCCGCGGCGTGGTCACCCGGACGCTCTACGACCAGGCGGGGCGTCGGATCGCCACCATCGAGAACTACACCGGGAACACCCCGACCACCTCGTCGGACCGCTGGACCCGCTTCGAGTACACCCATGGGCTGCTGACCAAGCAGTGGGCGGACCTGGACGGCGACGGCGCGATCGACGGCGACGACCAGGTGACCACCTACGAGTACGGGGTGAGCACGGGCGACAGCCCCGGGGCCTCCCTGGCGGCCTCCAACCGCCTGCTGCGGCGGGTGGTCTACCCCGAGCAGAGCGCGATGCAGGCGGCCACCGACCGGGACGTGTGGTACGC
>JBIQJK010000147.1:0-7729 GCA_044507535.1 Planctomycetaceae bacterium | reverse complement strand
AAACGTGTGGCCCCTCCCCCCGCCGGCTCACAGCTCCGCCAGCCGCCGCTCCGTCTCCTGCTCCAGCAGCGCATCGAACAGCTCGTCCATCTCCCCCGCCAGCACCTCCCGCAGCCGGTACTCCCCCGGCAGCCGCTCGTCCGCCACGATCCCCTCCTTGAACCGGTACGTCCGGATCTTCTCGCTCCGCGCCGCCGTCCCGATCTGCCCCTTCCGCGCCGCCGACCGCTCCTCGTGCTGCTTCCGCAGCTCCAGCTCGTACAGCCGCGCCATCAGCAGCCGCCGCGCCTTCTCCTTGTTCTGCTGCAGGCTCTTGGACTCCTGCATCCGCACCTCGATCCCCGTCGGCTTGTGCACCAGGTGGCACGCCGTCGTCACCTTGTTGACGTTCTGCCCCCCGGGCCCCTGCGCCGTCGTCAGGTGCTCCACCACGTCGTTCGCCCAGTCGATCTTGACGTCCACCTCCTCCGGCTCCGGCAGCACCGCCACCGACGCCGTGGACGTGTGCACCCGCCCCTGCGCCTCCGTCGCCGGCACGCGCTTGACGCTGTGCACCCCCGCCTCGAACGCCAGGATCGTCCACACCCCCTCCCCCCGCACGTTCACCACCGCCGACCGCACCCCGCCCACCGACGGCTCCGGCGTCATCTCCAGCACCTCGAACGCCCACCCGCGCCTCGCCGCCAGCTTCGTGTACATCTCCAGCAGGTCGCGCGTCCACAGCGCCGCCTCGTCCCCGCCCGTCCCCGCGCGGAGCTCCAGCATCACCGAGTCCACCGCCTGGTCCTCGCTGTGCACCAGCTTCTTCTTCACCCCCTCCAGCACCGCCGCGGCCCGCGCCTCCACCTCCGGCAGCTCCGCCCCCGCAAGCTCCGCCAGCTCCCGGTCCCCCCCCGACTCCATCACCTCCCGCAGCCCCGCCGCCTCCGCCGCCAGGCGCCGGAACTCCCGGTACCCCGACACCACCGGCTCCAGCGCCGACCGCCGCATCGACAGCGCCCGCGCCTGCCGGTGGTCCGATGCGATCGCCGGATCGCCAAGCCTCAGCTCGATGTCGTCGTAGTCCGCCGCGAGCGAATCAAGCTTCGCCAGCAGCGTCGGCGGGATCTCGGCAATCAGGTCCGGCATGGTGTCAACCCGTGCGTGGCACGGGCGTTCCAGCCCGTGCTCTCCTTCTCAATCCGTGGCACAGGCTCCCAGCCCGTGTCTCCCCTCTCGACCCCTTCTCCTCCGGGTGCCACGGCTGGCGGCTCTGCGCCGCCCGTGCTCCTCCTCTCCCTCCCTCCCCTCCCCATCTTCCCCTCCGCCCCCCTCTCCCATCGGGAGAGGGCAGTGAGGGCTCCATGTGGCCTCCCTCCCCAATCTACATGGCCTCCCGACTCCCCCTCTCCAAATCCTTCGCTCTCGAAGCCCCCGCCCTGAGAGCGGGGAATGGGGGGGGATGGGGGGGTTCCTCTTCACCTCTTCCCCTCCCTCACCTCCACACCTGCTCACCTCTCCACCTCCACACCCCTCCCCACCCCGCGCCCCGTCGCTCGGCCGCCGATGCTAGCAGTCCCACGAGGAAAACCCGCCACCCGCTCCCGCGTATTATGGGATCTTAAGACCTGCACTCACCCAGGGGCGGGGATCCCAAGCGCCGGAGCGTCCTGTTGACCGATGCCATCGCCATCGACGGTCTGACCAAATCCTTCGGCCCCAAGCTCGCCGTGGACAACCTCTCCCTCCGCGTCCCCGCCGGGACCGTCTGCGGCTTCATCGGCCCCAACGGCGCGGGCAAGACCACCACCATCCGGATGATCATGTCGATCATCTTCCCCGACCGCGGCGACATCCGCGTCCTCGGCCGCGCCAGCGCCATCGAGTCCAAGGACCGCATCGGCTACCTCCCCGAGGAGCGCGGCGTCTACCGCAAGATGAGGGTCGGCGCCTTCCTCGCCTACATGGCCCGCCTCAAGGGCGTCGACCCCCAGGGCCTCCGCCCCAAGATCCGCGACTGGCTCGCCCGCGTCGGCCTCGCCGACGCCGAGAAGAAGCGCTGCGAGGAGCTCTCCAAGGGCATGCAGCAGAAGGTCCAGTTCCTCGCCGCCACCCTCCACGAGCCCGAGCTGCTCATCCTCGACGAGGTCTTCTCCGGCCTCGACCCCGTCAACCGCCGCCTCATGCGCGAGCTCATCGACGAGCAGCACCGCTTGGGCCGCACCATCATCTTCTCCACCCACACCATGTACGAGGCCGAGCAGCTCTGCGACCGGGTCTTCATGATCCACCACGGCCGCAAGGTCCTCGACGACTCCATGCGCGACATCCTCGCACGCTTCGACCCCAAGAGCGTCATCGTCGAGCCCATGCACGAGGAGGACCTCGACGCCCTCGCCCGCGTCGAGGGCGTCGCCAGGGTCGTCCGCGGCGTCGGCGCCGGCCTCCGCAGCCGCGTCTACGAGGCCCGCCTCGACGAGCGCGTGGACGTCGCCCAGGCCATGGCCCGCATCGCCGCCGCCCTCCCCGTCCGCCGCCTCGAGCTCAAGCGCGTCAGCCTCGAGGACGTCTTCATCGACCTCGTCCAGCGCTCCGGCGAGCAGGCCCCCTCCCGCGCCGAGCTCGGCGCCGCCGACCCCGAGACCGACGCCGCCGAAGAGGAGGCCGCCCTCAATGCCTAAGACCCTCCACGTCGCCCTCCGCGAGTTCTGCTCCACCGTCCTCACCAAGGGCTTCATCGTCGGCATGCTCATGACCCCCGTGATCATGATCGTCGCCCTCGGCGCCGTCATGGTCCTCTCCAACCTCGACGGCCCCAAGGTCGCCGGCGAGGTCGCCCTCATCGACCACACCGGCGGCCTCGTCGCCCCCGGCGTCGAGTACCGATTCAGCAAGGAGGGCGTCGCCGCCGAGCAGGCCCGCCAGGCCGAGGCCATCAACCACACCCTCGACCGCGCCGCCGACGCCGTCGGCGCCGACGACCGCCAGCGCAGCATGGTCCGCGGCATCTCCCGCACCGCCGCCGCCCGCGCCAACGGCTCGGTCCCCACCCTCTCCCTCCGCCTCCTCCCCGAGACCGCCGACCCCGAGGCCGAAAAGAGCCCCGTCCTGGCCGCCCGCGTCCGCGACCCCAAGGCCGCGGCCCGCGCCGAGGGCGATCCCCCGCAGCGCCTCGCCCTCGCCGTCGTCCCCCCGGGCGCCGTCCTCGCCGGCGACGACGGCGACTACGAGCCCTACGAGGTCTACTTCGCCGACAAGCTCGACTTCCAGGTCCAGCAGGAGATCAGCCGGCGCATCTCCGCCGCGATCGTGGACGCCCGCGTCAGGAGCGACCCCCGCGCCCAGGCCGGCGACCTCTCTCCGGAAGACGTCCGCGCCCTGCTCCGGGAGCCGGAGGTCACCGGCCGGACCGTCACCGACGACGGCGACAAGCCCGTCTCCAAGCTCACCGAGATCACCGGCTTCCTCATCCCCGTCGCCTTCATGCTCCTGCTGATGATGTCCGTCATGACCGGCGGCCAGCACCTCCTCACCACCACCATCGAGGAGAAGTCCAGCCGCGTCATGGAGGTCCTCCTCAGCGCCGTCTCCCCCATGCAGCTCATGGTCGGCAAGATCGTCGGCCAGATGGCCGTCGGCCTGCTGATCCTCACCCTCTACTCCGGCGTCGGCATCGCCTCCCTGCTGATCTTCAGCCTCGACCACCTCCTCAACCCCGTGAACATCGTCTACCTGCTCATCTTCTTCCTCATCGCCTTCTTCCTCATCGCCTCCTTCATGGCCGCCGTCGGCAGCGCGGTCACCGAGATGCGCGAGGCCCAGACCCTCATGACCCCCGTCATGGCCGCCATGGTCCTCCCCTGGCTCCTGGTCATGCCCATCAGCCGCGCCCCCAACGCCGTCTGGGTCACCGCCCTCTCCTTCGTCCCCGGCCTGAACCCCTTCGTCATGATGATCCGCCTCGCCGGCAGCGAGCCCGTCCCCGCCTGGCAGATCCCCGCCACCATCGCCGTCGGCGTCCTCAGCGCCCTCCTCGCCGCATGGGCCGCCGCCAAGGTCTTCCGCGTCGGCATCCTCATGTACGGCAAGCCCCCCAACTTCCGCACCCTCTGGCGCTGGATCCGCATGGCCTGATCCCTCGTGGCACGGGCTTTGAGGGGGCCAGCCCGCGTCTCCCTCTTCTCTCCCTCTCTTCCGCCCCCTCTCCCCCATCCTCCCCCTTCGAAGCTCCCGCCCCGAGGGCGGGGGGCCGCGGCGGGTGCCCCTCTGAACCTCCCTATCCTCTCCACCTCATGCCTCCCCAGAACAAACTCGACCGCTACGACCTCTACGAACTCTGCGCCCAGGCCCCCGACCAGGAAGCCCGCTTCCTCCACGCCGTTCACGGGCGCAACCCTCGCACTCTCCGCGAAGACTTCTCCGGCCCCGGCGCCATCGCCCGCGCCTGGACCGCCCTCCATCCCAGGAGCAAGGCCATCGTCATCGACCGCGACCCCGGGCCCCTCGCCCGCGCCCTCACCCGCGGCGTCCACCGCTCCCCCGACGACCCCGCCAACCCCAACATCACCGCCGTCTGCACCGACGTCCTCCGCGCCCGCGACAAGGCCGACGTCGTCGCCGCCCTCAACTTCGCCCTCTGCGAGCTCCACGACCGCGCCACCCTCCTCAAGTACCTCCGCGCCGTCCGCGCCTCCCTGAACCCCCGCGGCGTCTTCGTCGCCGACCTCTACGGCGGCCTCGACGCCTACCGCCCCGCCACCTACACCCGAACCCTCCGCGGCCCCAGCCGCGAGACCATCACCTACACCTGGGAGCAGCGCACCGCCGACCAGGCCACCGCCATGGTCACCAACGCCATGCACTTCAAGGTCCAGCCCCCGCGCCCCCGCAACGCCAAGGCCGCCCCCCGCCCCTATACCCTCCCCGACGCGTTCACCTACCACTGGCGCCTCTGGACCATCCCCGAGCTCCGCGACGCCATGACCGAGGCCGGCTTCAAGCGCATCGACCTCTACGACCGCCTCGGCGACGCCACCGACGCCGAAGGCAACCTCTACGTCCGCCCCGTTGCCGATGGCGAGCCGCTGGACGACAACTGGGTCGCTTACCTCGCCGCGAGGGCGGCGAGCAAATAGCCAAATCGCAAAGGGCCAAAGGGCCGAATCCAGACCGCGGCGCCCGACCCCACACGTCCGAACTTGGCCCTTTGCCGTTTGGCCCTTTCCAAAACGGCCGCGGGCCCCCGGTCTCCCGGGGGCCCGCGCACGGTCGGGTGCGGACGTGTAAGCCGAGTTCTGTGCTCGCCGCCGGTTCCCCTCCCTTGCGATTGACGGGGGCTCGGGAAGGGCCTCGCGGCGGCCGCGGCCATTTCTCTTGCCGTGCCGTTGCCGACACGGTCGGGGCTTTCACCCCAGCGGTCTACCCGCCCTCTTCCGGCCGGACCGGCCGTCCCCGGCCCTTGCGGACCGGGGCGAGGGCTGCGCGACCTTGCACGCGGTGGGGTTTGCCATGCCCCGGGTGTCGCCACCCGGGCGGTGCGCTCTTACCGCACCTTTTCACCCTTACCTGATCCCCGGTCGCCCGGGGCCATCGGCGGTATCTTCTCTGTGGCACTTTCCCTCGCCCGCGACCGGAACGCATCGGCCGGGCGGGTGGGCGTTACCCACCACCGTGTCCTCTCGTGCTCGGACTTTCCTCCGGACCAGCCGGTTTCCCGGACCCATCCGGCGGCCGCATGTCCGCACCACCGAAAGAAATCATAGGTCCCGGGACTTCTCTCTTCCCTTATCCTGCCCGCCTCGTCCTCCCTCCACATCGCAACACGCCCCGCCCCGCGCGCGGTAGCATCCCGCTTCGACGACGACACCACCACACGCCGCCATGCCCGACTCCGACCCCATCCCCACCCTCGTCTGGCTCGACCCCGAGCAGGCGCCCCTCGTCCGCGCCGTCGCCGAGCGGGCCAACCTCCGCATCGTCGCCGTCGGCTCTCCCGCCCGCGGCCGCTCGCGCGAGCTCGCCGAGGCCCTCGGCGGCCAGCCCCTCGACGACCTCCGCGCCGCCCTCTCCACCACCACCAACGCCGCCGCGGCCTGGCTCGCCGCCCCCGGCGACTTCGGCGCCGGCTCCATCCCCAGCGACCTCGAGGCCATCCGCGCCTTCCGCTCCCGCGGCAGCAGGGTCGCCACCTCCGAGCCCATCCCCGCCTCCGCTCTCGAACGCGCCGCCGGCGCCTGGGGCGCCACCGGCATCGGCGGGGGAGCGGTGGGGGGGGCAGGGACCGGCGCCGGCGGCGAACTCCTCCGATTCGTCCCCCGCACCCGACTCAGCCGACCCGTCCTCGAGGCCGCCGAGGTGCTCGACGCCTTCGGCCCCGTCCGCACCGTCGCCTTCGAGGCCTGGTCCGGCCGCGGCGAGGGCTCCCTCGGCGCCCGCCTCCTCGACGCCATGGACGTCATCGCCTGGCTCCTCGGCGAGCCCGAGACCATCGACGCCTCCTACATCTGGCCCGGAAAGGGCGTGCGCGACCCCGACTCCACCATCGCCGCCGGCGACGGCGGCAGTGGGGGGGATGGGGGAGGCGCGCCGGGCATCGCCGCCGGCGCGGGCGGCACGCTCCACAAGCTCCCCGGCGAGTCCCTCCGCGGCCTCCGCGGCGACATCACCTGCAACTGCCGCTTCGCCGACGGCCGCGGCGCCGCCATCGTCCTCAGCGACTGCGCCGGCCGCTGGAACCGCTCCATCGCCCTCCTCGGTCCCGGCGGGCGCATCCGCATCTACGACGACGGCTTCGAGTGGGTCGCCCCCGACGGCCGGCGCATCGACGCCTCCCGCGGCCTCGGCGGCCCCCCCCTCCCCCCGGGGTCTGATGAGCGCACCGCCGCCACCGCCGGCGGCACCCTCCCCGGCCGCAGCGCCGCCGTCTTCGCCGACGCCCTCCACCGCTACTTCACCGGCCGCGAGGCCTCGCCCGCCCCCATCGATGAGCCCCGCGCCCTGGCCATGGCCGGCGCCGCCCTCCTCAGCGCCCGCACCGGCGAGGCCGAATCCCCGTCCACCATCACCCGCATGGCCGCGATCGCGGGTTAGAAAACGGGCCAAATAGCAGAGAGCCAAAGGGCCAAACTCGGAGGGAGGCATTGAACCTCGCTCTTCATTTGGCCATTTGGCCCTTTGCCATTTGGCCCCTTCTCACCCCCTCGTGATGTACTCCTCCAAAACCGTAATCGTCTGCATCATCGCCTCCGCCTCCAGCGCGTTGAGGTCGCCGATCGAGACGATCCCGCACAGCGAATCCCCCTCGACCACGGGAATGTGCCGGATCCGCCGCTCCCGCATCGTCCCCCGCAGCTCCTCCGCCGTGGTCGATCGCGTGCAGTAGACCACCGGGGTGGTCATCACCTCGCGCACCGTCGTGGACCTCGGGTCCCGCTCCGCCGCGATCACCCGCGTCATCAGGTCCCGCTCGGTCACGATCCCCACCACCCGCCGGGCCGCGATCGACCCCTGCCGCTCCCCCGCCTCCCCCCGCGGCTCCTCGACCACCACCAGCGACCCGATCCGCCGCGCGTTCATCTCCCGCGCCGCCTCCAGCACGCTCGCCTCCGGCGAGATCGTGGCGACCTCGCACCCCTTCACCCGGAGCACCTCGGCAACACTGGTCATGGCAAACCCCTCCTCGCGCACCTCGCGAGCCGCCCGAACCCAGCCGCGCACCCCGCCTCCCCCCTCCCCACCCCAGGCGCGCAGC
>JBIQJK010000146.1:2464-7847 GCA_044507535.1 Planctomycetaceae bacterium | reverse complement strand
TAGCTCGCCGCATCACCACCCCGCCGCCCCACCCGCGGCCGCGCGGACCGATTTATCCACACCCCGCCGCCGCCAACTTTTTTTGATCCATAACCCCAGCTCCTGCAAGCGCTTCCATCAAATCTCAAATCCGCCGATCAAACCCCTATTGACGATCACAACAAACTCCGCACAATAGGGACATGTCCGGGGCACGCCCCCCTCAGTCCTCCCGCACCCTGCACCCCACCTCCGATCGCCCCTTTCCAGCACGAAGATGGACCTCGGGTTTTCATATACGGAATCCCTCACCCCGGTACACTGCACTCCCCTCCGAAGCCAAGCGCCGCCCCGCGCGGGGCCGCGCATCCCCGCCCACACACAGGAGACTTGTATGAACCGCAGCTGTCGATTCGCCGCCGTCGCCCTCGCCGCCATCGCCGGGTCCATCGCCCTCGCCCAGCCCGGTCAGGATGCGGGCCAGCCCGAGATGCAGCTCCCCCCCGGCATGACCATGGAGGATGTGCAGGCCTGCATGGAGGCCGGCACCCCCGGTGAGATGCACGCCTTCCTCGCCGAGAGCGTCGGCACCTGGGAGGGCAAGACCAAGATGTGGATGGACCCCTCCATGCCCCCCATCGAGAGCACCTGCACCACCGTCATCTCCTCCATCATGGACGGCCGCTACATCAAGTGCGAGACCTCCGGCGAGATCCCCGACATGGGCCTCTTCGAGGGCTCCGGCATCTACGCCTTCGACAACGTCAGCCAGCAGTTCCAGGCGACCTGGATCGACAACATGTCCACCGGCATCGCCACCGGCGCCGGCGAGCTCTCCAGCGACCGCAAGACCCTCACCTGGAAGCTCACCTACAACTGCCCCATCACCAAGAAGCCCACCACCATGCGCGAGGTGCAGCGCTTCATCAACAAGGACACCTCCATCATGGAGATGTACGGCCTCAACCCCAAGACGGGCGAGGAGTACAAGATGATGGAGATCCACTACACCCGCAAGTCCGGCCCCACGGCCAGCGCCCCCGCCGGCCACTGAGCCCCGCCCGACCGCCCCATCCGCCTGCCGCAAAGGTGAACAAGCCGGGGACGGCCTCGCCGTCCCCGGCTTTCGTTTCATCCAGCCCCGCCCACCGCACAGTCAATCACGACAGCGACGGCACATCCACGATCTGCACCCGGTACGCCTTGTCCGCGACCAGCACCGTCACCGCGCTCACCGCCCGCTCCAGCTTGAGCGCGATCGTCACGTGGAACTCCGTCTCCCCCTCCGCGGTCCTGCCCGGCACCGGCGTGTTCCGCAGCACCACCTCCGGCGACTCGCCGTGCAGGTCGCCCGCCGTCAGCGCGGTGCTGAACGCCCCCGCGGGGTTCACCCCCTTGACCACGACCATGATCGTGTGCCCCGAGCGGTACGCCGCCACCGACAGCTCCTTCGGCAGCACGTCCAGCGGCGACGCCGCCTGCGGCGCCGGCGGCGCGACCGGCGTCGGCGTCGCCACCGCGGCGGGCGTCGCCGGAGCCGACGGCCCCGACGGGATCACCACCGTCGCCTGCTGCGGCGTCGTCCGGATCACCGGCGCCGTGTGCGCCGGCACGTACACCGGCGGCGGAGGGGGCGGCGGGGGCTGCGAGATGATGATCGTCTGCGGCGGAGGAGGCGGGGGCGGCGCCACGTACGCCGGCTCCCGCACCACCACCCGCTCCCGCACGTACACCGGGCTCGGCCGGTGCCCGATCACGATCGGCGGCGTCCCGATGTGCACCCGCACCCCCGCGCGGAAGTGCCCGTGATGATGATGATGGTGGCTGTGGCCATGGCTATGGCCGCGGTGGCTGTGCCGATGGCTTGAACGCCCATGATCGTGCTGGTGCGACCGCCCGCGCCGGTAGCCGTCACCATCCGCCAGCGCCGGCAACGCCGGGACCGCCAGCGCTGCCGCCGCCACGATCGCGGCCAGCCCCAGCCCCACACGGCCCTTCCGATTTCTCTGCGATGCACGGACCATCTGTCCACTCCTTTGGTTCCGCCCGGCGGCCGACGTCAAGTAAGTCCTAACTCACACCGGGACACAAGGACAAACGCCGCCGCACCGCCCCGCTATTTCACGCGACACCGCACCAATCCAACTCGTCCGAACGAACCCCTCCCCGACCCCTCAGGACGGCCGCCGCGGCAGCGTCACCCCGCGCTCCGCCAGCAGCTCCCGCCACGCCGCCGCCGCCGGCCCTCCCCGCTCGCTGAACGTCCCGCTCTCCGCCCGCTGCACCAGCGCGACCACATCCGACAGCGAGAAGAGCCAGTCCAGCCCCCCGTGCCCCGGCCCACGCACCCGCGCCGCCTTCCGGATCGCGTCGAACGTCTTCGCCGAGATCCCCGCCGCCTCCATCAGCTCCCGCTTGCTGAACCCGTTGCCGGGATCGTTCGAGGACTCGTGGTAACTCGGTCGGTGGTCCTGGCCGCGTCGCATGGGCCATTGTTGGACCCCCGCCGCGGCTATGCTCGCCCATCATGTCGGGCCTCTTCGCCGGTACACCCCTGGAACGCCCCGTCACCTGCGAGCGCTGCGAGCAGCCCCTGGACCGCTGCCGCTGCCCCCGCGACGCCTCCGGCGCCATCCTCCTCCCCAAGGACCAGCCCGCCCGCGTCCGCCGCGAGAAGCGCCGCGGCAAGTTCGTCACCGTCATCACCGGCCTCGACCCCGCCGCCTCCGACCTCCCCGCCATGCTCAAGGACTTCCGCTCCTCCCTCGGCGCCGGCGGCGCCATCGCGAACGGCGCGATCGAACTCCAGGGCGACCACCGGGACAAGGTGCTCGAAACCCTCCGCGCCCGCGGCTACCCGGCCAAGCCCGCCGGCGGCTGACCCACCCCTCCCGATTAGCGAGCCTTCCGGCCACGCGTCACCCCAGTTCGGGTGTTCCAGGGGGAGTCCCCGCCGAACGACACGGCGGCCAGGGACACACCCGTGTGCATGAACATCGTACGTCACACACGGATGTGCCGATGTACACATCGATGCGCCCCCTTATCCACAGAGGCGACTTTTCTGTTTCACTCCCCCTCAGCGCCGGGTATGTTTGCCGCCGCCCACTGAACGGCGAACTCTCGCCGTGAGTCGCGGCGGGGCCGTCTCAGGGCCCGTGTTGAAGGAGACATTCAATGTTGGACCGACCTCATCGAGCCGCCGCCGGCGGCGTCCGGTCAACGACCCGGACGCTGCTCCTGGGCTTGGCGGCCGCGGCGTGCGCCGCCTCCTCCCCAGCCGCCTTGGCGCAGCAGTGCGGCATCCTCCCCAAGGAGCGGATCGACGCCGCGTACGTCCCGGACCCCACCGGGGGCTTCTACCGCATCCTCAACTGGCTCAACGACTCCGCGGCCCCGACCGAGCCGCTCGAGGCCGACCTGAACGACTACCACAACTTCACCTACTGCGCCAGCTCCACGGATCCCACGCAGTACATCGTCGGGCCCCACATCCGCCTCGCGGACCCCACGGTGCTCCAGATCGACGACTGGTTCTACATCACCGGCACCAACGGCGAGGACTTCTTCCGCCCCTCGGGCAGCTCGGCCCCGACCGACATCAACTTCCTGATCTACCGCACGAAGGACTTCGCGAACTTCGAGCTGCACATGATGGCGTTCGCGCCCAACGACTTCGGCGTCGCATCGGAGCAGTACATCGCATGGGGCACGGACCAGGCGACGCTCCACCTGAACAACGACAAGTGGTTCACCCGCCTCTGGGCCCCTCACCTGTACATGGACCCGACGCAGGGCGGCGTTGATCCCTTTGTCTACCTCACCTTCTCGGCCGTCGAAAAGGGCTTCGACGACGGCGACCACTCGACGTTCCACGTCCGCATCCGCCGCAGCAAGTTCCTCCAGTGGCACAACAAGGATCCCCTGATCGACGACGGCATCCGTTTCGCCGATCACCGCGCCGGCCTCGGCTGGCAGGCCTGGTTCGGCTACCGGCTCCCCGACAGCGACGGCGCCCTCCGGTCCTACTTCGACGGCGGCGCCGCCGTCGGCCGGCTGATCCCCAACACCGCGACCATCGACATGCTCGGCACCCTCTGCAACGTCCCGGGCTACACCACCCTGCAGCGCAAGCTCTACGACGATCCCCCCGCGTGCGACCCCCCCATCAATGCACGGGGATTCGAGCACAACGAGACGACCTGCCCCAACATCCAGGCGAGCATCCTGACCATCGACCCCTTCGTCTTCTTCGACCCCAAACTCCCCAACAACGACCCCTGGAAGCGCGTGCTCATCTACAACTGGGACGGCCGCAAGGGCTGCCGCAACGACGAGTGGGGCAACCACATCGCCGCCATGCCCCTCCAGGGCACCCAGTTCACCTTCCACGACACCCAGTCCGCCATCCCCCTGGCCGCCGCCAGGAACCGCTCCAACCGCAACTTCGCCAAGGATGCCAACGGCAACTGGCAGTGGGTTGACAACGGCGCCATGACCGGCGGCGGGTACCGCTGGGGCTGGGGCGGCGTCGGCGAGGGCGCCACCGCCTTCTACCTCCCCGAGACGGACCGCTACTACCTCGTTTACTCGCGCAACACCACCAACTCCGCCGCGTATCAGATCGTCTACCGCATGACCGAGCCCGGCCAGCCCTTCTCCTCCCTCGCCCTCTCGAGCTGGAACGACATGGACGCCCCGGAGCACATGCTCCTCCGCGCCACCGACCTCACCGATCCCAACGGCTGGAGCTTCGGCCACCCCGAATACTTCGAGGTCGTCGACTGCAACAACGTGGTGCACCCGTACCTCGCCTTCTTCGCGAAGTTCGAGGGGTCCTCGCAGCGGACCGCGATGTTCAAGGAGCTCACCGTCGAGCCCGACGGCAGCGGCCGCCTCAAGCAGCTCTACGAGGTGAACTTCGACCCCAGCCGCGACATCCGCTTCTTCCGCATGCCCCTGTGCGTCAAGGCCAGGAACACCGGCGTGGTCATCGGCGACCCCGGTGGCGAGGTCGATCCGGGCGGCAGCGGCGGCACCGGCGGCCACCAGGGCGACGAGGGCCAGGCGCCCGAACACCCGTGACCCGCAGCCCGATCCGCCCCTGATCTCCCTCTGCGGCCGCGGCCCGCGGGAACCATCCCGCGGACCGCTCCGCTTTCTCCGTGATGCACGAGCGAGGGGCGCCTTCGAGACGGGCCGCAGCGCGCCCCGCCGCCACCCCCGCCTACCCCCGTCGCTCATGATCCACCGACTCTCCTGGTACCCCGGCACACCGTCGCCGGCGTGGCCACCCTCGGACTCTTCGCCTCCGCGCCCGAACAGGCCCTCGTCGTCTCCCTGCTCAACTACCCCCCGCCGCAAGTTTGGCAACCGGGGCCTCCCCCCTCCACCCCGCCCTCAC
>JBIQJK010000146.1:0-2454 GCA_044507535.1 Planctomycetaceae bacterium | reverse complement strand
CTCCACCGCCCCCCTCTGGGCCTTCGCGCTCCTGTGCCTCCCGGCGATGGCGCTCGCCGCGACCCTGAGAGCCCCCGAGCCGCCGGCCGCCCCGACGTAACGCCTCAGGACGGGCTCAGCACCGCGTGCACCCCCCGCCGCGGGTTGACCATCTGCGTCACCCGCAGGCTCACCCGGCTGCTCGCCAGCGCCAGCGCCCCCGCCCGCCCCATCCCCAGCGCCTCGACCATCACGTCGAGCATCGCCGACGCCGCCATCTCCGCCGCCGCATCCAGCGTCTCCCCGAACCCCAGCGTCACCCACGCCCCCTCCGGCGTCCGCGCCCGCGGCGTCGCCAGCGGCATCGACTTGTGCAGCACCAGCCGCAGCCGCGCCTCGGCCATCATGCACTCCACCGCCGTCCCGCTCAGCTCCCCATCCCCCTGCGCCGCGTGCCCATCCCCGATCGACAGCAGCCCGCCCGCCGCCATCACCGGCAGGTACAGGCTCGTCCCCGCCACCAGCTCGCGGCAGTCCATGTTCCCCCCGCACGCCCGCGGCGTCCACGGGCACGGGTCCGCCTCCCCCTCCCCCGGCGCCAGCCCGATCGTCCCCAGGAACGGCCGCAGCGCCACCGACTCCCCCCGCTCGCTCATCACCCTCCCCCGCTCGTGGTCGATCGACCAGCGCAGCAGCGTCAGCGGCGCATCGCCGACGCCCAGCGCGCCGTTGAGCGCCGGCGTGGAGATCCCCCGCCCCGCGTAGGTCCACCCCCACTCCCCCGTGCGGAGGCTCTCGATGCGCACCTCAATTACATCCCCCGGCTCCGCCCCGCGCACCGCCACCGGCCCCACCAGGCACGGCCCACGGTCCCGCTCCGGGTCCCGGGGCTCGACCTTCCGCCGCGGGGCGGTCGTGGACGTCGGCGCCTCCAGCCCCCAGCTCACATCCGGAATGTCCCGGTACGTCACAACGTCGCCGGACTCGACGGTCAGCACGGGCGCGCACCCCGCCCGGGGTCGCGCGTGCAGGTTCTCGCGGCGGGCGTGCAGCGTGTGGGGCATCGCCGCGGAGTCTACCGGATCCGGCGGGCGCCGCGTCCGACCCTCAACCTCCGGGTCACGCGACGCCGGCGACTACCTCCGGCTCGCGCTGCCCCGGCTCGAACCGCGCGCCGACGACGCCCTGCTCCGGCTCTCGCTCCGGGAGCCGCCGCCCCGCGCTGCCCCGCGACCGGCGCTCCCGGCCCTGGACTTGGACCGACCCGCGCTCCCCGCCGCGGCCCGGGCCGTGCTCCGCCCGCCGCCGCCCGCCTTGCTCCGGCCCGTCCCCCGCGTCCCGCCGCGGGCCGTCCCCGCCTTGGCGCGCGAGGTCCGCGCCCGCCCCGGCGTCCCGCGCCGACCGGCCGCGCCGCGCCCGCCCCCTTCCTCCTCCTCACCCTCCTCGCCCATCCTCGCCGACGGCAGCAGCTCCCCCACCGAGATCCGCGTCAGCATCTCGTCCGTCTCCGACTCCTCGTCCAGCGTCCGCTGGAGCATCTCCGCGATCTCCGACAGCCCCAGCCGCTCCGCCATCGCACGGGCCGTCCCGTACGCGGAGATCTCGTAGTGCTCCGTCCGCTGCGCCGCCCCCACCAGCGCGGCGTCGATCAGCGGATCCATCCCCTCCGCCTTCATCACCTCGTTCCCCTCCTCGATCAGCCCCTCCATCGCGTGGCACCGCTTCCCGGCGAGGCGCACGCCCATCGAGGAGGCGATCTGCTTCAGCCGCTCGATCTGCTCCCGCGTCTGCTCCGCGTGCCGCTCGAACGCCTCCCGCAGCGACGACGAACTCGCCGCGCGGGCCATCTTCGGCAGGGCCTTCACGAGCTGGTTCTCAGCGCTGAACAGGTCCTTGAGCTGGTCCTCCAGCAGCGACTCGAGTGTGTTGAGTTCCATGGCGCTCCCGTCTTGCAGATGATGGTGGTCCGGTGACGCCGCGGCCGGACGCCGGCCCCGCGGGCGAACCAGAGTCTCCGCGAGCGGCGTGAACGCCGTCTGATGCCCGGGTGAACACGCGCTCAGCGCGCCCCCTCGCCCGCCGGGTACGAGTGCCCCCCGTCGCGCAGCGCGCCCGCGATCGCCCCCGCAAGCCACTCCCCCACCCGCGTCCGCGACCGCCCCCGCCGCCGGACCACCGCGATCTCCCGCGTCGGCGCCCCACGCGCAATCGGCGCGAACCGCACGCCCCCCTGCCGCTGCGGATGCGCGCGGGCGCACATCTCCGGGACCAGCGAGCACCCCATCCCCAGCCCCACCAGCCCCAGCACCGTCGAGAGCTGGCTCCCGCGGCACGTCACCCGCGACTGCACCCGCCGCGCCGCGCAGAACCCCTGGATCTGCTTCCCCAGGCAGTGAACGTCGTGCAGCACCACCGTCGGCGCATCCCGCAGGTCCGCGATCGACACCGCCCCCCCCTCCCCCGATCTCCCGATCC